>DATFVF010000129.1:0-5812 GCA_035260465.1 Pseudolabrys sp. | reverse complement strand
GCCCACCAGCGAAGAGAGGCAGTGCTGCCGGGAGTGGCGTCGCTTGATTGACGCTCACGTCATCAAGGAGGAAAAAATGAGGGTCGTCGCGGAAGTTGAACCCCAAAGCCGTGGTCCCCGAGGTAGCGGTCACTAAGAAAGCTAATTCAAGGAACGAGGAAGAAGCCGCAGGGTTGGTTTGGCTCGTCAGCGTGGTCCCACCGAACGTTGCACTAAAGAAGCTCGGGGTGGCCCCGTCAGCCAGGAACCAAAAATCCACGACGTAGAGTTGTCCCGGTATCGTCACGAGGTTCTGACTAATGCCGCCAAGCGAGCCGACCGGACCAAAGAACGCGCTGAAATTGCCACTGTGCACCGGCACGAGAACGAGCGATTGTACGCCGCTAAAGCCAGTATTTCCCGTCTGCGTCCACCCGGCGAAATCGCCAGTTTCAAATCCACCATTTGTTACAAGGTTGGCTTGCGCAGAACTGCAAAAACTAAACGCAGCCGCACACAGCAACAAAGCAGGCAAGCGTGTTTTCAAACGTAACATTTGTACGCCCCCTAACTAATCGACCGAACGCCACGATGCGACCATGACATGGCGCAAATCTGGAATCACGCGTTGCTTTAATGACGGAGCGTATTGGGTAGTACTTTAATACCTAATATATCAACTCCTCTGCGAGCAGAAATGTCCGCTTTGGGTCATTAGCGGACATGGCGAAAGGTCCGCGCGATGTCTGCTTTACCCCTGAAAGCGGACATTGAAAGGTCGTGGCCGCATGTCCGCTAAGTGCCAATAGCGGACATCGTGCCTAATCGATCACCTCGTCAGCGCGGGCGAGCAACATCGGTGGGATGGTGATTCCCAGCGCTTTGGCGGTCTTGAGATTGATCACCAGTTCGAATTTGGCAGACTGCTCCACTGGGAGATCGGCCGGCTTGGCGCCCCGCAGAATTTGGTCAGCGTACTCGGCGGCGCGCCTGTACATTGTCGAGAAGTTCACGCCGTAAGAGACGAGGCCACCAGCTTCCACATAGTCTCGGAAAGCGAAGCTCGTCGGCAGTCGATTTTCCATGGCGCGCTGCACGATTTGAGTACGTCCGCGGAACATGGGCGCGCTCTCCAACACGAAGACCGCCTCGGCGCGGGACCGCATTGCGACGCGGAACGCGTTCTCGAAGTCGTACGGCGGATTTTGCAGATCCAATGGTTGGAGCTCGAAGCCCACCGACTGGTTTGCCGCTTCCACCACCTTGAGTTGGTCGGCAGTGATCGAGTCGGAGAGGACGGCGACTCGGCCAACGGACGGCAACATCTCCTTGAACAGCCCGAACCGTTTGGCCAACAATTCGAGGTGCTGGAAGAATAGCCCCGTGACGTTCGCGCCAGGCCGAGCGAGACTGTCGATGTAACCAAGCGCGATCGGGTCGTAGTTAATCGCCACCATGAGAATGGGAATCCTAGTTGTGGCCTCCTTGGCGGCACGAGTTGCGAGATCGGTGGCCGTGACGATAACGTCCACGTCGAGACGGACCAGGTCGGCAGCGAGACCAGGTAGTCTATCAACCTGTCCCTCGGCGTTCCGGAACTCGATCGCGATGCTCTGACCCTCGATGTAGCCCAGGTCGCGCAATCTTTGCTCAAAGGCTTGCATGAAGGGCGCAGAGCGCGGGTTCGCGGATGAGAGAAACCCAATCCGAAACATCTTTCTGGACTGCTGCGCTAGTGCACGAAGCGGCCATGTAGCCGCTGCGGCGCTGAGAAAGGTGATGAACTCGCGCCGCCTCATTGTTGCTCCCTAGGCTAAAGACACCCCATCGTACCGGTTTAGGCCAACACTCTGAAAGGGGACGATGTCCGCTTCGGGTCACAAGCAGACATTGCGCGATATCAGCGGCATGTCCGCTTTACCCCCGAAAGCGGACCTTAATTTGCCGCTCGCAAGCGCGGATATGTCCGCTTTGGTCATTAGCGAACATCGCCGTATCTCTGAGGTGATGTCAGCTTCGCACCCGCAAGCATTGCCTGGCGTAAGCCCGTCGAACATTCGCTGCTATTCAACGCTTCCGCTGACGGGCGTAACTGGCCGCCACCGCCCTCTTCCCGCCCCTTCCTCGCCGCAATGCACACCTAAGCGAGCGGCATGACCTCTCCATTCACGTGGGACTGGGACTATGACCGCGGCGAGACTCTCGCCGATGCGGTCGTCCATATCCTCGGCGTTGCCATGGCGATTGCCGGCGCCGCCGTGCTCATCGTTATCGCCGTGCACGGCACATTCGCGCAGCGTGCTGCCGTCGCGATCTATCTCGCCGGCCTGCTTGCGATGTTCGGCTTTTCTGCCGCGTATAATTTGTGGCCGGTCTCGCCGTTCAAATGGTGGCTGCGCCGCTTCGATCATTCGGCGATCTATCTGCTGATCGCGGCGACCTACACTGCGTTCATGCTGCCGATGCGGGGCGCCGTCCCGACCATCATGCTCGCCACCATCTGGGCCGCCGCGCTCGCCGGCATCGCGATCAAGCTGCTATGGCCGGGCCGTTTCGACCGCACGTCCGTTGCGCTTTATCTCATCATGGGCTGGAGCGGCGTTTTCACCATCGGGCCGATCACCGCCGCGCTCGCGCCGCTGACGCTCGCGCTCATCGCCATTGGCGGCGTGCTTTATTCGGTCGGCGTCGTGTTCCATGCGTGGCGAGGCCTGCGGTTCCAGAACGCGATCTGGCACGGTTTCGTGCTCACCGCCGCGCTCTCCCACTACGCCGCCGTGGTGACGTCGCTCGCGGCGTAATGGCGACTTTTCCACAAGCGTAAAAACAAAACGCCGCACGTGTGACCTGAGTCACAGCGTCGGCGCATGCCCTGCGCCATGATAACGCTCGAAAGTTCCCGCCGGGATTTTTCGGAGTGTGCCAAGACGCGCTCTGAAAAAAGGGACCGCAGTCCGGAGACGGCGGCCCCATAGAGAGGCCACCGGCGGGTGATGACGCCGGTGGCCGACTGTTACCAGAAAAGCATCGCCACGTTAGATTTATGGCAAAATTGTAGATATCCCCAGAATGCCCAGAAAAAAAACGTCAGTGCGGCACCGGCTTACCACCGCCGCCGCTCACAGCGCCTCAACCGCCTTACGGCAGGCGCGCGGCAGACGCTTCACATTCTGCTTGAGGCAATTGAGTGACTCGATGCCTTCCGCCGGTATCTTCGCGCAGTAGCGCTTGTAAGCGCCCGCGCAATATTTGCGGGCAGCGTCCGCCGGGTTGTCGGGCACCGGATCTTTCGCCAATGCCGGCGCCACCGTCATCACGAGAGCTAGTGCAAGTGTGCAAGCGGTGAGTGCCGCGAGACGATTGAGAGCGACCATCGAAACCTCCCTTTCTCGATGTGTCCCGGCAACCGGCGCTTGCTCTGCGGCTAGCGCGCTTTTTCTTCGGGAACGTGGATCACGCGGGCGAACGGCCCTGCTCCCGCGAGCGGAAATATTTGGCCGAGATACATGACGGTCTGAAACCGTTCGGACCAGGCCCACAATTCGCCGCTTCGCTTGTCCAGAATGATCACCTTGTCTGTCGACCTGCGCCAGGCCTGATCAGCGAGGCCCCGCTGATCGTGGAAGTCTCGCCGGGTCTCGGCGCCGAATGAAACATTCTGGTCGAGTTGCGTGGTCACCATTTCGTAGTGGCTATCGTAACGCGGTTCAGCGGACGCTGGCGTCGTCAAAACCACAATCACAGCAGTGAGCGCTGTTGCGTATGTGAGCTTCATCAAATGTCTCCCACCCTGCCATCCCGTGCGCAAGCCAAACCAAACCAAGCCAAAAATGCTGTGCGCAAGGAGGCCTCGCCACGGCCCGATAGTGACGTGTTAACCTCAAGTATCAAGTTTATTTTAAAGCCGCCGCGCTCCGGTCTGGGTTGCGTTATTATGAGGCATGTGTGGGCCGTATTCGGCCACAAAGGAGAGAGCAGATGAACAAGCTTATTTCGCTTGTTTTCGCCGTTGGAATGACCACCGCCAGCGTGGTGGCCGCTGATGCAATGCCCGTCGCCCAATATGGATCGTTGCAATCTCAATTGACGATTCAGGTTGCCACCGGCGGATGCGACGTTGGCACTCAGCCCGGCCCCGATGGCAAATGCGCGCCCATCAATGCGCGGTATTATTCGGGCCGCCACCGCGCGGCGTATCGGACCAGTTATTATTACAGCGGCTACATGAGCGATGCCGATCCGTTTGCGCCCGGAAGCGGTCGATTTTGCGCTTACGGGTCGTATGTCGCGTGCGTCGCCTCCGGAAGGTACTGCCTGCAGCGCTGTTACTGATCGGCGCCGGCCTCAACGAACGTCCGACTGAAAACCTGCATCGCGCCGTGGCCCGCTACACGGCGGCAATGCAATCGATCTCGATATCGAAATGTCCCGGCCATGCGGGAACACAAATAAAAATTCGCGCCGGTGGATCTTTCGGAAAGTACCGGACGTAAACCGCGTTCACCACCGCAAAATTCTCGACCGATGTGCAATAGACGTTGCACTTGAGAACATTTTCCAGCGACGACCCTGCCGTCTCAACACAGAGCTTCAATTGCTCCATGACAATCTCGGTCTGGCGCTCGATCGGGCCGTCGACGATCTTTCCGGTTGCCGGATCGAACGGTGGAAGCCCCGAAACGTAAATCGTGTCGCCGTGCCGGGTGACCGCCGAGGTCGGCGCTTTCCACCATTCCAGCCAGGTGGCCAAAGGTTCGACGCGAATGACTTCCCGTTTCATGTGATGCTCCCCGGTGTGCGAAAATGCTCTCGAATGTTCACAGGTCGCTGAGTCGCGACGCCAGCTTTTGAGCTCAGTCAGGTTTCGCGCAAAGCATTTTCGATCCGGCGATCCGGAATGAGCCACATCACGGCGACCAAAACATACATCAGGATCGACAACAGCGGACTGACAAAGGCGAGTGCAATTCCGGCGATGTAGAATATCGGTGACAATTTGCCTTTCACGTCGGCCCCGAGTGCACCCGCAAGCACGGAATGCGCACCCTGTTTTCGGATGATCGCTTTCTGCAGCAAGTAGTATGCGATGGCAGGCATCAACAGAACGACGCCATAGACCGCAGTCGGCACAGGAGCCAAAAGGTTTTCGCCCATCCAGGCCGTCGCAGCTGGAATGAGAGAAAGCCAGAACAGCAGAAACGAATTGGCCCAAAGGATGAGCCCGTCGACCCGCGCGACGGTGTGCAAAAGATGGTGGTGATTGTTCCAGTAAATCGCCAGATAGATAAAGCTCAATACGTAGCTCAGGAAATTCGGAAGCACGCCGATGAGCGCCGCCCAATTAGCGCCATGCGGCACCTTCAGCTCGAGAACCATAATCGTGATGATGATTGCAATGACGCCATCACTAAACGCGGCGAGACGATCTTTTCCCATTTGATAGCTCCGCTATGAGGCGTCGGTTGCTTATGAGCCGGGCTTCACGCCTTCTGCCGGTCATTGTCGATCGGGATCACCTGCCCCGAGATCGATTTCGCTGCGTCTGATGCAAGGAACACCGCGAGCTGCGCAACCTCGCGCCATCGCGGTCATCAGCATTCAACCACCTTCATATGCCCCTGCGCGCCATAATCGAGCAGCGACCGATCACGCGTGATCAGCGTCGCGCCGAGGTCACGCGCGGTGGCCGCAATGATGCGATCGGCGGGATCGCGCGGCGGATCGCCTGGCAGAAATGAAGATGCGATCAACAGATCCGGCGGCATGCCGGCAAGATGAACACCTGGCGTCTGGAAAAGATTGGCAAACCATCGCTCAGGCGTGATCAGGAGTT
>DATFVF010000128.1:0-10926 GCA_035260465.1 Pseudolabrys sp. | reverse complement strand
TTCCGGGTTTCGGCGACCTCGACCCGGGCCTCGACGTGAAGCGCCTTGTTTCAGAGCTTTTTGGCGAAACGACCCCAGAAGCAACTAAGGACGAAACGTCCGTATCCCCTGTCGCCACTGCTAAGCCCACCGAAACAACTGAAACTGAAGAAATTCAAGCGCCCAAGTCAGCGCATGCGCCGGTAGCGGCCGAGGAAAAACTTTCGCGCCCCATTGAAAATGGTGCATCGCAAAAACCGTCTCCGCAAACTTTGCCTGAGCGGAAGATTGCACGGCGGCACGGCGGTGCGACGCCGGAATGATCATCGAGCAAGATTGTTCTTAGGTATAGCCTCAAGCTATTGACCCTTTCTCCGGTGGGCCAGTAGGCTTTCATTGTAACTATTCAAAAGAGAGTCGGATGAGGGATCCGGGCCTATCCGAAGCGATCCGCGCCGCTGGCGGCGTCAGTGAACTTGCGCGTCAAATCGGTATTTCCCAACCGTCTGTTTCGAACTGGATTCGTATTCCTGCCGAACGAGTCGTTTCGGTTGAGGCAGCCACTGGCATTGATCGCGTGATACTGCGGCCGGATATCTATGGCGGAAAAACGATGGCCAGCGATATCGACGAGGTAGATGCCGCTCGCGCGCAAGAATATGCGCTGCTGGCCGCGCTGCTGATGCGCGCGCCTAACGCACCGTTATTGTCCAATATATCCGAATTGCGCGCAGATGCCTCACCGCTTGGCTTGGCGCATGCCGCGCTTGCCGAAGCTGCCGAAAAAGCAACTACCCAGAGTGTCGAGCGCGAATTCTTCGATTTGTTCATCGGGCTGGGGCGCGGCGAATTGTTACCGTACGGCTCCTATTACCTCACCGGGTTTCTTCACGAGCGCCCGCTGGCGCGGCTTCGCGAAGATCTGGCGTGCATGGGAATCGCGCGCCGCGACGGTGTGGTGGAACCGGAAGATCACGCGGGCATTCTCTGTGAGATTATGTCGGGCCTTGCGAGTCGCCGGTTGCCGGCGCCGCCCGACTCCGACCGCATCATCTTCGAAAAGCACATGGCGTCTTGGATCGGACGTTTCTTCAACGATCTGGAGAACGCTGAGGCTGCAGATTTCTACAAACGGCTGGGTACACTTGGCCGCGTTTTCGTGAACATCGAAGCGGAAGCTTTCGAGCTACCGGCTTGAGGAGGGAACGGCGATGAAACAACAGGATAAAACAAAGCTAGGCCGTCGCGACTTCCTGCGTGCGATGGGCGCTGGCGCGGGGGTGGCTGCAACGGCGGCCGTGCCGCTCGCCACCCGGGCCGCCGCATCCGAATCGGACGCGGAAAAGAGGAAGGCGCGCTATCAACCAAACTCTACGGACGTACAAACCTTTTACAAAGTAAACCGCTATCCAAGCTGAGGGAGATGCAGCCGTGCTGATCAAGAGAACAGAACGTCAGGCACGTCGCAGCCATCTCGCAGCGACGGTCGGCACTCAACCCCGCGGCGGTCTCGATCGTCGCAATTTCCTGCGTCGTTCCGGCCTCGCCGCCGGCGGGCTTGCTACGCTCGGCGCCCTGCCGCTCGCAAGTGTGGAAAAAGCAGAAGCGGCCGGGCCAAATGTCGCCGGTGCTACCATCCGCAAAAGCGTCTGCACGCATTGTTCGGTCGGCTGTACGGTTACAGCAGAAGTTTCGAATGGTGTCTGGGTTGGCCAGGAACCGAGCTGGGATTCACCGATTAACCGTGGTTCGCATTGCGCCAAGGGCGCCTCAGTGCGCGAGCTTGTGTCGGGCGAACGGCGCCTCAAATATCCGATGAAGCTCACGAACGGACAATGGACGCGAGTTTCGTGGGATGTTGCGATCAACGAGATCGGCGACCAGCTAAACGCAATCCGCCAGAAGTCCGGCGGCGATTCTGTTTATTGGCTGGGTTCGGCCAAGATGACAAACGAGGGCGCCTATCTCTTCCGCAAGCTCGGCGCGTTCTGGGGCACCAACAATACCGATCACCAAGCGCGCATCTGCCATTCGACAACCGTCACCGGGGTAGCCAACACCTGGGGTTACGGTGCGATGACGAACAGCTACACCGATATCCGCAATTCCAAAACCCAGATCATCATGGGCGGCAATCCGGCCGAAGCCCATCCGGTGTCCCTGCAGCATTTGCTCGAAGGCGCCGAACTCAACAAGGCGAACGTCATCGTCATTGATCCTCGGCTGACGCGGACCGCCGCACATGCGAACGAATACGTCCGGCTCCGGCCCGGCACCGACATTCCCGTGCTTTATGGGATCATGTGGCACATCATCAAGAATGGTTGGGAGAACAAAGAATTCATCCAGCAGCGCGTGTATGGCTTCGAAGACGCGCGCAAGGAAATGGAAAAGTGGACACCGGAGGAGGTCGAACGCGTGTCCGGAGTCCCGGGCGAGCAGCTCAAGCGTGTCGCGCAGATGTTCGCGACGCAGAAGCCTTCGACCCTGATCTGGTGCATGGGCCAAACCCAACACACCGTCGGCACCGCCAACGTGCGCGCCAGCTGCATGCTGTTGCTGCTGACCGGCAATGTCGGCGGCCAAGGCATGGGCGCCAATATCTTCCGCGGCCACGACAACGTGCAAGGCGCGACCGACGTCGGCCTCGATATCGTGACGCTTCCATTCTACTACGGCGTGGTCGAAGGCGCGTGGAAGCACTGGTCGCGCGTATGGGAGGTCGACTACAACTTCCTGCTCGGCCGCTTCGACGACAAGAAAATCATGGAGACGCCCGGCATTCCGCTTACCCGCTGGTTCGATGCCGCGATTCTGCCGAAGGATCAAGTGGCGCAAAAAGACAATGTGCGCGCGATGTTCGTGCAAGGCCATGCCAGCAACAGCATCACGCGTATTCCTGAGTCGTTGAAAGGATTGAAAGCGCTCGATCTCCTGGTCGTGGCTGATCCGCATCCGACCACCTGGGCGTCACTTGCCGTGCAGGCTGGACGCAAGGAGAACATGTACCTCCTGCCTGTCGCCACGCAGTTCGAATGCAAAGGCTCCCGTGTCGCGTCCAATCGCGCGATGCAATGGGGCGAGCAGATCGTAAAACCGATCTTCGAATCAAAGGACGATCTCGAGGTTATTTACCTCGTCGCCAAGAAGCTCGGCTTTGCGGATCCGATGTTCAAGAACATCAAGGTCGAGAACAACCTGCCGGTGGCCGAGGACATTCTTCGCGAAATGAACCGTGGCAGCTGGTCGACCGGCTACTGCGGCCAGTCACCCGAGCGCATCAAGTCGCACATGGCGCACCAGGCGGACTTCGATATGCTCACTCAACGTGCGACCACCGGTCCGAACAAAGGCGACTATTACGGGTTGCCTTGGCCCTGCTGGGGCTCGCCCGAGGTCAAACACCCCGGAACGCCGCTCCTTTACAACACCAATCTCGCCGCTATGGACGGCGGCGGCTGCTTCCGCGCCCGCTTTGGCGTGGAACGCGAAGAGAAAAAGCCGGACGGCTCGACTGTAAAGGTCAACCTGCTTGCCGAAGGATCCTATTCAAAGGATTCCGAGATCAAGGACGGCTACCCCGAATTTACCCTCGCCGTACTGAAAAAACTTGGTTGGGACAAAGACCTCACTGAAGCCGAAATGGCGGTAATCAATAAAGTCAACCCGACCACTCCGGACGCGGTGTCGTGGTCGCTTGACCTATCCGGCGGCATTCAGCGCGTGGCCTTGCGGCACGGCTGTATTCCATATGGCAACGCCAAGGCGCGCATGAACGCATTTGGTCTGCCGGACCCCATCCCGGTCCATCGCGAGCCGATCTACACGCCGCGTGTCGATCTGGTGACCAAATATCCGACATTGCCGGACGCCAAGCAATTCCGGTTGCCGAATATCGGTTTCTCGGTGCAGAAGGCTGCCGTCGAAAAGGGAATCGCCAAACAATTCCCGATTATCCTCTCGTCCGGTCGGCTCGTCGAATACGAAGGGGGCGGCGAAGAGACCCGCTCCAACAAGTGGCTGGCCGAGTTACAGCAGGACATGTTCGTCGAGATCAATCCTGCCGATGCTGCCGATCGCGGAATCAAGGACGGTGGCTGGGTCTGGGTGACCGGCGCGGAAAATAGCTCCAAGGCCAAGATGAAGGCGCTCGTCACCGAGCGCGTCGGCAAGGGCGTCGCATGGATGCCGTTCCACTTCGGCGGCTGGCTCGCCGGCGAGGATCTGCGGGCGAACTACCCGCAGGGCACAGATCCCGTTGTGCTTGGCGAAAGCGCTAACACAATCACCTCATACGGATATGACCCGGCAACTGGCATGCAGGAGCCGAAAGTCACCCTCTGTCAGATTCGAGCGGCGTAAGGAGCAACGACCATGGCGCGAATGAAATTTCTCTGCGACGCCGACCGCTGCATCGAATGCAACGCTTGCGTCACGGCTTGTAAGAACGAGCACGAGGTACCTTGGGGCATCAACCGCCGGCGCGTCATTACTCTCAATGACGGCAAACCCGGCGAACGGTCGATCTCTATGGCCTGCATGCACTGCACCGATGCGCCATGCGCGGCAGTTTGCCCTGTGAACTGCTTCTACACCACAGCGGATGCTGTGGTGTTGCACTCAAAGGACCTGTGCATCGGGTGCGGTTACTGCTTTTACGCGTGTCCTTTCGGCGCCCCGCAATATCCGAAAGTTGGCAATTTCGGTTCCCGCGGCAAGATGGATAAATGCACCTTCTGCGCCGGCGGCCCTGACGCTGACGGCAGCAAGGAAGAATTTGAAAAGTACGGCAATAACCGTCTGGCGGAAGGCAAGCTGCCGCTGTGCGCAGAAATGTGCTCGACCAAATCGCTCCTCGCCGGCGATAGCGATGTCATCGCCCAGATCTACAAGGAGCGCGTATCGAAGCGCGGGTACGGCTCCGGTGCTTGGGGTTGGCAAACTGCCTACAAAGAATCGATTGCGACGTGATGTAAGCCACACTGTGCAGCACCTGCTGTACAGTCGGCTCATTCAGAAGAACACTCGAAATGCAGGGAGAAGGACGCATGGCGAAACTTGTTGCGCATATGCGCTTGATCGCGGGCGCGTTAGCGCTCGCATTCATTGTCGCAATGACGGCTCCGGTTTCGGCCCAGCAGCCGAATCTGGTCAATCCGAATGCCGATGCGGTGAAGGAGCAACAATTGCTCCAGCAGCTCAAAACAATCGAAGGCCGCGGCACTATTCCGGACGTAAGGTCTTACGTGCTCGAGCACCCCGTCGGTCGCAATTGGCAGGAATTTCACAACGTGACGCTGCGCTGGATTGGCGGGATCGCCATCTTTGGCATGCTGGCGATTCTCCTCATCTTCTATCTGTCGCGCGGCATGGTGATGATCAAGAGCGGACGTTCGGGTCGTAAGATCGTCCGCTTCAACGCTTTCGAACGATTCGTGCATTGGATGACGGCAACCTGCTTCATCATCCTTGGGATTTCCGGCCTGAACATCACATTCGGGCGCCCATTATTGTTACCGCTGATTGGACCCGAAGCCTTCACGACGTGGTCTGAATTGGCGAAGTATTCGCATAACTTTCTCAGCTTTCCGTTCACCATCGGCGTTGTGCTGATCTTCCTGATGTGGATCGGTGGAAACATTCCCAACGCCGTTGACGTTGAGTGGTTCAAACGCGGCGGTGGCATCATTGGCGACGATCACCCGCCGGCCGATCGCTTTAACGGCGGGCAGAAAGCGATTTACTGGATCGTAGTTCTTGGCGGCTCCGGCGTGGCGATCACCGGTTACGCATTGATGTTCCCGTTCTACGGCACCGACATCGATACAATGCAATATGCACAAATGGTGCACGCCGTAGCAGCGATGCTATTCGTCGCTGCGATGCTCGGGCACATTTATATCGGCACCATCGGCATGGAGGGCGCTTTCGAGGCGATGGGCGAGGGGACCGTGGACATCAACTGGGCGAAAGAGCATCACAGCTTGTGGCTGAAGGATGATATGGCGCACACAGGTTCCAACGAGTCGCAGCGCCGGCCAATGGCGACTCCGGCCGAATAGACCTTATAAATCTGCTCCAAAAGACGCTCGGCCTTATGGCCGGGCGTTTTGCTATAAGGGGCGCGCAAAGGAAACGGCAATGAACGCGCCTTCCAAAGGCCCAATGCGCATTATCGGTCTCGCCGGCTGGAGCGGCTCGGGCAAAACCACGCTGATCACAAAGTTGATTCCATGCCTGATTGCTCGCGGCATAAAGGTGTCAACGCTCAAGCACGCCCATCATGGTTTCGATCTGGACCAACCGGGAAAGGATTCATTCTTCCATCGGGCGGCCGGCGCCACTGAGGTCATTATCTCGTCGGCGAAGCGCTGGGCCATCTTGCACGAGTTGCGGGATGAAGCCGAGTGGGATCTGCCCAAACTGGTCGCAAAGATGTCGGCCGTCGATCTGGTGCTGGTCGAGGGTTTCAAGCGCGATGCGTTTCCCAAACTCGAAATCTACCGGGCGGCAAACGGGAAGCCGCTCATTCATCCTGATGACCCGCACATTGTCGCGATCGCCTCGGATGTTGCGTTGCCCCAAGTAAAATTTCCGACCGTCGATCTCAATGACATTGAGGCCATCGCCGATCTACTGCTTAGGCGCGCGGTGCCGATCGGTGCCGTAAGCGCAACCGCTTCGGTAAAGGGTGGGTGATGGCGCAGCTCACCGATGATTGCTTCGCGTTTTCCGGACCGCTGCTTCGGCTTGACGAAATGGAGCGGCTAATCGGTGAGCGGATCACGCCTGTAATTGAAACTGAGTGCGTGCCGCTGCACGGCGCGCGTGGGCGGGTTGTCGCCGTCGACGTTAAGGCACCGGTCGATCTGCCCCCGTTCGACAATTCGGCAGTGGATGGATACGCCGTACGGCACACGGATCTCTGTGCCGACGGTGACACCAAACTCATAATTTCGGGCCGGCTAACCGCCGGTGCGCGAGCGGATGTTGCTCTCAAGCCCGGCGAAGCCATCCGAATTTTTACCGGCGCCGCCATGCCCAAAGATGCCGATACAGTCTTCATGCAGGAAGACGTCACGATCAAAGGCGACCATGTCATCGTGCCAAAAGGCTTAAAGCTCGGCGCTAATCGCCGCCTTGCTGGCGAGGATGTGCGCGCCGGTTCAGTGGTGCTGCCGGCGGGTACGGTGCTTGAAGCACAGCACATCGCTCTTGCCGCTGCACTTGGGCTCACCGGACTTGATGTACGGCGTCGCCTCAGCGTCGCGATTTTTTCCACCGGCGACGAGGTCGTTGAACCCGGTTCGGTTCGAGGTCGCGCGTCGATTTATGATTCAAATCGTTTCTTGCTTGCGGAGCTGCTCGAACGCCTCGGCACGGCCGTAACCGATCTCGGTATTCTTTCCGACGAACCCGCTGTGCTTGAAAAAGCTTTGAAAAAAGCTGCCGGCCATGACCTTGTTGTGACATCCGGCGGCGTTTCAACCGGCGAGGCCGATCACGTGCGTACGACTGTTGAGCGGATCGGCAGCCTCGTATTTTGGCGTATTGCAATAAAACCCGGACGTCCGGTAGCGATGGGTGTAATCCGGGGCACTAAGGCGGGCGAAAGCGCGGCATTTGTCGGCTTGCCCGGTAATCCAGTGGCGGTGTTCGTCACTTTCGTGCGCGTGGTGAAACCGCTGATTCGGCGGTTGTCTGGCGCGCGCCCGGACAAGTCAATGCCGCTGCCGGTACGCGCTTCATTTGCATATAAAAAAAAGAAAGACCGCCGCGAATATGTGCGCGTGGCACTCAAGCGCGCCGCCGATGGTGAAATCGAAGCGGTCAAACACCCGCAGGATGGCGCGGGCATTCTTACGTCGTTGACGGAAACCGACGGACTACTGGAGTTTCCAGAAGATGTGACGGTGATCGAGCCGGGCGCTCGCGTCGGGTTCTTGTCTTACGCAGCACTCATTGGCTGAAAATATAGCTCACGCGCCGAGGCGTACACTCGTTGAGCTGCTGAAAGCCTTTTCCGCCGAGTCCGGCACATTGTAGAGCACTGCGCCGCCGATCACAGCGACGACGATGGCCGCTACGCAAGCTACGATGAACGTCTTCATGACATCAGCTCCAGATCCCAAGCCCACAAGTCCACGCTACAATAAATATGGAGCCGGCGCGACGGCGGTCAAAGAATTGCCTGTCGAACTTCATGTATGCTGCAGCGCAATGCGCTCAGCCCGGGCCGCGTCTTCCGGCGTGTTGACGTTAAAAAATGGATCGATGGGTTGATCCGGCCAATCGGCGATGGCGACACCATGCCGCGCGGTCCAGACCTCGATCTTGCGCAAGTCATCCTCAGTCAGCGCCTTACGCAAATCCTCGCGTAGCGCGAGGGGCCACAGGCCCACTACCGGGTGACGCCATTCGCCCGAGCGTGCGCAGGCGAGCGGGACGCCGGCGCCCATTTTCCGGCGTGCCTCATGCAAGCGCTCGACGAGATCGTCCGGCAGGAAGGGGCAATCGCCCGGCACGCTGACGATCCATTCGATCCCGCTGCTTTGCTTTGCAAGCCAGTCGAGCCCGGCCAATATCCCGGCCAGAGGACCCGCGAAATCCGGCACGCTGTCCGGCACAACTGTGAGGCCTGTATCGGAAAAACGCTTTGGATCACCGTTCGCGTTGATCACGATGCCGGTGCATTGTGCAGAGAGCGTCGCGAGTACGCGGTCGAGAATCGATATGCCGCCGATCTCGATCCGCGCTTTGTCGCCGCCCCCCATGCGTCGCGCTAAGCCGCCGGCAAGTACGAGACCGAAGGTAGGAGGATGGCTAATCGTCATGCACCGCTGCTTTGCGTCGGTGTTTGGCGCTTTCTTCTTCTACGAAGGAGAGGTCTTGATCAAATATAATGCGATCTTCCCCGGCGAGCGCGACGAAGCGTTTCCCGCGAGCGCGTCCGATCAAAGTCAAGTTCGCCTTGCGTGCCAGCTCTACGCCCCACGCTGTGAAGCCTGAGCGCGAGATGAGGATTGGAATTCCCATACGCACGGTCTTGATGACCATCTCCGATGTCAGCCGTCCAGTCGTGTAAAAAATCTTGTCGGCGGCCGACACCTTTTCCTTGAACATCCAACCGGCGATTTTGTCGACGGCGTTGTGGCGTCCAACGTCCTCCATGTAGACCAGCGGCTTATCGCGGAGCGCCAGCACGCAACCATGAATGGCACCCGCTTCAAGATAAAGCGATGGCGTGGTGTTGATTTTGTTAGTGAGTGTATAAAGCCAGGACGTCCGCAATTTTGCCTTCGGCAGCGAAACATTTTCTAGCGCTTCCATAAGGTCGCCGAAGACCGTGCCCTGCGCGCATCCGGACGTTTGTACTTTCTTCTTGAGCTTCTTTTCGTAATTGGTTTTGCGCTTAGTGCGCACGACAACAGCCGAGAGTTCCTCGTCATAGTCGACGCCGGTGACTACGTCGTCCTGCCTCAGCATGTTCTGGTTGAGCAGATATCCCACCGCGAGATATTCGGGATAATCACCGATGGTCATCGCGGTGACAATTTCCTGGCTATTGAGGAAGATCGTCAACGCCCTCTCGACCGTTACGGATGTTTCGATGCGCGCTCCGGTCTGGTCGACACCGGAGACACGCTCGGTCAGCCGCGGATCGAGCGGATCGGGTCGAATAATGTAGCTGTCGCGGTCTTTGCTCATCGCTCAATTGTAGCAGAATTTTTGCCACAGCGTGAAAACTGCCCAACTTAGGTGGGCAGCGGAGAGGCTTTTGCCCATACCCAGCGCAGCGAAACGGCGAAGATCGTTTCCAAGCGGCGCATGACGGACATAGACTACGTTCAATGACACAGTGACCTAGGGGGAGATGCTCATCATGCTTCGCGCTACCAAAGATACCGTGCTGCCGACCACTATCACCGGCTCGCTCCCGCGGCCGAGCTGGTACACGCAAAATCTTGGTATGCGTAGTTTTCTAGATGCGATGGTGAATAACCAGTTCCGCGAGCAGTATGTCGACGCGGTCGCGGTCTACCTGCATGAGCAGGAAATGGCGGGCCTCGATATCGTCACCGACGGCGATGCACATTTTGATTCCGATGTCGGCGGCCAGAGCTGGACAAACTACCCGCCGCGGCACATGGGTGGCTTCGATCGCAACCCGCAGCCGACGCCGGCGGGCAAGGGCGGTCTTGCGTTTCCACCAGGCCACATTTTGCATGACTATCTCGAATCGCGCGTCATGCCCGGCATCAACGGGCCAATTACGCGAGGCGATCTGCAATATGCCGCCATGTGGAAGGTCGCGCAGCGCATGACAAAGAGGCCGGTCAAATTCGGCACTATCGGGCCGGAGTTGGTCGCGTTCGCTGTTCAGGACAAGCACTACAAGTCGATTAAGGATCGTATTCTTGCGGTCACGGATGCATTGAACGCTGAACTGCACGATCTCGCTGACGCGGGTTGCCAAGTCATCCAGTTCGAGGAGCCCCAGGTCCACCTACTGGCCGTTCGCAATATCGTTGATGATGTGATCAACCCGGCATTCAGCGTCGATGTCTTCAATCGCACCGTAAAAGGTCTTCGCGCGAAAACGGAAGTCTGGTGCCATACCTGCTGGGGCAATCCTTCGCAGCAGCGCATGTTCAAGGAGGTGCAGACCTACAAGAACGCCCTTGAGATGTTGAATAAAGTCGATGCCGACGTGATTACCTTTGAGTCGGCGAGTGCCAGCGGTATGGATCTCGAGGCGTTCGGCAAGATCATCACCGAAAAGAAAATCTGCATCGGCGTCATCGACCATCATTCACTTCAGGTTGAGCGGCCCGAAGAAATCGCTGAACACATTCGCCGTGCTCTCAAGTACATTCCGGCCGAGCGGTTGGTGCTCTCATCCGACTGTGGCATGGGCCGCGAAGGCATGAGCCGACGCCATGCCTA
>DATFVF010000127.1:0-5075 GCA_035260465.1 Pseudolabrys sp. | reverse complement strand
CAGACCTCTCTCGCGCGCCGTATCGACGACGACGGGATCGGGGTCGGCACCCGTGACAACCCAGCCGCCTTCACGAGCCAATTCTAAAAATGCGCCGCTCCCAAATCCCAGATCGAGCAAACGACCTCCTTCAGGAAGCCGTGGCAGATAGCGCATTTGGCGATCAAAGCGGAGGCGCGCATTGGGAAAAAATTTGAAAAGAATATTGCCGGCACGACTCGCCGGAGCGTAATGCGTGCCGTAGCGCGAATTTCGATATCCATTGCCAAGCATCCGCATCAAACGCCGAATTGTACTCAAGCCCTGAGTTTTCTGCCGAACAGTTACCTCGTGCGTGTAGTAAGATCGGTAGGCGAGATGGATGGTCGCTTGAGATGGGCGCGGGTCGAGATAGCCGCTGCCGCAACCGCCGCAAAGATGCAGAGTCCATTTTCCCGGCGCACAAAAAAATATGCGGTCGGTCAGGCCGTCGTGAAGTATTGTTCTCTCGTTCGAGCCGCAAACCGGGCACGATGCCACGCGTTCAAGGCCATCTGCGGGCCATTTGGAAGCTAACATCTGGTGCACGATTGCGCCTTATCTCTTCACGCTGATATCGATTCTGTCGGCGCGACGAGGTTCGTTCTGCCGAACTGACGCCAAGGCTTAAGTAATTTTTGTAGAAATATCCCTGAGGAAATCACGAGCGCAAAAACCAAAAGCCCGCGGATAATCAGAGAGTCGGTAAACGACGATAGAAGAAAGCCAACGAGAAGACCTGCAACGATTTTGTGCATCCACTTCGACACTGCAGCCACATCCGGAATTTTCCGCCGCACAATTTCAGTGAGCACAATGGCGTCGACGGCAATCCGAAGAAACCAGGCTGCCGCCGTTCCAGTGATTCCGTACTTCGATGTCAGCACCCACAGCGCGATGGCATAGGGCACGATTTCAACGAAAAGTACTTTAACCGGGAGGTCGGGCCGCCCGACGCTTTGCAAGATGATGGCGGATGGGCGGGCAAGGGTATTGATTATCCAACCCAGTGCAATCCAGCGAACAGCAGGCGTTGCAGCAATTCGGAAATCATCCCCGAGCCAGAACTGCAGCACCTCCGGAGCAAGAAGAAAGACGCCACCCATTAGAGGTAGCATCATAAAAAACAGTATTCGGACGGCCTTATCGTATAATCTTGGCAGACGCCAACGCTCGCTCTCGTTAGCGGTTGTCAGTGCGGGAAATAAAACCCCCATCGCCGCGATAGGCAGCACTTGAGCACGAAAGAGCATGTCATACGGCGTGGCGTAGTGGGCCACGGCTGTCAGGCCTAAAGTCGCCCCAACATAGAAACGGTCAACATAGACCATGAGGGGGCCGAAAATATTGGCAACGGTGAGCCAACCGCCGAAGCTCAACAGCGGTCGAACACATGCACGTGACAATTTCATCGGGTGATTAAGAGACGGGCTTACGCGTGCGGCGCAGGCATAGTAGACCGCGAAAGCGATTATGCGGCTTACGACCATTGTACCCGTCGCACCCACCAGGCTCGGCGTAAATTGCAAACTGATGAGAGGCCCAAGAAAAGTCATTATGCCCAACGGGATGCGTACAGCCGCAATCATCGCGAATTGCTGATGGGCCGCTAAAATCCCAACAAGCGCGGACGTGGCGATGACAACGGGAATGCTGGCAGCCAAAAGTTGAAAACCGAGGACACCTTCGCTTTGAAGAGCCGCGGGGACATTAAGCACATGAAAGACGATCGTGTTGGCGAGAAGAATGCCGACAATCATGCCGATGATGCCCAGTCCCGAAACCAACCAAAGCGCTGTCCACATTATCCCTGGAAGGTCAGCCGCCTGATTTCTTCCCAGACGTTCGGCAACCAATTTGGTCAACGCTTGGCCAAGCCCCATATCGAACAGACTGAAATAGCCAATACCAATCCAGATAATGCCAAGAAGCCCAAAACGCTCTTTGCCCATTCCTGCGATAAGGAGCGGCACCACAAATATTGCGACCACCAAGGGAGCCGCCATGCCCCCGAAGTTCCACAACGCGTTGCGCGCCAAAATCCGTCCGGACAACGCCCAGCGCAATGGGCTTGAGTCAGTACCGACGCGCTCGTTGACATTCGTCACACTCATTTTTTTCCCATCGAAATAAAAGCGTCGCTCTGCTCTCTCATCGAGCGCGGTACACGGACCGAAAGTGGATTTCGTTTTATGAGTAGGTCGTCAGTTTTTGTCGTTGCGCCGGCCGATGAAAACTTTTTCACCCCGACTCAGGCCATGCTTGCTGACATAAGGTTCAACGGCCGTAAATTCGGTAAGCTCGAAGCCGGCGTTGACGATGTTTTTTCGCACGTCCCGACCATAAAATTGAAGATGATCATGCTGACCAAAATACAACTCCCGGTCTTCTGGCGCACTCACCATCGGGTTCCGGTATGTCTGATCCCATCCTTCAATGATCGGAAACATCAGCAACAGAAATCCATCCTGTCGTAGAATACGTAGCAACTGCGAGAGAGATCGATCCGGATTCACGTGTTCGAGGACATGGCTGCAGATAATGAGATCGACCGATCTCTCCGGCAAATCGATATCCTCGATATTCAATACCAGGTCAGCATATCTCGAATCCAAATCAGCCGTTCTGTATGTTCGTGCCAGCGGCTTCGCTATAGCCGTCACGATGCTCTCGGGCGCAAAGTGCAACAGGTCCTTACCGGCCACCTTCTCCGTGTTCTCGTTGAGCCAAAGGCCAAAGAGGCGGTGCCGTTCCAAAGAGCCGCAACTCGGGCAATACGCATCGAAGCGAGGCGGCAAACCATACGCAACAAACTTGCCGTGAAAGCCACAGAGGTTGCAGTGCCGCGGATAGTTGCCGAACATCTTTCGAGCAACTTTCCCCATGTAAGGCAGCATACGTACATAGGACCCAAGAACTGTCGGCATACTGCTCCTTCCGACGATGCTAATTATTGTCGATACCGTTCATTCAACGAACGCGGTGCTCGTCGTGGCATCAACACTCAATCTGAATTTCATCCGCTTTCTGGAAACGGCCAATGCAACAGGCCATTTGAGCTCAGTGCGGCAAGTCGTCGGTCGATAGACTGGCAGCCATTCGGGCGTATTGTCCGCGCCGCGGAAGATCGTCAGCTCGAATGACTGTTTCTTTTCCACCGATGCTTGAATCCAGGTGCACGGTATAGATCGCGTCCGGGCGAAATGATTCTTCGGCGTAGCTGACGGCGAGCCGCCCATCCTTATTGACAAATGCAGGCATCTGCGTGGGGCCGCCGAAAACGCGATAGATGAATCCGCCGACAACTTCTGTATTTGCTCCGTTCGTGGATTGGATCAGCGTATTGGTTTGCTCAGTTTTTGCACCCAATATCCAAAGCGGCGCGCCGTCATTGCTGATCCGGATCGTCGGGCCCTCAGCATTCAGTTGGCGAAACCAGAGGCCGGCGCCGCCGAACACCTGGGTATGGCCCGCTGAAGTATTATCTGCAAAAACGGGACCGCCCGTGGCGCGCCGGTGCAGCAATCCGGCACCCAAGAGCGCAACGATATCCGACATGATGAGGGGTGCACTTGCCGCGTGATCAACGACCGCGGCCATATTGCCGCGCCGCTCGATAGTCAGCCGCCGGATGAACAGCGGCTTATTCCGCGTCGACCCGGTGCGAAACAGCGCTGATGGAATGCCAGCGACGGGATGCGGGTCGTTCCCTATGTTTATGACGGAGAACATCCCTTCGATCCGCTCAATATTGTCGGCAACGACAAATGGTTTGCTGACCGCGTATTGACCGGTCGGGATATAGATCACCCGAGCTGCGCTATTGAACGCCGCTTGAAACGCGGCCGTGGAATCGGCCCCCCGATCGGCGACAGCGCCGAACTTTTGAACGCTGACCCATTCCTCCACAGGGACGGGTTCGGCCTTGGGCGGTGATAGAATCTTTAATTTCCAAGGCGGGTTCGACACTTTTTTGCCGCCCTGGAAAACACCATCAAGCTTGACATCAGTAGTATTGCCGTCCGAACCCTTGAAATTTTTGGATATGACGTTCTTGAAATTGATCGCCCCACTGTTGAGTAATGCACCTGTCCCTTGGCCGGCTATCACCCCGCTGATACCGACGACTAAGCCGTCGGGTGCGATATTCGCCAAGCCATACCCACCCTCCGCGATGATCTGAAGGTCGTTGAAGCTGACGACGTTCGAATTGTTGCGGATCCCATATTGCTTCGTCCCCTCAATGCGCACGTGGTCAAGCGTCATGGAATAATTTGAGTGGGCAACGTCGATGCCGATGTCGAACCCTTCTATCGTCACGTCGTCGATCAGCGCAGGCCCTGGCCAGCGCCGAGCCATCGAAAGGCCGACCGCAGCGCGGCTAGGCGCCCTTATCGCGACGTTCCGAACAGCGCCGACATTGTTGGCCAAAAAATCGATACCGATGGCTCCTGGGTTGCCGGTACCGACATCGATCGAGAGATTTTCGACGGTGTTGCCGAAGGCTTCGTTGCCCTCACCCCGATTCACATAATCTCGCCCTCCATCACTCGGGTTCTTCATGAACCGGAGGCCCGAGCTGGTGTAGATCACGGCTTTTGGATGCGCTGGATTGTCGAAACCCGGCGCACCGTTGATAAGTTTGATTGTCGTCGTTGTTCGGTTTTCCCCGATCAAAATTAAATCGGGTTGGAAGGCGCCGTCGGCGTCCTTTCGCAGAATCGTATCTGAGACGCGGTAGATGCCCGCCGGGAAATAGATAATGCGAGTCAGATATGGGAGCTCTTTGACGTAAGCCGGAAGCTTGGAGATAGCGCGAAGGATTGCATCGGTATCGTCCGCCACACCATCCCCCACAGCACCAAACTGGCGCACGTTGAAAAGTCCAGAATCCGGAGGAAACAACCCGTCTTCCTGCCCGCGCGCTTGAGTGAAGCCGCCGAGAATTGTTGAGCCGAGACCAAGGCCCAACACCCAAGTGGCCTCGCGCCGGGTCGACCCACTACCAGATGTTTTCACTATTTGTTTCTGGATTTTCAACGGTTTGCGCGCGAGGC
>DATFVF010000126.1:0-8856 GCA_035260465.1 Pseudolabrys sp. | reverse complement strand
ACGCCAGCTTCGGCACCGACTGGTAGCCACCCTCGGTCAGCGCGCGCGCGCCATACGCAAGCCGCTTGCCGCCAGTGAACGTGTCGCGCACCAACGGATGGGTTTTGCAACGCTGGAATTCCTCGAACGGTGAAAGGTATGGATTGGAATAATTGAGATGCAGAACAAACCCGACCGACACCAGGTTGTCATCGAGGTGATAGAGAAACGAGCCGCCGCCGGTTGCACCATCGAGTGGCCAGCCAAAAGTGTGCTGCACCAGGCCTTTGCGATGCTTTTCCGGCGCGACCTGCCATAGCTCTTTCAAGCCGAGCCCGAATTTCTGCGGCTGGCGCTCATTCGCAAGGCCATATTTCGCGATCAATTGTTTGCCGAGATTGCCGCGTGCGCCTTCCGCGAACAAAGTGTATTTCGCGCGCAATTCCATGCCGCGCGTAAAGTTGTCCTTCGGCTCGCCGTTCTTGCCGATGCCCATATCACCGGTGGCGACGCCGCAGACCGCACCGTTCGTGTCGTAGAGAACTTCCGTCGCCGCGAAGCCGGGATAGATTTCGATGCCGAGGCCTTCTGCTTTTGTGGCCAACCAGCGGCAGACGTTCCCGAGCGAGACAATGAAGTTGCCGTGGTTGCTCATCAGGGGTGGCATCATGAAGTTGGGAAGCCGCAGCGCGCCGCCGGCTGAAAGATAATAAAACCGATCGTCAGTAACGGCCGTCTTGATTGGGGTATCTTCGGAGCGCCAATCCGGCAGCAACCGGTCGAGCCCGACCGGATCGATCACCGCCCCGGACAGGATATGGGCGCCAACCTCGGACCCTTTCTCCACGACGACCACAGAGATATCCGGGCTGACTTGCTTGAGGCGGATGGCGGCGGCGAGGCCAGACGGCCCAGCACCAACGACAACAACGTCAAATTCCATTGCCTCGCGGGCGGGTAGCTCGGCCATGAAGCTCTCCTCAGCCAATTGTCCACTTTTGCACACGGGGCGGCAATCGCGCAGCCCTCATGCTAGTGTGCATAAATGATGGGCCCCAGCGACAACCCGGCGCGCGACCTGCTCGAATTCTACGCTGCGACCGGCGTAGACGCCCTCCTGGGCGAAGAGCCCGTCAATCGTTTTGCTGAAGTTAATACGCCGGCATCCCCTCTCCGCATGGCGCCGCAATTATCGCCGCCGCCCGATATTCAAACCAGAAACCGCGCGTCGGCCGCGGCACCGCCTGCTCCTGACGAAGCTGCCATGGTGGCGCGCGCAGCGACGAAAACCGCGAAGACGCTCGAGGAGCTGCGCGTCATTCTCGACAAGTTCGATGGTTGCGCCCTCAAGGCAACCGCAACGCAACTTGTGTTCGCCGACGGCAATCCGTCGGCGCGCCTGATGTTCGTTGGCGAGGCGCCCGGCCGTGACGAAGACATCGAAGGTTTGCCCTTCGTTGGCCGCTCCGGAAAATTGCTCGACCGTATGCTCGCGGCGATCGGCATGGACCGCTCGTCGGTCTATATCGCGAATATCGTGCCCTGGCGGCCGCCGGGCAATCGCACACCGACGCCACAGGAATCGCAGATATGCCTGCCTTTCATCCTGCGTCAGATCGAACTCGCCGATCCCGAGATCCTGGTGTGCCTGGGAGGCCCATCAGCGCAAGCGCTCCTTAACACCAGGGAGGGGATCACCAAAACACGCGGGCGCTGGTTTACCTTCGACACGGGCAAACGTGAGATCCGGGCCATGCCGACGTTTCACCCGGCATTCCTGCTGCGCAGTCCGTTGCAAAAGCGCTTCGCGTGGCGCGATTTCCTGGCGATCAAGAAAGCACTCGATCAACGGTAGGCGACCAGGATTGCACCCACCGCGATCAACGCGACACCGAGCCAATTCGGCGCCGTCAGCTTCTCGCCAAGAATAGAGTACGCCGAATACGGCGACCAGAACCACAGAAAGCTTGTCGATCGGTGCGACTTTTGCGGCCTCGCCGATCTTGAGCGCGCGGAAATAGCAAATCCATGACGCGCCGGTCGCCAGCCCCGACAACAACAGAAAAAGATAGGTTCGAGACGAAATCGTGCCCGGCGATTGAAATTGCCCCGTGGCCAGCAAGATGAAGGCAAGCGTCGCTAGGATGACGATTGTGCGAATGAACGTCGCAAAATCGGAGTTGACGTTCTCAACGCCGATCTTGGCAAAGATCGCCGTGAGCGCAGCAAACACCGCCGACAAAACAGCCCAGAATTGCCACGACGACGCCAGGTTCATCCCGCCACCGCAAATTTGATTGCAAACAATATCGCCAACACGACCACCGCCGGCGAGGCCTCCCGCGCCTTGCCGCCAATCACTTTTGCGAGCACGTAGGTGATGAAGCCAAGCCCGATGCCGGTCGCGATCGAATAGGTCAGCGGCATGGTGATTGCCGTCACCACTGCCGGTGCATATTCGGTGACATCTTCCCATTCGATCTCGGCAAGGCCACGCGCCATAACGCAGGCGACATACAGCAAGGCCGCGGCCGACGCGTAAGCGGGGACCATTCCCGCGAGCGGCGCAAAGAATGGTGCCAGCAAGAAGAACAACCCGACAAACGCAGCGGTCAAACCGGTGCGGCCGCCTGCGGAGACGCCCGCCGCGCTCTCGATATAGCTGGTCGTGGTTGAAGTACCGATCAGGGCCCCGAACATGGCCGCAAAACTGTCGGCAATCAGCGCTTCTTTCATGCGCGCGAGCTTGCCGTTCTTCATCAGTCCCGTGCGGTGGGTAACGCCAATCAGCGTGCCGGCATTGTCGAAAACGTCAACGAAGAGGATCGAGAACACGACGATCAGAAACGTGAGTTCGCCGATGCGCGAGAAATCGAGCTGCAGGAACGTCGGCGCGATCGACGGCGGCGCCGAGATGATGCCGCTGAACTGCGCGAGTCCGAACGGCAAGCCGATCGCCGTGACAACGAGAATGCCGACTAACGTAGCTCCCATGATGCGCCGATAGTTAAGCCCGGCAATCAGCACGAAACCGAGAAGCATCAGGACCGCTTGCGGGTTGGTCAGGTCTCCGAGCGTGACCAAAGTGGCCGGATGGCTGACGACAACCTTGGCTTCTTCGAGCGCGATGATTCCCAGGAACAGCCCGACACCGGCCGACACGGCGAGTTTCAGGTTTTGCGGAATTGCATCGATGACATATTGCCGAATCCGGAACACGGAAATCAGGAAGAACAACACGCCCGAGCAGAACACCGCCGCGAGCCCTTGCTGCCAAGTGTATTTGAATGTCAGCACCACGGTGAACGCGAAGAAGGCGTTGATGCCCATTCCCGGCGCAAGCGCGATCGGGTAGTTGGCGTAAAACGCCATGACGAAAGTGCTCACCGCGGCGGCGACGCAGGTGGCGACAAAGACCGCACCCGGATCCATCCCCGCCTTGCCGAGGATGATGGGGTTGACGAACACGATGTAGACCATCGTTAGGAACGTGGTCACGCCGGCGATGAATTCGGTGCGGATATCAGTGCCTTGTTGCGCCAGCCCGAAATACCGCTCGGCCATAGTGGCGATCCGCGGCTCGTTTTTCCTCGCCGCTGGCGCGTGCTTGGCGCGCTTGGCCATCAACCCCTCCCGCCGCCTGCCCCAACTGACCCAAGCCTAACGCGGCCACAACCCGTTCGTCCGACGCGATTCAATGGGTTGTGGATACAGCGGGCCGACAGGCCGCCGCTTCGATTTATCGCAGTTTGGAACGCAATCATCTCGCCACGATTGATAACTCGCGAATATAATTGCGCCCTGCGTCTTGCTCGGAGCTTGCCATGGATTTTGATCCTGTCTTGCTTAGCCGTTTGCAGTTTGCTTTCACCATCATTTTCCACATCATTTTCCCGAGCTTCACCATCGGGCTCTCGGCCTATATCGCCACGCTTGGCGCGTTGTGGCTGCGCAGCGGCAACGATCGGTATCAACATCTCATGCGCTTCTGGACCAAGATTTTCGCGGTCTCATTTGCGATGGGCGTCGTGTCCGGAATCGTATTGTCGTACCAGTTCGGCACCAATTGGAGTCGATTCTCGGTCATGGTCGGGAACGTAGTCGGTCCGTTGATCGGCTATGAGGTGCTGAGCGCCTTTTTCCTGGAAGCGACCTTTCTCGGCGTGTTGCTGTTCGGTTTTAATCGCGTGCCGCCTTGGCTCTACGTGCTTTCAGCTGTGATTGTCGCCATCGGCACCGCCACCTCCGCATTCTGGATTTTGTCCGCCAACAGCTGGATGCAGACGCCGAGTGGCTATGAACTGCGCGGCGGCGTCGCCTATCCGGTCGATTGGCTTGCGATCGTCTTCAATCCGAGTTTCCCCTATCGCTTCGCGCACATGCTCAACGCCGCGTACCTCACCACGGGCTTCGTCGTGCTCGCGGTCGGGGCGCGTTACCTGGTTGCGGGCCGGCACATTGAGGAAGGCCGCACCATGCTGCGCATGGCGATCGGTTTGGCCGCCGTTCTTGCGCCGTTGCAATTGGTGCTCGGCGATCAGCACGGCCTCAACACACTCGAGCATCAGCCCATCAAGATCGCGGCGATGGAAGCGCATTGGGATGGGAGTAAGCCCGGCGATTTTCATATTTTCGCATGGCCTGACGAAAAGGCGGGCGACAACAAATTCCAGATTTCGATACCGAAAGGTTCGTCGCTTATTCTCACGCATCGCATGAATGGCTTGTTCCCCGGATTGAACAGCGTGCCGGAATCGCAACGGCCGCCCGTTAAGGTCGTCTTCTTCGCGTTCCGCATCATGCTGGCAGTGGGGTTCTTCATGATCGGCTCTGCGTTGTTCGGCGCGTTCCTGTGGTGGCGCGGAACTTTGTTCGAGACGCGCTGGTACCTGCGCGTCATGGCGCAATGCTGGTGGCTTGGATTTGTCGCGGTAATTGCCGGATGGGTGGTGACGGAAACCGGAAGACAGCCTTGGATCGTTCAGGGCATCCTGCGCACGGCCGATGCGACTTCGCCGGTGCCGGGCGCGACAGTCGCCGGTACACTCGCGCTGTTCATCATCGCTTACGGTGTCGTGTTCTCGTTCGGCATCTACTATATCAATCGCCTGATCGCCCAAGGCCCGACTGGACCGGCGGCCGAAGAGACCGGGCATTTTTCGGCAAGTCCGATCTCCGCCGCACATGAAGCCGGACGTACAGCGGTGGGGCACAGTTAAAGATTTTTGCGCTGATCGCGAGGAGCCAAACAATGGAGTGGTATCTTCCGGTGATCTGGGCTGCGCTGATCGGCACCGCGGTCGTTATGTACGTGATCCTCGACGGCTTCGATCTCGGCATTGGAATTCTTTTCCCGTTTGCACGAAACGAACGCGAGCGCGACCAGATGATGCGATCGGTCGCACCATTCTGGGACGGCAATGAGACCTGGCTGGTGCTCGGCGGCGGCGGATTGTGGGTGGCGTTCCCGAGAGCCTATGCGGTCGTGATGCCCGCGCTCTATCTGCCCGTGATCGTCATGTTGCTTGCGCTCGTATTTCGTGGTGTGGCGTTCGAATTCCGCACCGTCTCCCGCAGCAAGACCTGGCTGAGCATGGCGTTCATCATTGGTTCGACTGTTGCCACGTTCGCGCAAGGTGTGATCCTCGGCGGTTTGATCCAGGGCATTCAGGTTCGTGACGGCGCCTATAGCGGCGGCTCGTTCGATTGGGCAACGCCGTTCGCCTTACTCTGCGGCCTGTCGCTGATTGCCGGTTATGGGCTGCTCGGCGCCACGTGGCTTGCGATGAAAACCGAAGGACCCGTAGCCGAGCGCGCCCGCGGGCAAGCAAAGATTTTGCTGCTGGCCGTGCTCGTCTTCATGGCGGCTGTAAGCATATGGACGCCGCTGACCGAGCCGCGGATAGCGGCACGCTGGTTCGCGCTGCCAAACTTCTACTTCTTGTGGCCGGTGCCGCTGGTGACCGCGCTCACAGCTTATCTTGCCTGGCGCTGGATTGAGAACGGACGCGAAGTGCCACCGTTCCTCGCGACGATTGCACTGTTCTTGCTGGGATTTCTTGGGCTGGCGATTTCTAATTTCCCGTATCTGGTCCCGCCCTCATTGACCATTTGGGATACCGCCGCGGCACCGGCGAGCCAGATATTCATGTTGCTCGGCACACTCCTGCTGTTGCCGATGGTGCTTGGCTATGTGGGTTTCATCTACTGGCTATTTCGCGGCAAAGTGCGCGAAGGCGAGAGCTATCACTGAGCCGCCGGTGGCCGCTGCATCGCCCATCCAAGCCGGATGAGCGGCAAGACGCCCTGCACTGCGCGCGGAAACGACCGCGGCACTTCCGGCGCCATCTCGGGAAATTGCACCTTCAGGGTCGCCGGTGGAGTGCCATTGTTATCAGCGGCCGGCCACACCAAAATTCCGCCCTGCGCACGGATATCGGCGGCGCTTGCCCACGGGCTGCGTTGTGGCGCCCAAGCGAAATAAAGATGCGGACGACTTGGCGCGCTGAGGGCGATCAATGGAGCAACCCGCGGGTCTCCGCTCAAATACGTGAGCGGCTTGCCGGTGCGGCGCTGATAGATATCGGCGTAAAATTGGCCTTCAGGATTCGCAGGCTGCGCAATTCTGAGATCGATTCCGAGCGTCCATGGAAATACCGCTATCGCGACGACGGTCAGCACCGGCGGCACGAACAGCAGGCCGAACCAGGCGGAAGACACGAGGCGTTCTCGGTATAGCAGAACCTTGTCGCCAGCGGCGACCACGACTGCGAGCCCTGAAAGGACGACCAGCGGTGCAATATGGTCGAGCGGACCGAGCCGGCCGGTGGCAAAGGCGACCGCGATCGCTATCAACGCCGGCGTCAATGCAAAAATATAGACAAAGATGCGAGCGAAGGATCCGACCGGATTCCGTTCGATCTCGGGCGCGCGCTCGCGCGGATGTCGTGGCCAGCCGCTCGCCAGTGTCACCAGCAAAGCGAGGCCGAGGTGCGAAAGCACCAGCACAATGCACAACCACACTCCCGTCGACAGCCGGCCAGTCGCCGCCAGATTCTCGTCGATGCCTTCGATAACGAGAGAGCGCTCGCTGCTCAGCCAAGCGGCATGAGGGAATATCACGATCCAAAGAAGCAGGAGCGCGATCCACGGCTCAGGATTGAGCATCGCTGATCGGCCACGTGCAGTCGCAAGCGTGAACGCAATCATGAGCACGAGCAAAATTAATCCGGCGTAGCTCGCGAGGAGCAGCAGACCGAGATCGAGCGCGAGCAGGAACCAGTAGCCGCGCCTGCCCTCGCCGACCGCGCGCCAGTAATACAGCAGCGCGAGTGCCCAAAGCGGCGCAGCCAAAATTGCCGGTCCAAAATTCGGGCTCGGCACCGTGAAAGCGGCAATGCCGACCATCAGCAGCACCGCGAGCACAGCGTGGCGGGTGCCGACGATGCCACGGCCGAGGGCAAACACGGCCCAATAGGCGATCACGACGCAGGTCTGCGCCAGTGCATAGAGGCCGAAACTTCCGGCCACCTTGAAGGCGATCTCACCAAGCCAAAATGCCAGTGGCGGGCCGAGATAGCTGCCGAGCACGAATTCATGGCCGACGGCAAGAAGGAGCGGCACGTCCCCTGGAGGGGCGCTGTAAAACAGCGCCGGGATCAGGGTCCAAAGCGCGGCCTGGGTGAGCGCCACGGTCCAGAACACCACCGACGGGCGCCCGCGCAAGAATTCAATGAGCAGGGAGACGTAATGCATTGGCCCGGGCGGGGGTGAAAACGGCGTGACCCCGGGCAGCAATAGAGAAGGCGCGCTAAAGAGGCAATAACTCGGCAATTACCTCATCGGATGCGCTACCCAACGCGGCAAGCCTGGCTGCCACCGGGGCAAACGATTTGCGGTGATGGATGGTCGGCCCCAGGCGCGCGAGAGCTGCAAAATGCTCCGGCACGCTGTAGCCCATATGCCGCTCGAAGCCGTAACCGGGGTGTGCCAGGCCAAGCCGTATCATCAGGCGATCGCGCGTCACCTTGGCCACAATCGAGGCCGCCGCGACCGACAGTACCAGTGCGTCGCCAGACACAACCGTCTGGCAATCACATCCGCAGTCGATTTTCTGGTTGCCGTCGACAAAAACAAGCTTCGGTTGCACGGGGAGCGCCTTGACGGCACGGGCGAGCGCCCAGAGCGACGCGCGCAGGATATTGTCGCGGTCGATGCGCTCAACGGCGCCGAACGCCACCGCCACCTGCGCCGTTGCGCAGATTTTTTCGTAAAGCTTTTCGCGCGTGGCAGCATCGAGCTTCTTTGAATCGTTGAGGCCGCGCGGAATCCGATTCGGGTCGAGCACGACCGCCGCCGCCACCACGGGACCAGCAAGCGGTCCCCGGCCGGCCTCGTCGCAACCGGCAACCGGGAAAACCCCGTTGTTGAGCGCGCGTCGCTCTCGCCGGAACGTTGGGCGCAAGATGGGCTCATTCAGCGGCAGACGCCGACTCGGCTTTGATTTCTTGGCCATCGCCGCGGAGAGTGCGCGGGCGGCTGCTCAAGTCAATGCGGCGGGCCGCAGCGTGTGGATGGCGGGGACTATTCCGGCGACCGTTTAGAGCAAGCTTAGCTGTTCCGCGCCGGGCTTCGGCTTGCGGAAGTGCTCCGTGGAAAGCGAGTATTTGCGCTCATTAAGCCCCAGCTTTTCGCAGGCCATCTCGAAACGGCGTCCGATCATCCACGCATAGGGTCCGGTGCCCTTCATGCGCGTACCCCACGCAGAATCGTAGTCCTTGCCGCCCCGCATATCGCGAATCAGCTTGAAGACATGGTTGTGGCGGTCGGGATAGTTGGCCTTCAGCCATTCGCTAAAAAGATCCCGCACTTCGAGCG
>DATFVF010000125.1:0-3492 GCA_035260465.1 Pseudolabrys sp. | reverse complement strand
CGCCGATAACCGAGCACGCGGTGCCCGGCCTTGATGAGATGCCGACAAATCGGAAGGCCAATCTTGCCGATGCCTACAAACCCGATCGTTTCCATCACGTCCTCTCGCGCTGCCGCGCCGTCTGCCTATTCAAATTCGATAGGGGAGAACGCGTCGTCCTCAGCCATGGCAGGCCTTCCCGCGCCCGACGCGAGCGCACCGTTGATGGGTGCGGAGATGATGAGGGCGCTGGCGGAGCCAGCCGAGCGCGCCAGCAATGGCCGACGACTTCAATATTTCCTCCCACACCGTCTTTTTTTAAGCGTGACGTTTAGTGTACTGTACGTTACCGTATACATCGCGGAACGCAAGAGAAAGAACGCAAGGGCAATTACGCAAGAGCAAGTTCGAGCAGACGCGTTGGCGATTGATGGTCGCGCGCTTAAATGCGTCGGGTGCTTTGCTCTCACGCCGTCAAGCGGGCTTTGGAATGTCGGAAATATTCTTAGACGGAATCAAAAGCATTCAGCGGCGCACGGTACGCAGTGTCGCAAAGAGATCGCGGCCTCGCCGCGGCGGTCGACTGACCGAAGAGCGCCAGCGCGAGATCGTGGCACTCGTTGCACCATTGTTTCTTGAACACGGCTACGAGCAGGTCAGCATTGACGACATCGTCGAGCGAATTGGCGGCTCAAAGCGCACCCTCTACGAGCGCTTCGGAGGAAAGGCCGGCCTGTTCGAGATTGTCATTTCCGAATACTGCGCCAGCGTCCACCGGGATTTGTTCGCGGGCGTCGATCAAAATGCCAGCCTCGAAAAACAATTGACGTCAATCGGCAAAAATTTTCTCGGCATGATCCTGCATCGCCGCATCCTCGAGTTGCATCGGTTGATGGTCTCGATGGGCCGCGGCTTTCCGTCAGTGGCCGCGCGCTTTTATGGGCTTGGCCCAATATCAGCTTACGGCCTGGTCGCGGGCTGGATTGAGCGCCAGCAAAAAACAGGAAGCCTTGGTGCCGGCGATGCCACAATGCTCGCCGAACTTTTCCTGGACATGCTGACCGGCAAGCACCAGCTGGCGCTGCTGACGTCGTCGTTCGAATCGACTTCGCCAGAAGGAATTGCACGGACCGTCAAGGCTGCAGCGAGGCTGTTTCTCAATGGCGCGCGGCCTACGGGATAGACACGAGCAGATCACTGCGGAGCATGTGCTTGCCGCCCTGTGGCACGTGCCAAAAAAACTGGGGCAAGAAAACCTGGGGAGGCAAAATCATGCGCGCACTCGATCGTTTGCGTGTGGCAATCTGGACCTTTGCTTGGATTCTCTTCGCTTGGACATCGCAGGCATTTTTGCACGAAGCTGTGGCGGCCGATCCGGTCAAGGTTGGCTTCAGCCTGGGGCTGACCGGCGCAAATGCGCCGAATGGCAAACAGCTATTGATCGCACTTGAAATCTGGCGCGACGACGTGAATGCCAAAGGGGGACTGCTCGGCAGGCCCGTGGAGCTGGTCTATTACGACGATCAGACCAACCCCTCAAACGAGAACAATATTTATACGAAGTTGCTCGATGTCGATAAGGTCAACCTGGTGCTTGGCCCATACGGCACCAATCAGATCAGCGCGGCCCTTCCCATTCTTGCGCCGCGCAACCTGACGACGATCGGCATTCTTGGCACAGCTGCAAACAGCGAAGCACACTACAAAAACTACTTTTCCATGATCCCGCTCGGTCCCGACCCAAAGCGGGAATTCTCGCGTGGGTTCTTTGAACTTGCGGCCGCGCAAACCCCCAAACCGAAAACAGTTGCGATCGTCGGTGCCGATGCTGAGTTTGGAAAAAATGCAACAGATGGTGCACGCGAAAACGCCAAGGCAGCCGGTCTGACAATCGTTTACGATACGCGTTATCCGCCGGCGAGCACTGATCTGACGCCGGTCGTGCGTGCCATCAAGGCGACCAACCCGGACATCGTATTCGTGGGTGCTTATCCACCTGACACTGTCGGTTTCGTGCGCGCCGCAAGCGAGGCCGGTTTGAACCCCAAGTTGATGGGCGGCACGATGATTGGGCTCCTGGCTACGCCGCTCAAGATTCAGATGGGGCCTCTCATGAACGGCTACCTGAACAATGCCGAGGTCTTTGTGCCGATCCCGACATTTAATTTCACGGGCGTGCGGGACCTGTTGAACAAATATCGCGAGCGGGCAAAAGGGCAAGGCGTCGATCCATTCGGATATAACTTTGCTCCCTACGGCTACGCAGCGGGCCAGGTGTTGGCCGCCGCCGTCGCGGGAACCAAAAGCTTCGATCATCCCAAGATTGCCGATTACATCCGCACGCATACGTTCGACACGGTGGCCGGCCAGATTAAATTCGGCAAGGATGGTGAATGGGCGAAGCCGCGCATGATTGTTACGCAGTGGCAAAACATCACCGGCAATGACCTCGGTCAGGTGACCGATCTCAAGAACTGGGTCGTCGTTTGGCCTCCCGAGTACAAGACCGGCAATATTATTTATCCTTTCGAATCCGCAAGAAAATGAACCTGGGTCCCCGCTGGAGCCTGCACTCGGGCCGGCGAAGCCGGACCCGGGTGCGGGGACGAGTGGTTGGTTCAAAGCCGGTTTGAAACGCCGGCCTGCGCCGCCTGGTAATATCGTGGGTCGTCGTATTTGCGCGGATCGGTCAGAGTTTTTGCCGGGCGCCCGTACTCGCTTCGCAATTTCAACACGGTTTCAATCCCCCTGATATCCAAAGCCGCCTTGGGGTCGAACCCGGCACTGCGATCCAGGAGAACGTCGTAAGTCGACGCGGCCAAATGCGGGGACATTCCCGGTACCTTGGCCGCAAGAAGGTCGCACGCCGCCTGTTTGTTGCCTCTTGCATAGAGCCAGTCCAGTGCATCGCGATAGCCACGAATAAACGCGGCCAGCGTATCTGCATTGTCCTTTGCCCAGCTCCGCCGCGCCGCTCCCGATATGCCCTGATAGCGCGGCAGAACTTCAGATGCGTTCTGCAAAACGCGAAGGCCGGTTAGCTTCCCGATCAGGTCGAACGGGGTGACCAGAAGTGTGCCCGCATGTTTTCCGGCCTTGAGCGCCTCGAAGCGCTGCAAAGCGCCTCCGGCCCGCTCAAACAACACGTCATCGTCACGCAAACCGTTATGCGCCAACATCTTCCTGAGGACGAAGGCAAAACCCGTTGTGAGTGCATCAACTGAAAGCGTCTTGCCCCTGAGATCAGCGTAGGACGTAATGTCCGGCTGAACCACCAGCCGCAAGAACGCGGAATCGCCCCCCATAAATGCGAAAAGATCCGGCGTCACATCGATCTTTGCTTCGCCCTGCCCCTCTTGATAGGCCACGATATTGTCAAAACCGGTGAGAGCAATCTCCCAACGCCCCGCGATCATTCCCGAGAGCTGCTCTACGGAATTGATCGTATAATGGGGCTCTACGTCGAGACCGTGAGATTTGAAAAATTCCCGCTCGATGGCGGTCCACAAGGGC
>DATFVF010000124.1:0-2215 GCA_035260465.1 Pseudolabrys sp. | reverse complement strand
CGCCGGCATCAAAGTGCTGCCGCCGACCCCGGAACTCAAGGCCGGTCTTGCCAAGATTGGCGAGACCATCGCCGCTGAATGGGAGAAATCCGCTGGCGCCGATGGCGCAGCGATGCTGGCTGCATACAGGAAGTAAGTGCGGCGCGCTCTCGATACGATCTATCGCGCCGGACTGTGCGCGTCAGCCATTTGTCTGGTCGCGATTGCGGTCATGGTCGGGGCGCAACTTGCTGCCCGTCTTCTCGACGGCACGCTTTCCATCTTGCATCTACCGCGCACCGATTTTGTTGTCCTCTCGCTCGATGAAATCGGCGGTTATCTGCTCGCCGCTGCAAGTTTCTTTGCGCTCGGTGGGACACTGAAGGCAGGTGCCCATATTCGCGTCACCCTGGTTCTAGCGGCGCTGGGCGAACGCACGCGCCGCTATGTCGAGCTATGGGCATTCGGTTTTGCTGCGGCTGCGTCAGCCTATATGACTGGGCACCTTGCCAATTTTGCCTGGATATCCTTTCGCTTCCATGAGGTCTCCCCAGGCGTCATCCGCGTGCCGTTGGTCTACCCACAGACGGCAATGGCGGTCGGCGCGCTGATCCTCACCGTTGCGCTTGTGGATGAACTTTTCGTCGTTGCAATTCGCGGCCGCCCCACTTTCCGCACCGCCGAGGACGCCATCACGCTTGGCAAGGAAGGCTGAGCCATGAATGTCCTTGAGCTCTCCCTTTTCCTGATGCTCTTGCTGTTCGCGATCCTCGGCTCCGGCGTCTGGATCGCGTTGGCGCTGGCCGTGTGCGGATTCGCCGCCGTACTGACGAAAGTGGCGACACCGGCCGGGCAAGTCCTCGCAACGTCAATGTGGACCGCCTCGAATTCTTGGGACTTAACCGCGCTGCCGATGTTCATCTGGATGGGAGAAATTCTCTATCGCACCAAATTGTCCGACGACATGTTCGAGGGTTTGGCACCGTGGCTGCAGAAGCTTCCGGGACGATTGCTGCACGTCAACGTTGTTGGTTGCGCAATTTTTGCCGCGGTGTCCGGGTCGTCCGCAGCCACATGCGCTACAATTGGCCGCATCGCGCTGCCGGAGCTTCTCAAACGCGGTTACGACGAACGGATGGCTATTGGCACGCTTGCGGGTTCCGGCACACTCGGACTGCTAATCCCGCCGTCGATCATCATGATTGTCTATGCGACAGCCACCGATCAATCGATCGCACGGCTGTTCATCGCCGGCGTTATTCCCGGCATTGTGCTTGCCGGGCTGTTTATGGGCTTCATCGTCTGTTGGGCGCTGCTCAACAAATCGCGGATGCCGCCGCCTGAGCCGACGGTGCCCTTTCGCCAGCGAGTCTATGCTTCTCGCCGGCTGATCCCGGTCATGCTGCTGATTATGGGAGTCATCGGCTCGATTTACGGTGGCTTGGCATCCGCGACGGAGGCTGCAGTCGTCGGCGTGTTCCTCGCACTGGCACTGTCGTGGTGGTCGGGGACGCTCACCTCGCAGGGTTTTTTCGACTCGCTCATGGGTGCAACGCGGACCAGTTGCATGATCGCCTTCATTCTGGCAGGCGCGGCGTATTTGACCGCTGCGATGGGCTTTACCGGAATTCCCCGCGCGCTCGCCGAATGGATCACCGAATTCAATATGCCGCCCTGGGCACTGCTGAGTGTGCTTACGGCGTTTTACATTGTGCTTGGTTGTTTTCTCGACGGCATCTCGATGGTCGTGCTGACGACTTCGATCATCATTCCGCTGGTGACGAAAGCCGGATTCGACCTGATCTGGTTCGGTATCTACATCGTGCTGGTGGTGGAGATGGCGCAGATCACGCCGCCGGTCGGTTTCAACCTCTATGTTTTGCAAGGCATGACGGGACGCAATATTTTCACCATTGGCGCATATGCGCTGCCGCTGTTTTTTCTGATGTGCATTGCCGTCATGTTGGTCGCGGCCTTTCCGGGAATTGCACTCTGGCTGCCATCGACGATGCTTGACGCCAAATAACAGAAGGCGAAAGGAGCCCCGCATTGTCGCGCATGGCCATGGGCAAGGTTTTCGGCGCTGAGGCCCAGGTAGCGCGACCTTAAATTGGCGGGGGCCCGGCGGTTTTGCCGCCGAGCCCCCTTACAATATATCAGCCGGCCTGTAAGCCGGGTTCTGTATGGCCTGCGGTGCGAACCGCAGACGTGACGGCCATTCCTCTGGTACGCCGGT
>DATFVF010000123.1:0-5655 GCA_035260465.1 Pseudolabrys sp. | reverse complement strand
CTGATGTCGCGCGACACCTTCTGGATGGTGGTGTGGCAATCGACGATCTTCGCGCTGTCCGCCGTGTTCTTTAAAGCGCTGATCGGCCTGATCACCGCGCATCTCGTCAACAACCTGCCGGTCAAGGGCCAGCGCAAATGGCGCGGCATGCTGCTGGTGCCGTGGGTGATCCCGCTCGCCCTCTCCACCCTCGGCTGGTGGTGGATGTTCGACCCCACCAATTCGGCATTCAATTACACCCTCAAAAGCATGGGCTTCGACTGGATTCCGTGGTTGAGCGATCCCTATTGGGCGCGCTTCTCGGTGATCCTGGTGAACGTCTGGTACGGCGCGCCGTTCTTCCTGATCATGTATCTCGCCGCCCTTAAGTCTGTGCCCGAACAACTTTACGAGGCGGCCGACATCGACGGCGCCAATGCCTGGCAGAAATTCATCCACATCACCCTGCCGATGATGCGCAACATCATCGCCATCACCGTGCTGTTCTCATTGATCGTCACCTTCGCCAATTTCGACATCGTCCAGATCATGACCGCGGGCGGCCCGCGCAACATGACGCACATGTTCGCGACCTACTCGTTCCTCCTCGGCATCCGCTCTGGCGATCTGCCACTTGGCGCGGCGACTTCGTTGTTCATGTTCCCGATTTTGGCCATCGCCGCGGTCTTCATTCTGCGCGGCGTCCGCAAGCGCGGCAGGGAGATCGGATGAGCACCCTTGCCGCCACAGTGCCCGCCGTCAGGCGCGCACGCTCCCGCACCAGCCTGCACCGCAGTCGCCGCTGGGCGCTGATCGCGTCATACGTCTTCCTGATCATGTTCGCGATCTTCTTCCTGCTGCCGCCCTATTACATGGTCGTGACGGCGCTCAAGAGCGACGCCGAGATGGCGCGCTTGGCGACCAATCCGTGGTTCATCTTCGACGGGGTCACGCTCGATCAGTTCAGGATCCTGCTCACACAGACCGACTTCCTGATTTTCTTCAAGAACACCGTGATCGTGACGGTCTGCGTGGTGGCAATCACCATGGTGGTGAGCGTGCTGGCGGCGTTCGCGCTCGGCCGCATGAAATTCTGGGGATCCAGCGTTCTCGCCACCGGCATTTTCCTCACTTATCTGGTGCCGGATACGCTGCTGTTCATTCCGATGTTCCAGATCGTCAAATCGATCGGCCTGCTTAATTCGTACTGGGGCATGGTGCTTGTCTATCCGACGCTGACGGTGCCGTTCTGCACCTGGATCATGATCGGCTACTTCCAATCGATCCCCAAGGAACTCGACGAGGCCGCGCTGATCGACGGCGCCGGCCACATGCAGATGCTGTTCAAGATCTTCATCCCGGTGGCGCTGCCCGGCATCATCGCCGCCATGATCTTCGCCTTCACCGTCTCGTGGGCGGCCTTCGTCTACCCGATGGCCTTCCTCTATTCGTCGGATCAGCAGGTCTTAACGGTCGGCACTGTGACCAGCCTGATCCGCGGCGACGTCTACAAGTGGGGCATGTTAATGGCCGGCGCGTTGGTCGCCGCAGCGCCGCCACTCGTTATCTACGCATTCCTTATGGACTATTACATCGCCGGGCTCACCTCCGGCGCCACCAAAGGCTAAGCACATGGCTGAAGTAGCGTTGCATCAAGTCGTCAAGAAATTCGGCGACGTCGAAGCCGTGCGCGCGATCGATCTCGACATCCCCGACAACGAATTTGTCGTGTTGGTCGGCCCCTCCGGTTGCGGCAAGAGCACGACATTGCGCATGATCGCGGGACTGGAGGAAGTCACCTCCGGCAACATTTCGATCGGGGGCGAAGTGGTCAATGACCTGCCACCCAAGGATCGCGACATCGCGATGGTGTTCCAGAATTATGCGCTTTATCCGCATATGACCGCTTACGAGAACATGTCATTCGGCCTAAAGCTGCGCAAATTCGCGAAGGCCGAGATCCGCCAGCGCGTCGAGCACGCCGCGCGCATTCTCGATATCACTGAATTGTTGGACCGCCGCCCAAAGGCACTGTCCGGTGGGCAACGTCAGCGCGTCGCCATGGGTCGCGCCATCGTGCGAAACCCCAAGGTTTTCCTGTTCGACGAGCCGCTTTCCAACCTCGATGCCAAGCTGCGCGTGCAGATGCGAACCGAGATCAAGCGCGTCCACCAAAAGGTCAAGACGACGACCGTGTACGTGACGCACGATCAAGTCGAGGCGATGACGCTTGCCGACCGGGTCGTGGTCATGAATCACGGTCGCATCGAGCAGATTGGCACGCCGCAGGAGCTTTATCACCACCCGCGCACCCGCTTCGTCGCAGGCTTCATCGGTTCGCCCGCGATGAATTTCATTCCTTGCCAGCTCGAACAAGCCGGCGCCGGGTTGCGTGTGCGCATATCCGATACGATCGCTTTGCCGGTTCCGGCGGCAAACGAAGTTCGCTACCGGCCGATGGTGGGCAAGGAACTGGTGCTGGGCTTGCGGCCGGAGCACATTACCGAGCCACGCCATAATGGGCGCGACGACAGTTGCGATTTCGCAGCCATCCTGGACGTCGTTGAACCGCTCGGCATGGAGACGATGGTTTTCATTACGATCGCGGGTACGGAGGTTTGCGGCCGGGTCGAGCCCAGCAGCGCGGTCGACGCAGGGGCAAGCATGCGGCTGCATGCCAATATCGACCGTATGCACCTGATCGATCCCGCGACCGGCGCGGTCATTTAATAAGAACGCTCTGGAACAAACACCTATTAAGAACGCGCTGGAACAAACACCTATGTCTTGGTAGCCGCCGGCGCCCACAATTTTGGGCCAGCGCGCTGATATTGCGGCGGACGCACAACATCGGCGCCCAGCACCTTCGCCGCGTGCCAACCCCAATGCGGATCGTCCAGGAAGCCGCGCGCCATCGACACCAGGTCGGCCTGGCCTTTGGCCACGATCTCCTCGGCGTGGTCGGGCTTCACGATGAGGCCGACGGTGCGCGTTGCAATGCCAGCCTCCTTTTTCACCCGCGCCGCGATCGGCACGTTGAAGCCCGGCTCGGTGGGGTTGCGGATATCCGCGGCGACGCCGCCGGACGAGACGCAGATGAAATCGATCCCCTCGACCTTCAGCGCCCTGGAGATCGCTACCGCATCGTCCGGCGTCAATCCGCCTTCGCGCCAGTCGCTTCCAGTGATACGTGCGCCGAGTGGCACCGTTTTTGGCACCACGGCGCGCACCGCGCGCGCAATCGACAGGGGAAAGCGCATTCTATTCTCGAACGACCCGCCATATTGGTCGCTGCGCTTGTTGGAAATCGGCGACATAAAGCCATGCGCGAGATAGCCGTGCGCCATGTGCAATTCAATCTCATCAAAGCCGATACGCAGCGCGCGCTGCGCGGACGCCACGAACGCCGCACGCACGCGCTCCATATCCGCTTCCGTCGCTTCACGCGGCGTGTGCCAGCCCTCGCCGAACGGGATTGGCGAGGCGGCGATCGTTGGCCATGGATCGGCCTCCGGCTTGAGCGCCGCTGCGCCCTCCCAGGGCCGCTGGGCGGAGCCCTTGCGACCGGAATGGGCAATCTGGATGCCGAACTTTGCGCTGCCCATCCGCCGTGCCTGCGCGATCACGCGCGCCAAAGCGGACTCATTGTCGTCCGAATAAAGGCCAAGGCACCCATGGGTAATGCGGCCATGGCGTTCGACGTGGGTTGCCTCCACGATCACCATGGCGGCGCCCGAGTGCGCCAGCATTCCCAGGTGCATAAGGTGCCAATCGTTGGCGCAGCCATCGTCGGCCGAATATTGGCACATCGGCGAGACCACGATGCGGTTGGCGAGTTCGAGACCCGCCATGCGAAAGGGCGTGAACAGGGTACTGGGCATGAGTTGGATTTGGCTCTGGCTGGGAAGCGCTCGTTAGCGCTGTTGGATGGACTTCAGATACGCAATGATGGCACCGACATCGCCAGCGTCAAAGCTGAATTCCGGCATGTCGGGGTGGCCGGACATAATGCCCTCGCCCAGCGCTTCTTCCAAGGACTCGATCGGATAACGCTGGCCGAGGGTGCGGAACGGAGGCGCAAGTTTATTCGGACTCTCGCCGGTGCGAGCGACCGCGTGGCACGCTGCACAGCTTCGGTTCAGCAATTCCTCGCCGTGCTTGAGGGCCTGCGCGATTGCAGGCTTTCCGGCGGCCATGGCCATGAGCAAAATTGACGCGGCGCCTTCGGCAATGCGTCTCAGGCTGGACGAAAATCGTCCGTGCGCTGTGCGAGCCCGCGAGCGGCGAGCTTCGCCCAAATCACCGTCGCGCGTTCCGCATCGCGCATGTGCGCCATAAGCTGTTCTTTTGTGCAATAGCGTTGCCATCGGCCGCTGCGTTCGAGCTCGCGATTATAGGCAAGCCGCCGCTGCGCCAGCGCGTGCCATTTCTCGGCGATCTTATCGAAGCGGACCCCGCCTTGCACGGCCGCCATTGAGTGCCCCCCGGCACGCGCCAAATCGGCAATCGAACGACGCGAAACGCATCGGCGACAACCAAAAATTGCACGAAAACAACGGCCTACAGCTGGATACCGCCGTCTACGCTGATTCGTGGATATTTCAAAGAGGGGGACAGCGCCTAGAGTCGGATGCGCAACTTGTTGGCGAGCTCGCCGACGACGCCGCGGCGGAACAAAAGCACACAGGCCACGAATATCACACCCTGGATGACCAGCACCCATTCTCCGATCGGTGCGAGCTTGAACTGCATGACAAGGATCACAAAGGCGCCGACCACCGGGCCGAATATCGTGCCGAGACCGCCGACGAGCGTCATCAGCACAACTTCACCGGACATCGGCCAGTTCACATCGGTGAGCGAAGCCAATTGCAGCACGATTGCTTTCGTGGCGCCGGCGACGCCTGCAAGCGTCGCCGACAGAATGAACGCGACCAGCTTGTAGCGATCGGTCTTGTAGCCAAGCGAAATCGCACGTGTCTCGTTCTCGCGGATCGCTTTCAGCACCTCTCCGAACGGGGAGTGGATGATGCGGTAGATGAACATGAACCCGGCGAGGAAGATGACCAGCACGACCGCGTACATCGCCATCTCATTCCTGAGATCGATGAGGCCGAACAAATAGCCGCGCGGCACCGCCTGGATCCCGTCCTCGCCTCCGGTAAATTTTGCCTGCAGCGCAACGAAATACATCATTTGTGCCAATGCCAGTGTCACCATGGCGAAATAAATGCCTTGGCGGCGGATTGCGAGTGAACCCACGACCAGGCCGAATAGCGCGCCCGTGGCGGTACCGGTGAGTATCGCAAGTTCAGGCGGGAAGCCCCAGACTTTGGCCGCGTGCGCAGACAGATAGCTGGCCCAGCCAAAATATAGCGCATGACCAAACGATAGGAGCCCGACGTAGCCAATAAGGAGGTTGAAGGCACCGGCAAACAGCGCAAAGCACATCGCCTGCATCAGGAACAGCGGATAGGTGACAAATGGTGCAACCACCAATGTAGCAACCATGACGACAAAGCCGATCGTCTCGCCGTGCGTGCGCAGCGCAGACGGCGTCTTGGCGAGTGGATCGACGACGCGCTCCATCACCCTCTCCGCCCGAACAGGCCGGCAGGCCGCACCAGCAACACGATCGCCATAACGACGAAAATTACCGTGTTCGACGCCTCGGGG
>DATFVF010000122.1:0-5494 GCA_035260465.1 Pseudolabrys sp. | reverse complement strand
TAATCCATCCGTTTGCATCGCTTGGTTCGCCGCCGCAATCAGTCGGTTACCGCGGCGGCGCGACAAGGCTCGTGGTCGGTGCCGACTGCGATATTCGCGAGAACGTCACGATGAGCAGGGGCACCGAGGATGGTGGAGGCCTCACCGAAGTTGGCGATCGATGTTTTTTCATGGTTGGCGCCCATGTCGCGCATGATTGTAAGGTCGGCAACCACGTGGTGTTCGCCAATAATACGCTCCTCGCGGGGCACGTCAGCGTTGGCGATCATGTGGTGTTCGGCGGGGGCGTCGCGGTGCGCCAGTTCGTCCGCATTGGCGAAGGTGCAATGATTGTCGGGTTAAGCGGGGTTCGTGCCGATGTGATCCCATATGGGATGGCACATGGCAGTCTGGCCAATTTGGTGGGACTCAACGTCACTGGCATGCGCCGGCGCGGCTTGGCCAAGGGTGATATTCATCGCGTGCGCGCGGCCTACCAGGCCTTGTTTTTCGGTGCGGGTGACTTTCGTACGCGCGTCGATCAGGTTGCTGCAGAGTATGGCTCGGACCTTCTGGTCGGGAAAATCATAGACTTCATTCGCGCCGGAAAACGTCCTTTTACGATGGCCATTAAGCGCACCGAGGCGGACGAAGAACTATGAGTGCAGCCGCAGCCGTAAGGCAGGATGGCCCACTCGCGCTAGTCTGCGGCGGCGGCACACTGCCGCTGGCAGTTGCCGAATCTGTTTCAAAGCGTGGACGCGTTGTCGTGGTATTCGCGCTTCGGGGGCACGCTGACCCGACATTGGTCGCGCGCTATCCCCATCACTGGCTTCGTGTGGGTCAGCTCGGCGCTTTTACACGGCTGGCACATGCCGCGGGCTGCCGCGATGTGGTGTTTATTGGTTCGTTGATACGGCCGACGTTGTGGAATCTTCGTCCCGATTTTAGGGCGCTGATGTTGTTGCCCCGCATCATGGCTGCGTATCGCGGGGGCGATAATCATCTGTTGTCAGGCGTCAGCAAGATCGTCGAAGACCAGGGTTTTCGCTTGATTGGCGCGCACGAGGTTGCGCCCGAGATCCTCGTGTCCGAAGGCGCGCTCGGTCACATTGATGCCTCGGCGCAGCATCGACAAGACATCACCTTCGGCTTCGATTATTTGCGTGCCAGCGGCGCGTTTGATATCGGGCAAGCTGTGGTGGTCGCCGGCAAGCACGTGCTCGCGGTAGAGGCCGTCGAAGGCACGGACCAGATGTTGGCGCGCGTCGCCGATTTGCGTGCTGCCGGTCGGATCGGCGCTCCGGAGGGAATAGGTGTGCTGGTGAAGGCACCAAAACCGGGACAAGATCGCCGGTTTGATTTACCGTCTATCGGTCCAAAAACTGTGGCTGGAGTTGTGCGGGCGAAACTCGCAGGCATCGCAGTGGTGGGCGGCACAACAGTGATCGCTGAGCCGGAACGTGTGGTAAACGAAGCCGACCATGCCGGCATCTTTGTTGTCGGCGTGCCAGGCGGAAACGAGCAATGAGTCCGCACGTCTTTCTGGTGGCCGGCGAAGAGTCCGGCGATCGGCTAGGTGCTGCGCTGATCGCCGCTATCAGGCGGCAGACGCAAGGGCGCGCTCAATTTTCCTGTGTCGGCGGCGCGCTTATGGCGGCGGAGGGTGTGCCGAGCCTTTTCCCTCTCGGCGATCTCGCGGTTATCGGGTTTTCTGCAATTCCAGCGAGCTTGCCAAAAATTTTCCGCCGTATCCGCGAAGCGGCCGATGCCGTTATCGCGGCCAAACCGGATGTCCTGGTCATCATCGACAGTCCAGAATTTACCCATCGTGTGGCGCGACGTGTCCGCGCCCGGACGCGCGATATCCCGATCGTTGACTACGTCTGCCCATCGGTCTGGGCCTGGCGGCCGGGTCGTGCGCGCGCGATGCGCAAATATGTGGATCACGTGCTCGCACTGTTCCCATTCGAGCCGAAGATCATGGGTGAACTTGGTGGGCCACCTTGCAGCTATGTCGGTCATCCGCTGATCGAGCACTTGAGCGAGCTACGCCCAAATGATCTCGAAAAACGTCTGCGTCTGGCCGATCCTCCGCTGCTGTTGGTTTTGCCGGGCAGTCGCACGGGTGAAATTCGCCGCATGGCGCCCGTATTCGGCTCGGCGATCGTCTCCGTCGCCGAGCAGTCCGGCCCGATTGAGGTGGTGGTACCCGCGGTGCCGAGGCTTGCCGGTGCGGTTCGGGCGGCTGTTGCTTCGTGGCGCGTACCGGCACGTGTGATCACCGATGCTGGTGAAAAGTATGAAGCCCTCCGCACGGCCCGCGCGGCGTTGACTAAATCCGGCACGTCGACTCTTGAGTTGGCGCTTGCGGGAGTTCCGATGGTGGCCGCTTATAAAGTTTCCTTCGTCGAAGCGGCAGCGGCCCGCGCACTTCTCACCGTGCCATCGGTTATCCTCGCTAATCTTGTGCTGGAGGAAATCGTTGTACCGGAGTTCCTTCAACGGGATTGCACCACCGAAAACCTTGCCAAGGCGCTCTTGCCGCTGCTGGCGGACACAACGCAACGCCGCCTGCAAATCAACGCGTTTGCTCGCCTGGACACGGTCTTGGAGATCGGAAAATCCATCCCGAGCGATCGAGCAGCCACCTATGTGCTCGATTATGTTGGCCGCCCAAGCCAACCAAGGCACGAAATTGTGGCCCCTGCGGCACCTTAATACGCAACTTGCCCGGCCGTGCCGGATAGGCGTATGTCATTGTAGAAACTGGACTCCGGCCTTTGACCCTTTCCCCGCGCGCTTCCATCACTGCCGTTCACGGCTACCTGCCGCCCGATCTGCTCACCAACGCAGAACTCGCACGCCTGGTTGACACCAGCGACGCCTGGATTACCGAGCGCACGGGTATCAAGGAACGCCACATCCTGAAAGGTGAGGGCCTGGGTACAGCGCATATGGCCGCCGAGGCCGTGCGTGGGTTGCTGCAAAAGACCGGCACAAAGCCGCAAGAAGTTGATCTGCTAATCTGTGCGACGACAACACCGGACATGCAGTTCCCTTCGACCGCCAATCTGATCTGCGACATGGTCGGCGTAAACAATATTGGCAGCTTCGATGTGCAAGCAGCGTGCTCTGGCTTCCTTTACTCGCTCACGATCGCCGCGCAATTCATCGCCAACGGTACGGCACGCAAGGTCGTGGTGGTCGGCGCTGACAAGATGTCCTCGATCATCGACTACACGGATCGCGCGACCTGCGTGCTTTTCGGTGATGCCGCCGGCGCGGTGCTTCTCGAGCCGGATGAGAGTGGCTACGGCATCATGGACGCGCTGATCCGCTCCGATGGTTCCGGAATGATCCATTTGCATCAGAAGGCTGGCGGCAGTCGCATGCCTCCGACCGCCGAAACAGTCGCCAAGCGTTTGCATTACGTCCACCAGGAAGGCGCTGCGGTTTACAAATTCGCTATCGCCAAAATGGCGGAAGTGGCCGGCGAGATCATGTCTCGCAATAATTTGCGCGCCGACATGATCGACTGGCTCGTGCCTCACCAGGCAAACAAGCGCATTATCGAGTCGACCGCGGAGCGCATGGGCTTGCCAATGGACAAGGTGATGGTGACGATCCAGAAATATGGCAACACCACCAATGCCACCATTCCGCTCTGCTTGTGGGACTATGAACCGAAATTGAAGCGCGGCGATCGGCTGGTGCTCGCAGCATTCGGCGGCGGCTTTACGTGGGCCGGCATCTATGTGCAGTGGGCTTATGACGGCGCGAGCGCGCCGAAGCTTAATGGCAAAACTAACGGCAAAAGTCGGTAGCGCGGATTATTTCCGGCGCGAAATTGGCGCGTAGTCCCGGCGCGTCGCACCCGTATAAAGTTGACGAGGCCGGCCGATCTTTTGATGCGGGTCCTCGATCATTTCCTTCCACTGTGCGATCCATCCGACTGTGCGCGCCACGGCGAACAACACGGTGAACATCGTTGTTGGGAAACCCATCGCCTTGAGTGTAATGCCCGAATAGAAATCGATGTTCGGATAGAGCTTCTTCTCAATGAAATATTCGTCATGGAGCGCGATCTTTTCAAGCTCCATAGCGACGTCAAGCAGCGGATCGTCCTTAATACCAAGTTCGGTCAGCACCTCATGGCAGGTCTTCTGCATGATCTTGGCGCGCGGATCGTAGTTCTTGTAGACGCGATGACCGAACCCCATAAGGCGGTAGGAATCGTTTTTGTCCTTCGCGCGCTTGACGAACTCCGGAATGCGACCGACAGAGCCGATCTCGCGCAACATGTTGAGCGCGGCTTCGTTTGCGCCACCATGCGCCGGACCCCACAAACATGCGCAGCCAGCGGCGATACAGGCGAACGGATTGGCGCCCGAGGAGCCGGCAAGCCGCACGGTCGAGGTCGACGCGTTCTGCTCGTGGTCGGCGTGAAGGATGAAGATGCGGTCCATCGCGCGCGCTAGAACCGGATTTGGTTTGTACTCTTCAGTCGGCACCGCGTAGCACATGCGCAGGAAGTTGGAGGCGTAGTCGAGTTCGTTCTTCGGATACACGAATGGTTGGCCAATCGAATATTTGTAGGCCATGGCGGCCAGCGTCGGTACTTTCGCGATCATACGGATCGATGCGATCATCCGCTGATGCGGATCGGAGATATCCGTAGAGTCGTGATAGAACGCCGACAGCGCGCCGACACATCCGGTCATGACAGCCATCGGATGCGCGTCGCGGCGGAACCCTTGAAAGAACCGGCTCATTTGCTCGTGGACCATCGTGTGACGGCTCACGCGGTAATCGAAGTCGGCCTTTTGCGCGGTGGTCGGCAGTTCGCCGTAAAGCAGAAGATAGCAGGTCTCAAGAAAGTCGCCGTGTTCGGCAAGCTGTTCGATCGGGTAACCGCGATAGAGCAGAATGCCCTCGTCGCCGTCGATGTAAGTAATCTTGGACTCGCAGCTCGCCGTCGAGGTGAAGCCGGGGTCGTAGGTGAACATCCCGCTCTGGCCGTAGAGTTTCGAGATGTCGACGACGTCGGGCCCAATAGTCCCCGGATAGATCGGCATGTCCCAATTATTATTGCCGACCGTCAGAGTGCCGGTTTTATTCTCGGCGCTGGTCTTGGCGTCCATGGTCGAGCCCTCAATTGGCCGCGAGCGGTGCGCGTGGAAACATTCGGCCGGTCAGGCGTGGCGCCAAGGTCGGCGTTAGGGATTCCGGCGTCTTTTTGGGTATCCCATTCATGTGTGCACTGCAAGATCGCGCCGCCCGTTGTCTGCCTTGCATATAGGCAGGGCGCCAGCCCTTTGCCGGATATGAAATTTATGGCGCCGCCTGGTCCCGCAGACGCGCCAGGCTTTCGTCCCGGCCCAGGACCGCGAGCACGTCAAAAATAGGCGGCGAAGTCGTGCGTCCCGTGAGGGCGGCTCGTAGCGGCTGTGCCACAGCGCCAAGCTTGAGACCGGCGCGTTCGGCGTATGGTCGAACGACGGCCTCGGCGGTA
>DATFVF010000121.1:0-8485 GCA_035260465.1 Pseudolabrys sp. | reverse complement strand
GGTGTTCTCCGACGGCTCGTTTGTTTACGTGCCGCCGGGCGTGCGCTGCCCGATGGAGCTGTCGACATATTTCCGCATCAACGAAGCGAATACCGGCCAATTCGAGCGCACGCTGATCATCGCCGACAAGGGCGCCTACGTTAGCTATCTCGAAGGCTGCACCGCGCCGATGCGCGACGAGAACCAGCTGCACGCGGCTGTGGTCGAGCTGGTCGCCCACGACGATGCCGAGATCAAGTATTCGACCGTGCAAAACTGGTATCCGGGCGACGCAGAGGGCAAGGGCGGCATCTTCAATTTCGTCACCAAGCGCGGCGATTGCCGCGGCGCGCGCTCGAAAATCTCCTGGACTCAGGTGGAAACCGGTTCCGCTATTACCTGGAAATATCCGAGCTGCATTCTTCGCGGCGACCATTCGCGTGGCGAATTCTATTCGATTGCGATTTCTAACGGCCGCCAGCAGGTCGACAGCGGAACCAAGATGCTGCATCTCGGCAAGAATACGACCAGCCGCATCATTTCCAAGGGCATTGCGGCCGGAAAATCCAACAACACCTACCGCGGCCTGGTCACGGCGCACCGCAAGGCAACGAACGCACGCAACTTCACCAACTGCGATTCGCTGCTGATCGGCCACGACTGCGGCGCGCATACTGTGCCCTATATCGAGGCCAAGAATTCCTCCGCTGTGTTCGAACACGAAGCGACGACCTCGAAAATTTCCGAGGACATGCTGTTTTATTGCCGCCAGCGCGGCATGTCAGCCGAGGAGGCGACAGCCTTGGTGGTCAACGGTTTCGTCAAGGACGTGTTGCAGCAGTTGCCGATGGAATTTGCCGTCGAGGCGCAGAAATTGATTTCGATCTCGCTTGAAGGAAGTGTGGGCTAAACAAAATGGCATTTCTTGAAGTCAAAAATCTCCATGTCGAGGTCGAGGACAAGAAAATCCTCAACGGCCTGACGTTGTCTGTCGAAAAGGGCCAAGTCGCCGCCATCATGGGCCCGAATGGCTCCGGCAAATCCACCCTCGCTTATGTGCTGGCTGGGAAGGACAATTACAAAGTCACGGAGGGCGACGTACTGCTCAACGGCCAAAGCATTCTGCAAATGGCGCCAGATGAGCGCGCCGCCAAAGGCGTGTTTCTCGCCTTTCAGTATCCCGTCGAAGTGCCAGGTGTCGCCACCATGACGTTCCTGCGCACCGCACTCAACGCGCAGCGAAAGGCACGTGGCGAACCGGAACTTTCCACGCCCGATTTCATGAAACTGGTGCGCGCCGCCGCCAGCCATCTTGGAATCAGCCAGGAGATGCTGCGGCGCGCAGTCAATGTCGGGTTTTCCGGTGGCGAGAAAAAGCGTAACGAAATTCTACAGATGGCCATTCTTCAACCGCGGCTCGCGGTGCTCGACGAAACTGATTCCGGTCTCGACATCGATGCGCTTAAGATCGTTGCCGAAGGCGTCAACCGTTTGCGGTCACCCGAGCGCTCGACGATCGTGATCACTCACTATCAGCGTCTGCTCGAGTTCATCGTACCGGACGTGGTGCATGTTCTGGCCAAGGGCAAAGTCGTGAAATCGGGCGGCAAGGAGCTGGCGCTCGAACTCGAAGCCAAGGGCTATGCACAGTTCCAGGGCGAGGCGGCCTGATGAACGCCGACGTGCGCGCCATGAAAACGCCGACAGAGCAGGCACTCAGTGCTGCCTTCGTCGCTGCTCGCGGCAAGTTGCCGGGTAATGGCGCGGTTTCGGCGCTGCGCGAGCAAGCGTTCCGCGAGTTCGACACGCGCGGCTTGCCGCACAGGCGCGTCGAGGAATGGAAATACACAGATCTTCGCGCGTTAATGCGCGATCTTTATCCGCTCGCGTCGCCGCCGGATGTGGCAGCGCGGGTGCGTGCGAATAGTGCCGGTAAGCTCCTCGGGGGCGTCGAAATTCGTCGGATCGTCTTTGTCGACGGCTCTTTCGTGTCCGAGCTGTCCGATCTGACGCCGGAACCGGGTCTCTCCATTGGGACGATGGCCGAAGCGCTTGCCAAAGGCGACCCGTCGGTCGCGGCTCACGTAGGTCAGACCTTCGCAACCGATGACGTGGCAGTCGCGCTTAACACCGCCTTGATGGGCGATGGTGCCGTGATCCGCATATCTGGCGGCGCCGCGCTGAATCGGCCGATCAATCTTGTTTTCATGACCGGGAGCGACAAGCCGAGCTCTGCATTCATGCGCTCGCTCGTCGTCGTGGAGAAGGGCGGCAAGGCGACCATTATCGAAAGCCATGAAAGCGGCGATGCGCAGGTCAATGCCGCGGTCGAATTGGTGGTCGGCGACGAGGCACAGGTCAACTACATCAAGATCACGCAGGCGCGCGCCGTGCATGTCGCGACCTTGCTAGCCACGATCGGCGCGCGTGCACAGTTCAACAGTTTCGATTTTACGGCGGATTCCAGTATCGTGCGCAACCAGAAATTCATCCGTTTCGCCGGCGAAGGCACCAAGGCCAGCATTTGCGGCGTCGCTTTGCTGCGCGGCAAGGACCATGTCGACACGACCCTGCTGATCGAGCACAGCGCCGGCCATTGCGAAAGTCGCGAACAATTCAAGGCGGTGCTCGACGACCAAAGTCATTCGGTGTTTCAGGGCAAGATTGTCGTCAAGCAACACGCTCAAAAGACCGACGCCAAGATGATGACGCGGGCGCTGCTGCTCTCCGACGAATCCGAAGCAGACAACAAACCGGAATTAGAAATCTTCGCCGATGACGTGGTTTGCGGCCACGGCGCTACGGCAGGCGCGCTCGATCCGGGTTTGAAATTTTATCTAATGTCGCGCGGCATATCCGAGAAGGAATCCGAAGCGCTGCTGATCGAGGCTTTCATCGACGAGACAATCGAACAGGTCGCACATGAAGGTATTCGCGACGCGCTGAAATTCGCTGCGCTCAAGTGGCTCGGGACGCGAGATTGACCATGCATCCGGCGGTCAGCAACGGCTCCTACGACCTCGCCAAAATCCGCACGGATTTCCCTGCGTTGGCGCTGAAGGTCTATGGCAAGCCGCTGGTTTATCTCGACAACGCGGCTTCGGCGCAAAAGCCAAAGCAGGTGCTAGACCGGCTGCAAAAGGCCTATACGGAGCAATACGCCAATGTGCACCGCGGGCTGCACTATCTCGCCAACGAGGCGACCGAAGCTTACGAGGGCGCACGAGAAACCGTCCGAACGTTTTTAAATGCTGGTCGCAAGGAAGAGATCGTCTTCACCCGCAATGCCACCGAGGCGATTAACCTGGTCGCCTATACCTTCGGCCGTGAGCGCATCAAGGCTGGTGATGAGATAGTGCTCTCGATTATGGAGCACCATTCCAACATCGTGCCTTGGCATTTTTTGCGTGAGCGCCAGGGTGCGGTGATCAAATGGGCGCCGATCGACGACGATGGCAACTTCCTGCTCGATGAATTCGAGAAGTTGCTCACGCCGCGAACCAAGATGGTCGCGGTTACCCACATGTCGAACGCGCTCGGCACCGTGGTGCCGGTTAAGGACGTCGTGAAACTTGCCCATGCTCGCGGCATTCCTGTGCTGGTCGACGGTGCCCAGGCGGCGGTTCACATGGATGTTGATGTGCGCGACATCGATTGCGACTTCTATGTCTTCACCGGTCACAAGATTTATGGGCCGACCGGGATCGGCGCGCTCTACGGAAAATACGAGCACCTGTCGAAGATGCCGCCATTCAATGGCGGCGGCGAAATGATTCACGAGGTTTTCGAGGATCGCATTACATACGGCGAGCCGCCCTACAAGTTCGAAGCGGGTACTCCGGCGATCGTGCAGGCAATCGGCCTCGGCGCCGCAATCGACTACGTCAACTCTGTCGGCAAAGCGCGCATCCGGGCGCACGAGGGCGCACTTCTCAAATACGCGCACGAGCGACTCGGTCAGATCAATTCGTTGCGCATTGTTGGCAAGGCACCGGAAAAAGGTCCCATTGTTTCATTTGAAATGAGGGGTGCGCATCCGCACGATGTGGCAACCATTATCGACCGTGCAGGCGTCGCGGTGCGAGCTGGCACTCATTGCGTGATGCCACTGCTGGCGCGTTACGGACTGACCGCAACCTGCCGCGCTTCTTTCGCCATGTACAACACCAAGGACGAGGTGGACGTACTTGCCGCTTCACTCGTCAAGGCGCAGGAATTTTTTGCATGACCGACGAAAAAACCGACAGTGCGAATGTTGCGGAAAAGCCGCCGCAAAACGCTGCGATCATCGGCTCACCGGCGTTGCCGCAGGATGAGCTCAACAAGCTGACCGACGACATCATCGCCGGCTTGAAAACCGTGTATGACCCGGAAATTCCGGCCGATATTTACGAGATCGGGTTGATATACAAGATCGACATCGGCGACGACCGCGCGGTGAAGATCGATATGTCGCTGACGTCGCCCAATTGCCCGGCGGCCCAGGATCTGCCGATCATGGTGGAAAACGCCGTTTCCAGCGTGCCGGGGGTAAAGGAAACCAAGGTTGCAGTGGTTTGGGACCCGCCGTGGGACCCAAGTCGGATGTCGGACGAGGCCCGACTCGTGCTCAATATGTGGTGATTTGCGCTTAAGCGGACGAAGCGCCAGATAAGGATCGACGAGGACTGCCATGGCCACAGTGCGACCCCGACCCCAGGTGATGCGGCTTACCGATGCGGCGGCGACGCGCATCAAGGACGTAATGGCGCGCGCCATCAAACCCGTCGCCGGTGTGCGTGTCGGCGTTAAAAACGGTGGCTGCGCCGGCATGGAATACACCATGGAATATGCCGAGTCGGTCAATCCGGCCGACGAGGTGGTCGAGGATAAGGGCGTCAAAATTCTGATCGATCCGAAGGCAATTCTGTTCCTGCTCGGCACTGAGATGGACTACAAAACCGAGAAGCTATCCGCGCAATTTATATTCAACAATCCGAACCAGACGTCGGCATGCGGCTGTGGGGAGTCGGTGCAACTTACGCCGGCAAAAGGCGCGGAGTAGCGCCGCTCACGCCACCTGCGGCGTAATCGCACTCGCGATTTCCGGGTCCGCTTCGCATATCACGCGATTGCGTCCATGCCGCTTGGCCGCATAAAGGCAGGCGTCCGCGCGCTCGATCAGCGATTGCCCGGTATCGCCCTTACGCAAGGCCGCAACTCCGATCGAGACGGTTACGCGGCCAAGGTGCTCGCCCGTCGATCGTTTCATGAGTTCCTTGGTCATCACTGCGCGACGGATGTGGTCGGCGACAGTTATTGCCGCGCGCAATACGGTGTTCGGCAGAACGATCGCAAATTCTTCGCCACCGTAACGTGCGGCGGTATCCTGGCCTTTAACGTTTTGCTTTACGGACATCGCTACAAGACGCAATACCTGATCGCCAGTAAGGTGACCAAAGCTGTCATTGAATGCCTTGAAATGGTCGATGTCCGTGAGCATGAGCGAAAGCGGTTCGTTATTTGCGATCGCGTGTGCAATGGCTTTTTCCAATGCGAGGTCCAAGAATTTTCTGTTGGCTAGCTGTGTGAGCGGGTCGGTGAGACTTTCTGTGCGCACGGCCTCAAGGTCTTCCTGCAGATCGTTGATTTCCCGCTTTGACGCAAGTAGGCGCTCTTCGAGCTGATGGTTTGAAAGCTCCATTTGCTTTGTGGTTTGCACCAGACTTTCCACGATGGCGCGCAGGCCTTCGCGATCGTTTGACTGGCCGAGTTGCTCGGTCGCACCGGCAAGCCTTTCGGTGTAGCTGCTCGCAGAACCCGCAGCGGCATCGATCATCGCCATAACCTGATCGATCTCGCCTTTGATCTGACTACCAACCTCGTCGATCCGCTCTGTCAGGCGTGTTGGCGAAAGAAAATTCTGATAGATTTGCGTCAGGTCAGCTTCGGAAATAGTGCCCTTGGCCTTGAGCGTGGCATTGACCTGCTGATTAAGCGCCGGGTGATAGCCGCTCGCGTAGGCGTACCAAACCTCGTAGTTGCGCGGGGTTGCAAGCTGACGCAATGCCTTCATCTGCCCGAAAGCAATGTCCGCGAACGCCATCGTGCGTTCGTAATCTTCGACACGCCCGGTCATCGGCGGGACCCCCAGGTGCAGGCCATGCCTGCGCGAGGACGGTTAGCAAGGCGTCACTCGCGAAGAACGGTATGCGAGGGAAATGAAGGCGGGGTAAATCCGGAACTTTTCATGCAACTTTTGGTTGCACAAAAAATAAACTCACCGTCAGGCTTTGACGGAAACCGGCCGGAGCAAAAAAGCCGGGAGATGGCCGGCCTCGGCATCTTCAACAGGAAGCGGCGGCGGCGCCTTGTGCGCGGGGGCCTCTTTTTTGGGCCGGTTGTGCGGCCGTCGGTTGTGTTGCCGATCGCGTTGAGGCTCGGCGCGCGCCGCGCGGTTGCCGCTTTCGCGGCTCTCGCGCACCTCAGTCGCCGCTGGCTCGCCCATCCAAATAATGGTCTGGCCGGTCAATCGCTCGATAGCGCCTACCGCCTTGCTATCGCTCGGAGCGACGATGGTAATAGCTGTGCCTGAGCGGCCGGCGCGGCCTGTGCGGCCAATGCGGTGCACATAATCATCGGCATGATGCGGCACGTCGAAATTGAAGACGTGGCTGACTTCGGGGATGTCGAGGCCACGGGCGGCAACGTCGGAGGCGACCAGCACCGTGACTTCGCCCTTGCGAAACTGTTCGAGGGCGGCCGTGCGTGCGGATTGATCCATGTCGCCGTGCAAGGCGACCGCATTGAATTTGTGGCGCAGTAACGAGCGGTGCAACTGCGCAACTTCGCGCTTGCGGTTGCAGAAAACGATGGCGTTCTTGAAGCTGTCGGCGGAACGGATCAGATTGCGCAAAGTCTCGCGCTTGTCGTGCGGTTCGCGGCCGGTAGCGACGAGCCGCTGTGTGATCGTAACTGCCGCGGTGGCGGGCTTGGAAACTTCAACGCGCACCGGATTGTGCAAGAATTTGTCGGCGATCCGCTGGATTTCCGGCGGCATGGTCGCGGTGAAGAACAAAGTTTGTCGGGTAAACGGCACCAGTTTGCCGATGCGCTCGATGTCGGGGATGAAGCCCATGTCGAGCATGCGGTCGGCTTCATCGATGACCAGCAGCTCGACACCCGAAAGCAGCAGGCGCCCGCGTTCGGAATGGTCGAGCAGGCGGCCCGGCGTCGCGATCAGGACGTCGACGCCGCGAACGAGTTTGGCGTCCTGATTGTCGAACGATACGCCGCCAATGATCAGTGCGACGTTGAGCTTGTGGTTCTTGCCGTACTTCTCAAAATGGTCGGCGACCTGAGCAGCAAGTTCGCGCGTCGGCTCTAGGATGAGCGTACGCGGCATGCGCGCTCGCGCGCGTCCTTGCTCCAGCATCGTGAGCATTGGCAAAACGAAAGCAGCGGTCTTTCCGGTGCCCGTCTGGGCAATACCAAGCACGTCGCGCCGCGCAAGGACGTGGGGAATTGCCTGGTCTTGGATGGGAGTGGGGGTCTTGTAGCCAGCCGTCTCGATAGCGGCGAGAACTTTAGCGGATAAGCCGAGATGGGAAAAAGCCATATAACCTCAGAAGCCGCCCAGGTCGCGCCGGACTAAAAAACCGATTGCTTTGCGCGGGGGACGGCCGAATCTTCATGTCAGATCGGTTGACCGGAAACATAGGGCGCAAAGGGCTAAAGTCAATGCTAGCGCCGCCTATAAGTCACATTAATTCTTAATCTTTTGGCCTTCTGGAGTGCAAAATGGCGGCTACATTACCACTCGTATTGATACCCGGATTGCTGTGCAGCGCGCGGCTTTTTGCGCCTCAAATTGCGGGTCTTTGGCCTTTTGGCCCGGTCATGGTCGCCGATCACCGGCGCGATAGTGAAATGGCCGCGATTGCCACCCGGATACTTGCAGATGCGCCGCCGCGTTTCGCGCTCGCCGGGCTGTCGATGGGCGGTTATATCGCTTTTGCCATGCAGCGGCTGGCGCCAGAGCGAGTGGCCAAAATTGCACTCCTTGACACCTCGGCAAGGCCGGATACCTCCGAACAGTCGGCTACGCGCGAAAAATTCATTGGCTTGGCGCAAGCTGGCAAACTCGGCGAGGTCGTCGAAGTACTCACACCGCGCTTCCTGCACCGCAATCGCCACAACGATGAGCCGCTTAAGCGTGTCGTGCGGGAGATGGCCGCCGAAACCGGAGTGGAAGCCTTCGTACGCCAGCAAAGGGCAATCACATCGCGGCCGGATTCGCGGCCGCTGCTCGGAAGCATTCGATGCCCGACACTCGTGTTGGTGGGCGACGGAGACGAGCTCACTCCGCCCGAGCTTGCAAAAGAAATTTGCACTGGAATTTCCGGCTCACGACTCGTCGTTGTGCCGGACTGTGGGCATTTATCGACCATCGAGAAGCCCGAGGCGGTGAATGCGGCGCTGGCGGAGTGGCTAAGCGTATAAAGAAGACGGCGACCCTGCGTGCTGG
>DATFVF010000120.1:0-5693 GCA_035260465.1 Pseudolabrys sp. | reverse complement strand
GTTACAGTAGCGAACGCAACGACGCCCGCCGAAATCAAACGCTTCATTTCTAAAACCTCCGTCACACTACCCACCCACCCCTTCAGTAGTGCCGGATAACTATTCAGAATTGCTTTCACGTCTAGTGCGGAAAAGGCACACTCGAAAACTACTTGCCGATGCGTCGTCTCACTTCAACCGATGAATTGACACTTTGTTGCCGCGATTATTTTTGATCTCGACAGCTGTTGTGGAAAAACATTTTAAGAGACTGAGCGGCGAGAAATAACGACGTACAAAAGTATGAAGCCCGCGCGCGCCGCAGTTCAAAAAATAAAAAACCCCGGAGTTTAGTTTCCGGGGTTTCTAGTGACGTGCGTTTTAGCGCGATCAGAAGTGATAGTTTACGCCGAGGCGCAGATAATTCGCCTGCAATCCGTTATCGACTCCGGTGAGCGAAAAGGAGCGGTTGCCAAGATCCATATAAAGATACTCGACCTTCGCCGACCAGTTTGGCGCGAAGCCGAATTCCAGGCCCGCGCCACCGGCCCAACCGACGAGGGTCTTGCTCTCGTCGAGGCCGCCGAACTGTGCTTTGAGGTCGCCATAAGCCAGGCCGAAGGTGCCATACAGCAGCATGTTGTTGATCGCGAAACCGGCGCGACCGCGCAGTGTGCCAAACCATGGATTGGAGAATTTGTAAGGGGCGAACGTGTCGTCTGCTGCGCTGCCTTGGAAATCGGTTTCGGCGCCGAACACGACCTGCCCAACTTGCCAATTATATCCGATTTGTGCACCGCCCGCGATGCCGCTTGGGTCTATGTTGCTATTGGTGACCTTGCCCCATTCGTAACCCAGGTTGAGGCCGGCGTAGAAGCCGGTCCAGTTGTAGATGCTGGCCGGCGGCGGTGCGTAGTACGGCGCGGGACCACGCGGGAGATCGGCGGCGCCCGCCGAACCTGCGGCGGCAATCGCGCTTGCCACAGTCATCGCGAGGATTGTCTTTTTCATCTTACCCTCCACATAACTCCCGCTTCCTGCGCGGTATGGATGCGCAAAACATGGAGCGGACGCGCCGGTGCACCGGCGGAAGTTCGACATTTTCGTGGAAGATTTATCGGGCCTTTTAAGTTAAACGGTTATGAACCACTAATCATTGGCGGCCGGTATCCCTAAAGAACTCTTATTTTTAGATGCTTTCCTGGGATTCTGTTTACCATGCAAGTTGAGGCCGCATTTACTATAACGTTGAGGCGGCTCGCCGCCCGCGCGTCAGCAGTACGAAGCGCTGGCAAGTTTGCAATCAAGACAGGCCGCACGGATGGCAGGGGATGGCGGACGCTACAAAAAATACACCGCGTTTGGCGCTGATCACCGGCGCAGCTCGCCGGATCGGAGCGACAATCGCGCTTACATTGGCGCGCGCCGGCTACGCAGTCGTGCTGCACGCCAACCACTCGCGTGAAGACGCCGAGAGGCTTGCCGCTACGATCATGGGTTCGGGCGGGCGAGCCTGCGTAGTGCTCGCTGATCTCGCCGACCACGAGGCGGTGCGGGGGCTTATTCCTTCAGCGGCGGCGTTCGGCCAACTGTCGCTTCTGGTGAATAATGCCGGCGAGTTCGAGCCAGACGACATCGAAACTCTCTCGCACGCTCGCTTCCAGCGCGCTGTGGCGGTCAACCTTGCGGCACCGCTATTTCTTTCGCAGGCTTTCGCCGCGCAGGCGCCGGCAGGCGTCGATGCCTCAATCGTCAATATAGTCGACCAGCGCGTTCTCAAGCCGAACCCGCGGTTTTTCTCTTATACCCTGAGCAAAAGCGCCCTCCACACCGCCACCGTTACGCTGGCTCAGGCATTGGCTCCGAAACTTCGGGTTAACGCAGTGGCGCCTGGTCCTACGCTACCAAGTGCGCGCCAGACTCAGGCCCAATTCTCCGCGCAGTCAGAAAGTCTGCCGCTTCAACGCGGGCCGCGACCCGATGACATCGCCGCTGCGGTGCTCTATCTGGCCCAGGCCCGAAGTGTCACCGGTGTCACAATTCCTGTCGACGGTGGGCAGCATTTGTCCTGGCGTACAGCTGACAGCGAGGTCGTGGAGTAGCGTGCACACGCGCGCGCACTATCTTCATTCCCATGAACGGCACCAATAAAGACATCGATCCGGCAAGCGAGTTGCGCGAGGAGGACGAGGAGCCTTCCCTGCCGGAGATGGAGCTTGAAAATACATCGACTGGCACGCTCGCCGCGGGCCGTGCCGCAATCATGCATTTTGCCAAATTGGCGCCGTCTGCGCCCGGCGTATACCGCATGATCGATTCCCACGGCGACGTGCTCTATGTCGGCAAAGCCAAAAATATCAAAAAACGAGTAACGGCTTACGCGCGGCCGACCGGTCACGACAACCGGATTGCGCGAATGATCGCGGCAACGGCGACGCTGGAATTCGTTACCACCAAGACGGAAACGGAAGCGTTGCTGCTTGAGGCCAATCTGATCAAGCGCTTGCGGCCTCGCTTCAACGTCCTGTTACGCGACGACAAGTCGTTCCCCTACATCCTGATCACCTCAGATCATTGGGCGCCGCAAATACTGAAACATCGCGGTGCACGCACGCGAGCGGGCCACTACTATGGGCCGTTCGCTTCCGCCGGCGCGGTCAACCGCACGATCAATGCGCTTGAGCGCGCGTTTCTGCTACGATCATGTTCGGATTCATACTTTGAGGCGCGGACGCGGCCGTGCCTCCTGTATCAGATCAAGCGTTGCTCGGCCCCCTGCACACGCGAGATCGATTTTGCGGGCTATACTGAGCTGGTGCACGAAGCCAATGAATTCCTCTCCGGCCGCAGTCGGTTGGTGCAGAAGGAATTGGGCGGCGAAATGGACAAGGCGTCCGCTGCACTCGATTTTGAGCGTGCGGCGATTTATCGCGACCGTCTGTCTGCGCTGTCGGCAATCCAGTCGCACCAGGGGATTAATCCCCGTAGCCTCGAAGAGGCCGACGTCTTTGCCGTGCATCAGGCCGGCGGCTATTCGTGCGTCGAGGTCTTTTTCTTCCGCACGGGGCAAAACTGGGGTAACCGCGCTTACTTCCCAAAAGCTGACCGCGCGATCGGAGCAAAAGAAGTATTGAGTGCGTTTCTGGCGCAGTTCTATGACGACAAGCCCCCGCCGCGGCTCATTCTCGTTTCGCACGAGTTTGAGGAGCGTGCATTGCTCGCCGAAGCACTCACCGCAAAATCCGGACGCAAGGTTGAAGTCAGCGTGCCGCAGCGCGGTGAGCGCAAAGAGCTGGTGCAACATGCGCTGGCCAACGCGCGCGAGGCGCTGGCGAGAAAGCTCGCCGATACATCCTCACAGCAGAAATTGCTTGGCGTGTTGACGGAAACCTTCGCGCTTGCGCGCGTGCCGCGCCGTATCGAAGTTTATGACAATAGCCACATCGCCGGCAGTAATCCGGTGGGCGCTATGATCGTTGCCGGGCCGGAAGGCCTTCGCAAAAACCAGTATCGCAAGTTCAACATCCGTTCGGCCGATCTAACGCCCGGAGATGATTACGGTATGATGCGGGAAGTCTTGCAGCGCCGCTTCAAACGGTTGCTCGCCGAAAACCCGCGCGGCCCGATGAGCGAGATTCTCACGGCCGCCTTCAAAGGCGATGACGAAGATCAACCTTGGCCTGATCTGGTTCTGATCGATGGTGGGCAAGGCCAGCTCAAGGCTGCGCAAGAGACACTGAGCGCGCTTGGCGTCACCGATCTGTCGCTCGTCGCCATCGCGAAGGGCCCTGATCGGGATGCGGGCCGGGAGACTTTCTTCATGCCAGGGCGGGAGCCATTCAAGCTGCCGCCGCGCGATCCCTTGCTCTATTTCATCGAAAGGTTGCGCGACGAAGCCCATCGGTTCGCTATCGGTTCGCACCGGGTGCGCCGCAAGAAAGACATCCGCGAGGCCGGTTTGCAGGAAATTCCCGGAATTGGCCCCACCCGCAAGCGGGCACTGCTACGCCACTTTGGCACTGTGAAAGCGATCGAGCGGGCGAGCCTGCCCGATCTCGCTCAGGTGCCCGGAATTAATGCGGAAACCGCGCGAAAGATATATGAGTTCTTCCACGAGTCAGCGGTTCACTAGACGGGAAGCAATAATGATCATTGAGCGGCAGGAAGATGTTACCAAAGTCGTGACCGAGGCCTTCAAAAACACGCAACCTCCGCGCCTGCGGGAAATTCTGGTTTCACTGGTTCAGCACCTGCACGCGTTTGCGCGCGATGTTCATCTTACAGAAGAGGAGTTCGAGAAAGCGGTGCAATACGTCGCCAAGCTCGGACAGAAAACCGACGACAATCACAACGAAGTCGTGTTGATGTCGGGCTCACTCGGATTCTCGACGCTGATCTGCCTTCTCAATAATGGCAACAATGGTCAGACCGAGACCACCGCGAATTTGCTCGGGCCGTTCTGGCGCATGAATTCGCCGCGCACGGAAAGCGGCGCCTCAATCGTGCGCTCGCCGACGCCGGGGCCGGCCCTGTTCGTCGACTGCTGGGTCAAGGACCAGAACGACAGGCCGATCGCCGGGGCGGAAGTCGACATCTGGCACTCATCCCCGGAGGGCTTCTACGAGCAGCAGGATCCCAAGCAGGCGCCAATGAATTTACGCGGTAAGCTCATGACGGACGCGCAGGGTCATTTCAGCTTCCGCAGCGTAAAACCGGCGGGCTACCCGATTCCGATTGACGGACCTGTTGGCGATCTCGTACGCGCCACCGGCCGACACCATTATCGGCCCGCGCATTTGCACTTTCTGATCTTCAAGGAAGGCTTCAAGACCCTGATCTCGCAGGTCTATGTCAATGACGACGAGAAACTCGAGACCGATGTGCAATTCGGTGTCACTCGCGCCCTTGTGGGCAATTACGTACGCCACGATGGGCCAGCGCCGGCGGGCAATGTGAAGGGCGAATGGTACTCGCTCGATCAGACTTTCGTGATGGAGTCTGGCAAAAGCCGCCTGCCCAAGCCGCCAATCCAATAGGCATTGCATAATCAACGGTGATTTGATGCCGACCGCCGGTTGACCTGACCGCGGCGCGGGTGTTCTTTTCCGACATGAATGCCTTCAGTTCCCGACCGCTGCCGGCGCGCCCGCTCGCGCTGCCGAACCTCCTGACCTATGCGCGGATCGCCGCCGTACCGGTGGTGGTAGGCCTGATGTATTGGCAGAGCATATTCGACGGCCCGTTGTGGCTGCGTTGGGTGGCACTGACGATTTTCATCTCGGCCGGTGTCACTGACATTCTCGATGGCTATTTTGCCCGTAGTTGGGGGCAGCAGTCCTCGCTTGGCCGGATGCTCGATCCGATCGCCGACAAGTTGCTGGTGGCGTCCTGCCTGCTGATGCTGGCGGCAGAGGACACCATCCGTGGCTGGACGCTGCTGGCCGCGGTCGTCATCTTATGCCGCGAAATCCTTGTGTCGGGTCTGCGCGAGTATCTCGCCGAACTACGGGTTGGTGTGCCTGTCACGCGGCTTGCCAAGTGGAAAACCAGCGCACAGATGGTCGCCATCGGGTTTTTGATCGCAGGCGAGGCCGGCGACAAAATCGTGCCCGTCGTTACCCAGGTGGGGATTTTGCTGCTGTGGCTGTCGGCGATCCTCACGCTCTATACCGGCTGGGACTATATGCGGGCGGGCTTGCGCTATATGATTGATG
>DATFVF010000119.1:0-18766 GCA_035260465.1 Pseudolabrys sp. | reverse complement strand
CCTTCGAACGATACCGCCTTGGGCAATGTTAGCTTGGCGAATTCGATATAGCGATCCTGCACGCCGTCGATGCGTTTGGCACGGCCGAGATCGTCGCCCTTGGCGAGTTGCTTGCCGAGATCGGAATCAACGAGATCTTCGATCTTGGATTCCATTTCGTCGCTGAGTTTGTAGCCATCCGGCCCGAACAGCTTGATCCCGTTGTCGTCGAACGGGTTATGTGAGGCCGAGATCATGACGCCGAGATCAGCGCGCATCGAGCGTGCAAGCATGCCGACTGCTGGTGTCGGAATTGGTCCGGTCAACAGCACGTCCATGCCCACCGACGTAAAGCCGGCGACCAAGGCAGTCTCGATCATATAACCGGAAAGCCGGGTGTCCTTGCCGATCAGGACCCGATGACGGTGATCGCCGTTTTTGAAGATGAGCCCGGCGGCCTGGCCGACTTTAAGCGCCAGTTCCGGCGTAATCACGCGGTTCGCCCGACCGCGGATACCGTCGGTTCCGAAATATCGACGACCCATGCAATAATCCCCCGACGCCTACGCTATGGCTTTGTGCCCTTGATTAGCCGGCTTTCGACGGGCGGCCAAGCCTGCCTAACGGCCCGGATAATAGTGCCAACGCCGTGAAATTACTTCAAAAATTGTGAGGAATCATTACCGGGCGCAGTTAATCGCACGTGGCTGCAAACGACCCCCAATGCAGGCCATTTCGCAGCGTGCCGGCACTGTGCTACCCGATTTATCCACTCCGAGCCCCAGAACGATCACATGAAGACCATTACCTGCATCGAGGACCTGCGCACGCTTGCACGGCGCCGGGTTCCACGCGCTTTTTTCGAATACGCAGAGAGCGGCTCCTATAGCGAGGAAACCCTGCGGGCCAATCGGGCCAGCTTGGAAGCGATCAAGTTGCGCCAGCGTGTGCTGGTTGACGTTTCCACTCGCAGTACTGCCACGACAATCCTGGGGCAGAAAGTGTCGGCGCCGCTTGTGTTGGCACCAATCGGGCTCTGCGGCATGCAATTTGGCGACGGCGAAATTTTGAGCGCGCGTGCCGCTAATGCAGCTGGGATCCCATTCACACTATCCACCATGTCGATCTGCTCAATCGAAGACGTGGCAGAAGCAACTGGCAAACCGTTCTGGTTCCAGCTCTACGTCATCCGCGACCGCGGCTTCTCCAAGGACATTCTCGCGCGCGCGGCAAATGCCAAGTGCAACGTGCTGGTGCTCACCGTAGATCTGCAAGTCCTCGGCCAGCGCCACCGCGACATCAAAAACGGCATGACAGTTCCGCCGGAAATTCGCGTGAAAAATATCCTGGACATTGCCACCAAGCCGGCTTGGGCCTGGAGCATCCTCAAGGGCAAGAGCAAGACCTTCGGGAATCTCGCCGGCCACATAAAGGGTATGGAGAGTGTCACCCAGCTCTCCAAATGGACAGCCGACCAGTTTGACCCGGCGCTGAACTGGAAGGACGTGGAATGGATCAAGAAAATCTGGCCGGGCAAGCTGGTCATCAAGGGCATTCTGGACGTCGATGACGCCAAGACAGCGGTCAAGCTCGGCGCTGACGCCATTGTCGTGTCGAACCATGGCGGACGTCAGCTTGACGGTGCGCCGTCATCCATCTCGGCGCTTCCGGCGATTGCACAGGCGGTCGGTTCAGACACCGAGGTGTTGTTCGACGGTGGCATCCGAACCGGCGCCGACATCGTGCGCGCGCTTGCGCTGGGCGCGCGTGGCTGCATGATTGGCCGCGCGTATATCTATGGGCTTGGTGCGGGTGGCGAGGCGGGCGTAGCAAAAGCAATCGATATTTTGTCGAAAGAGCTCAGCGTTACCATGGCGCTCACCGGCGTCACCAGCATCGATGGCATCGGGCCTCACGTCCTCGTCGGCGGCGCGCCGACGAAAAAGCCCGCGCGCAAGCGCAAAGGCTGAGACTCACTCCTCCTTTAGTCCATACGCCAACGCATTGCCCGTTGCGCCGTAATATTTGAACGGCAGGAATTTTCCGGTCATGCCGATCTGGACCCGGTCGCCTTTTGGATCGGCTTTGCGGGTGATGTCCATGTCGAAATCGATCGCGGACATAATGCCGTCGCCGAATTCCTCCTCGATCAGCACCTTCAGTGCTGGGCCGTTGACCAGGATTAGCTCGTAGAAGCGGTAGATCAGCGGATCGGTCGGTGGCATTGGCGCGGCAGTGCCGCGCATCGGCACTTCGTTGATCAATGCTTGTTCGCTCTTCGAGAGTCCGAACAGCTTGGCGGCGGCGGCGGCCTGTGGCTTGGTCAGTTTGTGCTGCCCGAGGATCGCCCCCGTGACTAGAATCGGCGACATGCCCCCGATTTGCTCGCAGATATATTTCCAGGTCCAACCCTTCTCGCGCTTGATGTCGAGAAGCTTTTCAGTGAGATCGGCACGGTTCATGATGTTTCCTCCTCAAAAAGCGATCAACGCACGGTGGCCTGCCGGCCGCGGTTCGGTTTTGCGGATGGGTCCTGAGGTCTGGCAATCGCGGGCTCCGGCAGACCGGGCCGCACAACCGTCACATGGCGCGGATCGTAACCATCGCCAGCCTCCTCGATGAAGCAGCGGCTCCGACTTACCAGAAAATCAATGATGTGGTTGCGCACCGCATAATAAAGCGGGTGTTTGTGGAAGTCGCCGCGTGCGCGCTGCTTGGGCAATGGATTTTCGACGATCTCAGCCAGCACCGCGCCCGGACCATTGGTCATCAGAACCACCTTGTCGGCGAGATAGATCGCCTCATCCACATCATGCGTGATCATGAATACGGTCTGTCCAGTCTCCAGGCAGATGCGGCGGACTTCATCCTGCAGCGTACCGCGCGTCAGCGCATCCAGTGCCGAGAACGGCTCATCCATCAGCAGAATCTTGGGTTCAATCGAAAGCGCGCGGGCGATGCCGACGCGCTGTTTCATGCCGCCGGACAACTCAGCCGGACGCTTGTGTTCGGCGCCGGTGAGGCCGACCAGATCGATGAATTTCTGCGCATGCGCGGCGACTTCGGCGGACCTCCAGTCGCGGTGCCGCGACGATACCGCATAGGCGACATTGCCCATCACCGTGCGCCACGGCAGCAGCGAATGGCCCTGGAAAATCACGGCACGGTCGAGACTCGGACCTTCGATTTCCTTGTTGTCCACGATGACCGTGCCGGCCGAGGGCGTGTCGAGGCCGGCGAGAATGTTGAGCACTGTGGTCTTGCCACAACCGGAATGGCCGATCACGCATACGAATTCACCGCGCACCATCGCCAGCCACAAGTCCTCGAACACCGTGGTAGTTGTACCGCCTGGCGCCGGAAACCGCCGCGAAATGCCTTCAATGGAAATGAAGCGATTGCTCATAACTCACTCTGGAAACGTGACGAGCCGCGTGAGCCGCGCCAGAATTAGGTCAAGCAACATGCCGACCACGCCGATCAGCAGGATTGCCGTGATTACATTGGTGATCGACAGATTATTCCATTCGTTCCAGACGAAGTAGCCGATACCGGTTCCGCCCACCAGCATTTCGGCCGCGACGATCACCAGCCAGGCGATGCCGATCGAAATGCGCATGCCGGTGAGGATCGTGGGCGCCGCCGCTGGAAGTATGATCGTGAATGCGCGGCGGAAGATTCCGACTTCGAGCGTCTTCGCTACGTTCAGCCATTCGCGCCGCACCGAGGCCACGCCGAAGGCCGTGTTGATCATTGTCGGCCATAGCGAGCAGATGAAGATCACGAAGATCGAGGACAGGCTGGAATCCTTGATCGTGTAGAGCGCTAGCGGCATCCATGCCAGCGGCGAGATCGGCTTCAATACCTGGATAAACGGATCGAGCGCCTTGCTCATTAAGGGCGACATGCCAATCAGAAATCCAATCGGCACCGCGACCGTAACCGCCAACAAATAGCCGAGCATCACGCGCGCGATCGAATAGGCGAGCTGAATGCCGATACCCTTGTCGTTCGGGCCATTGTCGTAGAATGGCCGCCGCGCGTGTTCCCAGAGTTTTGCCCCGACCTCGAGTGGGCCAGGCATCGCAGATTTGCCCTGCGTCGCCGTCACGCCCATCAACTTTGCGTATTCCGGGCTCATCGGCGCCACCTGCCCGGTCCCGCGCGTGGCAAGATGCCAAGCGAGGATGAAGCCGCAGAACAGGACAAGCGACACGATCGCCGCGCGCAAATTGAGCGAGACGGTCATGGCTGAACTGCAACGTCTGTGCCCGGCGGCACCGTCATTACACTGCCTTCTTGATCTTGAAGCTCTTGAGGTATTCTTCGGGCTTGGCCGGATCGAACGTCTTGCCCATGACCACGAAGGTCTTCGAGGTTGCCGCTGGCGGTTTCATGCCGACTTCGGTCATCAATTTTGAGGTGTCGGTCGCGAGGAATACTTGTGCGGCCACGCCCTTGTAGTCGACGTCACCCTTAAGCTGACCCCAGCGCTTCATCTGCGTCATGATCCAGACGGCAAAGGACTGCCAGGGGAATGGGTCAAAATCGACCCGGTTGGCGTCGGTCTTCACTGTGCCTAAACCGTCAGCGTAAGTGCCAGTCAGAATCTGCTCCAACACCGTAACCGGCTGATTGATGTAGTTCGCCGGTGCGATCGCTTCGGCAATCTGCTTTCGATTCTCCGGCTTGTGGGCGAACGCGGTGGCATCGATGATCGCCTTGAGTAAGGCGGCGTACGTATTCGGCGTTTGCGTGACGAAATCCTTCGAAGCGGCAAAGGCGCAGCAGGGATGCCCGTTCCAGATCTCCTTGGACAGCAGATGAATGAAACCAACGCCGTCATAGACTGCACGCTGGTTCATCGGATCGGGACCCAAGAAACCGTCGATATTATCGGCGCGCAGATTAGCCACCATCTCCGGCGGCGGCACCGCGCGGATCTGGACGTCCTGATCGGGATCAATGCCGTGCTCGGCGAGGTAGTAGCGCAGTAGATAATTGTGCATTGAATAATCGAACGGCACCGCGAACTTGAATCCTTTCCAATCCTTCGGGTCGCGCTTGTCTTTATGCTTGATGGCCAGCGTGATCGCCTGACCGTTGATGTTCTCGATCGCGGGCGCCGTATAGGCAATCGCATTAGATCCAACACCCAGCGTGATGGCGAGCGGCATCGGCGAGAGCATGTGGGCGGCGTCGTATTCCTTATTGAGAGTCTTGTCGCGGATCACCGCCCATCCAGCGGTCTTGATCACGTCCACGTTGAGCCCTTGCTTTTCATAAAAGCCCATGGGCTTAGCCATGATGATCGGCGTGGCGCAGGTGATGGGGATGAAGCCAACCTTTAAGTCTTTTTTCTCGATCGGGCCGGATGCGGCGAAAACTTCAGTTGCTGCTTTCAGCGGGAAAAATTGCGAAATTGCGGCGAGAGCAGTCGACGCGCCAAGCGATCGCAGAAAGGTTCGGCGGCCGGTTTCCTTCGGAAACATCGCGCGCATCACGGCGGAAGCAACGACATTCTCGTAGCGCTTCTCCTCGCTTTCGACCGGCACGCACTGCAGTTGCGCTTCCGTGTCGCGTGTGTGCTCGGCCTGACTTGCATGGCGGCCGCACGAGCACCCACTGCGATTCAAGGAACGTGACAAGTCAAACGGATTATCGAACGTGGACATGGCTACGCGCCCCTATTGGGCCGGCCCCGGACCGGCAATTCAACGCTGGAATTGCAATCGACGTGCCAGAGCCGCTGCCAAATTGTGCGGCAGTTTATGCGGTGGAAATAGCCCTTGCCCCCGGCTTAGGTGAGAATCTGCCACATTCTTGAGCAAACGCTCTAATCTTCGGCACGCTTGTCAAAAATTGCATCGCATGCGATCCGATTGCCATGACCGCAGAAGTTTCCATTGGCAGTGGTAACGGCGCGCGGCTCAGTCCGCATCCTATGCGCGCCGCGATACTCGGTGAGCTACACGCGCGCCCGTTTACAGCCATCACGACGCCGCGCCGAATTCTGCATTTTGCATTCGATACCGCGGGTGATGCCGCCAAGAGTGACCGCGCGGCACTGGCCGATTTCTGTGCCCGCCGCCAGCTCGAGCCCTTGAAACCTTCCGCCAAGCAACACCGCGTTGCTGTCGGCGGCGCAATTCTGCGCTGGGAGCAGCATTCAGAATTCACGACCTACACCTGGGAGCTGGTATCGGAATCGGACACGCCGTTCCATCCGACGGCGGCATCGCTGGCGGCGCCCATGGCGGCAGTGCCACAGCCCGGGCCACTGCTGGTCGCGCTTGATCTGCACCTGACGGCAGCGAAGAAAAAAAAGATCGCGCCCGAACGCATTTTCGATCGCGCCAGTCTGGCCGTGGCGGAAAACGCGGAGGGCGATGCGTTATTTGCCACAGATTTTCATGCCGACCCAAACGGATTCGTGCGCGTTCTGGTGATTGACCGCGGACTCGGGCCGGAGCGTGCCGGCGCACTGGCGCAGCGCATCATCGAGCTGGAGACCTATCGTACGCTCGCGTTGCTTGGACTACCGGAGGCACAGCGGCTCACCCCGTCCATCGGACGTATCGAGAAACGGCTCGTCGATGCGACTGAGGAGATGCGGCGTACGGACAAGCTTGTCGACAATCATCGGCTGCTCGACGAATTGACCGCGCTTGCCGCCGAGTTGGAAGCCGGTGCTGCGGCGAGCCTGTTCCGCTTCGGCGCCAGCCGCGCCTATAACGAAATCGTGCAACTCCGCTTGCAAACGATCGGGGAGCGCAAGGTCGCCAATTTCCCGACTTGGTCATCATTCCTGGCGCGGCGCATGGCGCCGGCGATGCGCACATGCATCACCACCGAAGAGCGCCAAGCGACTCTGTCGCAGAAGCTCGCGCGCGCCGCGAACCTTTTGCGCACGCGGGTCGACGTCGAGCTGGAACGACAGAACCGCGACCTGCTGCGCTCGATGAACGAGCGCACGCGATTGCAGCTGCGGCTGCAAGCCACGGTCGAAGGGCTCTCCGTCGCCGCCATCAGCTATTACGTGGTCGGGCTGTTCGGCTACCTGGTGAAGGGCGTACACGACACGGGCGTGCCCATCGACATTTCGCTCGCCACTGCGTTGTTCGTCCCGCTAGCGGCTGTGACGGTCTGGTGGGTGGTGCGCCGTATCCGGCGCAGGAATATCGCGGGCGAGGCATAACCAAAGAGAAAGGCACACCATGCGCACCGAGCGGCTCGATTTTGCCAATACCAAAGGCGAGAAGCTGGCGGCGCTGATCGATCTCCCGCTCGGCAAGCCTGCCGCTTTCGCGCTGTTCGCGCATTGCTTCACTTGCGGGAAGGATAATCTCGCGGCCAAACGCATTTCCGAGCGGCTGGCGATGTGTGGCATTGGCGTATTGCGCTTCGATTTCACGGGGCTCGGCATGAGCGAGGGCGAATTCGCCAACACGCATTTCTCCTCAAATGTCGAGGATCTGGTTGCTGCTGCCGACCATCTGCGGAAAACCCACGGCGCGCCTGCGATCCTGATAGGCCATAGCCTCGGCGGCGCCGCTATACTTGCGGCGGCACATCGCATTTCCGACGCGCGTGCCGTCGTCACCATTGCCGCTCCCTCCGATCCAGCGCACGTCACCGACCTGTTCAAGGAACACATCGATAAAATCCGCGAGCAGGGCGAAGTCGAGGTCGCGTTGGCAGGCCGGCCGTTTCGTATCAAGCGTGAATTCCTCGATGACGTCGCTGAGCAGCGTCTCAATGAGCACGTCGTCAACTTGCACAAGGCATTGCTGGTTTTCCATTCGCCCACCGACGACACCGTCGGCATCGAGAATGCTTCGCGCATTTTCACCACCGCCAAACATCCGAAGAGCTTCGTCTCGCTCGCGGGGGCCGATCATTTGTTGAGCAAAAGAACCGATGCGATCTACGTAGCCAACGTGATCGCCGCGTGGGCCGAGCGCTATCTGGAACAGCCTGTGGAACGCAGCAGCGAGCAAATCGAGGGCGGCACCGTTCTCGTGCGTGAAACCGGAAATGGAAAATTCCAACAGGAAATCGTGAGTGGCCCGCACCGATTTCTTGCCGACGAACCGGTCAAGGCTGGCGGACTAGACTCCGGACCGGGTCCCTACGATCTCCTGTTGGCGAGTCTCGGCGCTTGCACGTCGATGACGTTGCGGCTGTACGCTGAAAACAAGAAGCTGCCGCTAGATCGAGTGTCGGTTCGTCTGACTCACAACAAGATCCATGCCGAGGATTGTCTCAATTGCGAGACGAAGGAAGGCATGCTCGACCGCATCGATCGCAATGTTACACTGGAAGGCGCGCTCGGCGCCGAACAGCGCAAGCGGTTGATGGAAATCGCCGACAAATGTCCGGTCCACCGAACGCTCAAGTCGGAGATAGAGATCAGGACATTCGAGCGGCCGATTTGAATTTATTGGACGGCTTCCAGGGAAGTTAAGACTGCGGTCAGGGTTCTGGCACATGATTTGTATGTGCAGGAATCGTCATGAATGAGCCCGCCGATCCTCGACTCGTATGGCTGGCCACCGTGCTGGCGGTGGCTGTGTGTGTCCTTTACGTCGCCCACATCTAGGCTTGGGGTCCGTTCGTCCCGCATAACCCCATTCCCTTGCGGCTTGACGTCGACTGAACGGTTGACCACATTAGAACAAATCATGAACATGGGAAGTCAGAACGGCCCACCCTTGGGCCGAATGTTTCCGTGTCTTCAAAGGCTTGCAGATGATCGAGCAGCTCCGCCAACGCCTTCTGGCCCTACAACGAACAACCGGTATCCAAGACGGTTCTAGCGCCCTGTCCCTCGCTATTCCCGCCATCGATACGGTGCTTGGCGGCGGTTTTATGCGCGGCGCTCTGCACGAAATTGCAGCACCTGGTGAAGCCCATCTCGCCGCGGCGGCCGGGTTTGCTTTGGGTCTGGCGATAGTTTCGGCTCCCTCGCCTCACGTATTCTGGATCGCCGAAGACATGGCACTCGCCGAAAACGGCGTGCCCCATGGTGCCGGTCTCGATGCCTTTGGCCTTGCACCCGAGCGGTTGGTAAGAGTTTCCACCGCGCATCGTCGCGATCTGCTGTGGGCAATGGAAGAAGCACTGCGCTCCCGCGCCGTCGATGCGGTGATCGGCGAAATGCGTGCCGGCGGAATCGACAGCGTCGCGGTGCGGCGGCTCTCGCTCGCTGCGGCGGACAGTGGTGCGCTGGCATTGCTGCTGCGTGCTGAACCCCCGAACGATGCCTCCACTGCCGCCACCCGCTGGATCGTCGGAGGCGCAACTTCACTGACCGCGCACGGCCCCGGTGCTCCGCGCTTTAACGCACAACTCGTCCGCAATCGCCGCGGCCCGGTCGGCTCATGGACTCTCGAATGGAGTAGTAGTGATGAGCGATTCACCCTCGCAACGCATGCTCAGCCTTTGGTTACGCCAGCTTTCGACCGACCGCATCGCCAGGTCGCGTGAGAAGTCGCGTGAGCGGTCTTCGCCGTTTGTCATCTATGGCAAGCGCGGCAATGCCGATGTCCTTACCGCCGTCGATGATGCAGCCGAACGGCTCGGCCTTTCGCCGGGCCTCGCATTGGCACAGGCGCGCGCCATGCACCCCGGCATCGATGCGATGGCCGAAGACGCCGAGGCTGATGCTGTCTTGCTCGAATCCATTGCCGACTGGTGCCTGCGCTACACGCCACTGGTGACTTGCGATGCACTTGACGGTTTGCTGCTCGACATCAGTGGCTGCGCGCATCTTTACGGCGGCGAACATAAGCTGGTCTCCGATCTGGCCGCGCGCCTGAAAGATGCCGGTTTCGCTTACTCGCTTGCTATTGCCGGCACGATCGGCGCCGCCTGGGCCGCTGCGCGTTACGGCGAGCCGGCAAGCTATGCCTGCGGCGAAGAACGCGCCGTACTCGCGCCATTGCCTCTGGCCGCGCTGCGGCTTCCGTCAGTAACCGTCGCAGGCCTCGCTCGCGTCGGCTTGAAATGCATCGGCGATATCATCGATCTGCCGCGCGCGCCGCTGACCGCGCGGTTTGGATCCGAGGTGCTGCGCCAGCTCGATCGTGCCTTGGGCTATGAACACGAACCCCTGACACCGCGGTTGCCGGTTGCGCCTTATGTCGCCGAGCAACGTTTTCCTGAACCGATTGCACGCGAGGAGGACGTGCTGGCGATTACTGTTCGGCTGGCGCGCCGGCTGCAATTCGCGCTGGAACGGCGCGGCGATGGCGCCCGCCGCATCGAACTGATCTTGTTCCGCACTGACGGCGTGGTGCGCCGCATCGCCGCCGGCACCTCACGGCCATTACGGGATCCGGGGGAAATCCGTCGGCTATTTGTGGAGCGGCTTGCCGCGCTCGCGGATGCACTCGATCCCGGATTCGGCTTCGATATGGCTCGGCTATCCGTCATCGCTGCCGAGCCCTGTCCGCCCGAACAAATCGGCCAAATAGACATTGGCGGCGGCGAAGACGCGGCCGAGCTTTGCCGCCTGGTCGATCGTCTGAGCGCACGATTAGGTGCGCGCCGCGTGCAGCGGCTGGCTGCACAAGACAGCCATGTTCCGGAGCTGGCTGAAGCCGTATTACCCGCGCAGGCCATTAATGGCGATGCCGGCTGGAATGCGTTCCGCGGGTATCGTGAGGCGGTGGGACTTCCGCCGCGTCCGCTGCGTCTGTTCGCGCGGCCGGAGCCGATCGAGGCGGTGGCGGAAGTGCCGGATGGCCCGCCCTTGCGCTTCCGATGGCGGCGCGCGCTGCACGAAGTCATTGCCGCCGAAGGCCCCGAACGCATCGAGGGGACCTGGTGGAGCGAGCACGGCGGCCCCGCCCGGGATTACTTCCGCGTGGAAGACAAAAGCGGTCTGCGCTTCTGGTTGTTTCGCGCCGGCCTCTACCGCGATCTCACACCAGGCGCCACCGCACCGGTCTGGTTCCTGCACGGCACATTTGCCTAGAAAGCGTTGCGTTTAAGTCCATGCGTTATTTCGAATTTTCCGTCGCCTCAAATTTCTCCTTCCTGCGCGGAGCCTCGCACCCTGAGGAACTGATGGTGCAGGCCGTGCATATCGGGCTTGCCGGGATCGGGCTGTGCGACCGCAATTCCGTCGCCGGCGTAGTGCGCGCGCATCTGGCCAAGCGCGAGCAGAACCTGTCGCTGCGTTATCACCCAGGCGCCCGCCTGGTGTTCGCCGATGGCACGCCCGACGTGCTCGTTTATCCGCGCAATCGCGCCGGTTGGGGAAGGCTCACCCGCCTGCTCACTGCCGGCAATCTGCGCGCCGAGAAAGGCAACTGCATCATCCATCTGGACGATCTGCTGGCGCATGCGTTCGGACTGGAATTGATCGCCACGGGCGGCCATGCGCAGCTGCTGGCGCGTCTGCGCGAAGCCGCCCCGCACCGCGTGCGGCTCGCCGTTTCCATGCCCTATCATGGACGTGATCGTTCGCGGCTGGCGCGGATGAAAGACCTCACCGGCGCCGCCAATGTGCCTCTGCTTGCGGTCAATGACGTGTTCTATCACCATCCCGACCGGCGGCCGCTCGCCGACGTGCTCACCTGCATCCGCGAGAAGACCACCATCGACCATGCCGGGCGCAAGCTCGCCACCAATGCCGAACGCCATCTGAAGCCGCCACAAGAAATGATGCGCCTGTTCCGCGATGCGCCGGAGGCGATCGAGGAAACAATATATTTAAGCGACGCGCTTTCCTTCTCGCTCGATGAATTGCGCTATGAATACCCCGACGAACAGATCGATGGTTTCGGTACCGCGCAGGATGCACTGGTACACCTCACCTATGAGGGTGCTGCCCACCGTTATCCGCAAGGACTGCCCGATAAGGTGCGCATCAACATCGAGCACGAGCTCAAGTTGATCGCACAATTGCAGTACGCACCCTATTTCCTCACCGTCTACGACATCGTTCGTTTTGCGCGCGCGAGGGGCATCCTCTGCCAGGGCCGCGGCTCTGCCGCCAATTCCGCCATCTGCTTTTGCCTCGGTGTGACCGAGGTCGATCCCGACCGCGCAGACCTCCTGTTCGAGCGCTTCATCTCGCCGGAGCGCCGTGAACCACCCGATATCGACGTCGATTTCGAACACGAGCGGCGTGAAGAGGTCATTCAATATATCTACGGCAAATACGGCCGCGAACGCGCCGGCATCGCCGCCACCGTGATCTCTTATCGCGGCCGCTCGGCGATCCGCGAAGTCGGCAAGGCTTTTGGCCTCTCTGAAGACACCATCGGCGCGCTGTCATCCTCGATTTGGGGTGGTGGCGGTAGCGCGGTATCGAAAGATGCCGTCACCCGCACCGGCCTTGATCCGCAAAGCCGACGCATGCGCCAGATCCTTGCGCTCGCGCAAGAGATCAGCGGCTTCCCGCGTCATCTTTCCCAGCACGTCGGAGGATTCGTCATCACCCGCAGCCGGCTCGACGAGGTGATGCCGATCGGCAATGCAGCCATGGACGATCGCACCTTCGTCGAATGGGATAAAGACGACCTCGACGCGCTTGGCATTTTGAAAATCGACGTGCTCGGCCTCGGCATGCTGTCCTGCCTACGCAAGGCGCTTGATCTGGTGGACAAGCATTACGGCGATCGGCGCACGCTTGCCACCATTCCATCTGAGGATCCCGCCGTCTACCGCATGCTGTGCCGCGCGGATTCGCTCGGCGTGTTTCAGGTGGAAAGCCGCGCGCAGATGACCATGTTGCCGCGCCTGAAGCCGAAACATTTTTATGACCTGGTGATCGAAGTGGCGATCGTGCGACCGGGCCCGATCCAGGGCGATATGGTGCACCCCTATCTGCGCCGACGGCGCAAGCAGGAGCAGGTCACATATCCATCGAAGGCATTGGAAGCGGTGCTGCACAAGACTCTGGGCGTACCGCTGTTCCAGGAGCAGGCGATGAAAATTGCCATTGTCGCCGCCGGCTTCACGCCCTCGGAGGCCGATAGGCTTCGCCGCGCCATGGCGACCTTCAAGCGCGTCGGTACCATCGGCACTTTCCAGCGCAAGATGATCGACGGCATGCTGGCTAACGGCTACGAACGCGACTTCGCCGAGCGATGCTTCCAGCAAATTGAAGGCTTCGGCGAATACGGTTTTCCGGAAAGTCACGCCGCGAGCTTTGCGCTTCTGGTCTATGCCTCGGCCTGGCTGAAATGCCGCTATCCGGATGCTTTTGCCGCAGCGCTTTTGAATGCACAACCGATGGGCTTTTACGCGCCGGCACAGATCGTACGGGACGCGCGTGAACATGGCGTCGAAGTGCGGCCGCCGGACATCAACCATTCGCATTGGGATTCGACGCTCGAACCGGGTTTACGCGCGGCGGAACGCCTGCACGAGTTGCATCGCGAGATGCAGGACGATGTCTGGACCACGCAGGCAGCGCGTCTCGGCCTGCGCGAAATCAAGGGACTGAGCGAGGAAGATGCCAGGCTGATCGTGGAAAAACGTGGTGTCGCTTACGATTCTATGCGCGATGTCTGGCTGCGCACCGGCGTTTCTCCGCGCGTGCTGGAACGCCTGGCCGATGCCGACGCGTTTGGCTCACTCGGTCTTACCCGCCGCGATGCGCTGTGGGCGGCCAAGGCGCTTGGCCGCGTCGGTGACCGCGACGACGACCTGCCGCTGTTTGCCGGTGGCGGCACCGCTCTTGCACGCATCGTCTCACGCGAACCCGACGTGCATCTGCCCTCTATGCCGATTGGAGAGGAAGTCATCAACGACTACCGTTTCCTGCACCTCTCGCTGCGAGCGCATCCGGCACAATTCCTGCGCCCCGACCTCCACTCGCGCGGCATCAGCCGTAGCGATACGCTGCGCCGCACGGCCTCTGGCACGCGTGCGCGTATCTCCGGGCTGGTCACCTGCCGGCAGCGGCCGGGCTCGGCCAACGGCGTCGTGTTCATGACCATCGAGGATGAAACCGCCATCGCCAATGTGATCGTATGGCCGAAAGTATTCGAGCGCCTGCGCCCGGTGGTCTTAAACGCACGCTATGTGGCAGTGACCGGCCTTGTGCAGGAAGAGTCGGGCGTCATCCACGTGGTCGCCGACCAGCTGGAGGATCTTACGTACCTTCTGGCGCGCCTGGCCGAACACGGCGCTGAAATCGACGGCCTCGCACGATGTGATGAGGTGCGCCGGCCGATCGAGGATCAGCGCGAAGCACGCCATGCCGGAGGCCGCCACAGCCGTCTCGTCAGGCTCATGCAGGAGATGCCCGAGCTCGCGGGCGATCTCGATGTCCCCGCCCGCGGTTCGGCGCATGCCCCGAACCGGCGGGCTACTGCGGCACCACCTCGCCGCGCCCAACATTGACGCGGTCGGTTTCCAATGCGCCGTCAGACTTCTTGAGCGCGCGCACAATCGCAATATGCGCGCCCGCCTTTAGCTCATTCTTATCCCCCGGCACATAGGCACGAATGATGGCATCGGGCGGCACGACAATCTTTTTTTCACCGTCCTTATATTTAACCATCACGACCTGGCCATCAACGCTGGCGACCGTTTGATCGACGGTACCGTTGGTCATTGTGCTGTTCGGCCGCGCGTCCCACGACCGATGGCCATCACTGAGACCACGCTGGGATTCGGCCAAAATCGTCACCTGGATTGCACGCTGGCTCCCATCCGGCTGCGGCATCGCACCGACGCCGATATAAGAGCCCGGCCTAATGTCGGCGAGCGTCGCTTCGGCCACGCCGAACACCGTGGCGTTTGCGGCGAGGTTGACCTTCACTTCGCCGAGCTTGTCCGACTTGATCGCCAGCACCTGACCGTCAAAGCTCTCGACGGTGCCACTGACGCGCAGGGTTTGCTGCTGTGCGCCCGCGCCGGCAGTCGCGAGCACCAGGAAAGCAAAAGCGCAAGTGTGTCGTACAATCATTGTATTACATCGCCGGCGCGACGCCGCGCCCCACATACATCGTTTTCGCCAGCACTGAGCCATCCGGCTGCTTGTCCCATCCGAATATGATGACCTGCGTCCCCGGTTTAAGCTCATCTTTATTGGCGGGCGCGGCGGCGGCGATCACGGTTTGCGGCGTCACTATAATTTTCCTTTCGCCATCCTTGTATTTCACCATCAGCGTTTGGCCGTCCTTACCCTGCACCATGCTTTCGACGTAGGCATTCGTCATCGTGCTGCCGGGTTTCGCATCCCATGGCCCATGCCGGTCGGGCACGACACCGCGCTGCGCCGGCAGGAAAATGTGAACCGAAAACGCTTCAATGCTGCCATCCGACTGCGGCATGCCGGCAATGCCGATAAATGAATCGTTCTTGATGTCGGCGAGCGAAGCCTTGACCAGCGCGGACACCCGCGCATCATCGGCGACCTTCACATTCAGCATGGCGCCATCGCGCGTCTTGAGCGCAAGCATGCCGCCATCGGCTTTTTCAATTTGGCCGCGAATGCGCGTCGGCTGTTGTGCGATCGCGGTGGTTGCGAAAAATAAAGCAATGGCAGCGACGCCGAGCGCCTGCCATGTCATATTCGATTTGTACATTATGTAACTCCTCCCAATCTGGTTCCGGCAAAGCCGGTCGCAGTCAGGCGGATAACCCCATTTCGGCCGACTTATTCCTCACTTTTTCTTGAGGAGATCGGCCTCGACAAGCGCGCGCAGTTCCGCGGTGACTTTCGGACGTACCCCGAACCATAACTCAAAGCCCCGCACCGCTTGGTGCAGCAGCATTCCCAGACCATCGGCGGTGCGAAGGCCGCGCGCACGCGCCGACGCCAGCAACCCCGTCACCAATGGGTCATAAACGAGGTCAGCGACGACAAGCGACGGCGGGCACCGCAAATTGAACTCAAGTGGCGGTTGCCCAACCATGCCGAGGGTGGTGGTGTTGACCAAAAGTCCCGCCCCACCGAGCAGGCCGGTAGTCTCCTCCCAACGGGCGACGTGCACGCGGGCACCAAATTTCTTGTGCAAAGCGTTCGCGCGCGCCTCGGTCCGGTTGATCACATAGACACGACCCACCTCGCGGGCGAGCAGCGCGAAAATCACGGCGCGCGCGCCGCCGCCCGCACCGAGCACGACGGCAGTCGATAATCCGCGATCCCAACCCGGCGTCGCGGCATCGAGGTTTGCAAGGAACCCTTCCACGTCGGTGTTGGTCGAGCGCAGCTTGGTGTCGTCATACCACAACGTATTGGCCGCGCCGACCGCACGCACACGATCATCCGGCTCCGAAAATTTGAGCGCGGCTTCTTTGTGGGGTACCGAGATATTGGCGCCGACATAACCGTTGGCACGCAGGTTCTTGACGAACTCTGCAAATTTTTCAGGCGGCACCGCTTCACGGCGGTATTCGGCATCAAGGTTGTGCAGCTTGATCCAGTAATTGTGAATCAACGGCGAGCGGGAATGGCCGGCGGGCCACGCGATGATACATATGGCTTTGTGCTCTTTGCTCATGGCCCCGCTACCACCGTGCTCATGGCTCCGCTACCACCGTATTGCGCAGCACGCCAATCTCCGGCACCCCGATTTCGACCGTATCACCGGGCTTTAGCCAAACCGGCGGCTCCCCGCGGTTGAGCTTGACCGGCGTTCCCGTGATGAGCACATCACCGGCCTTCAGGGACGTGAATGTGCTGATGTAGGAAATCAGTTCGGAAAATGACTTGATCATGCTTGCGGTCGTGTCGTCCTGGGTCAATTCCCCATTCACTTTAACAGTTAAGTGCAACGGTTTGGCGAGATCGATTTCATCAGTCGTCACGAGCCATGGTCCGATGCTACCGCTGGCATCCCAATTCTTGCCTTGCGTCACGTTGAACTTGCCGTGGCGCATCCAGTCACGAATGGTGCCTTCGTTGCACAATGTCACTCCGGCCACATGCCCGAGCGCCTCGCTCTGCGCGATTCGCCGTCCGCCGCGGCCGATCACCAGCGCAATCTCGCCTTCATAATCGAGTTGCTCGGACTCTCGCGGTCGCACGATTGACTTGTCGTGGGCCACCAACGAGCCAGGCGCACGGTAGAACATGCTGGGATATTGCGGCACGTCCTGATCGCCATAGTCCACGTTGCGGTTGGCGTAGTTGATTCCAATGCAAAGAATCTTCTCCGGATGCGTGACCGGCGGCAGAAATTCGACCTCGCTCAACGGAAAGTCCGCGCGGACACCGTTTGCAACGGCGCGCGCCTTATCAAGGCCATTTCCACGAAGCAGGTCAAGCACGCTGGAGTATTTGGGGGCCAGGCGAGTTTTCAGGTCGACAACGCCCTCGCCCACGACGGCGCCAAAACATTCGCGCCCGCGCACCTTAAAGCTTGCAAGTTTCATTCAATGTCCCGGGTATGGCCGCATCCGCGCGGGCGGCAGAAAGGCGGCAGCAGTTGCTGCGTGCGGCGCCCGGTGCATGTATTCTGCGCATCGCGCGCCGTCAACGCTTGCGGCGCGCCGTCTTATGTGACTTTTTCCCACAATGACCACCTCCCCTTGTGGCATGTGAAATGAGCGCGCGGAACAAGACACGCATGAAATCCATTTTTCTCGACTGCAATGACCAGCTGGCGCCCGTATGGGAAAGAGTCGCCCGTCCGGGCGATCCTCCCATCGACGTCAACCGCAAGGCGTTTGCGCGCGACGACCTGCCGCGCATCATCGGCGGCTATGACATCGCCATCGACGACCACTCATATATGCCAACGCCGCTGGTGGCCCAGTGTCCGGAACTCAAACACATTGTATTCCTCGGAACGGGACCGGCAAGCTACATGAATGTTGCCGAGCTCAATGAGCGCGGCATCAAGGTGCACATCATCAAGGGTTATGGCGACACCGCTGTGGCCGAACACACGATCGCCCTGCTGTGGGCCTGCGCGCGCGACCTCGCGCGCATGGATCGTGAGGTGCGTGGCGGAGTGTGGACCCCACACGAAGGCGTGCAACTCCTTGGCAAGACGCTCGGCGTGATCGGGCTCGGCGGCATCGGACGCGAAGTGGCGCGCATCGGCAAGGGCATGGGCATGAACGTGATCGGCTGGAACCGCACCAGGCATGCCGAGATCGACGTGCCGCTGGTGGACATCGATACGCTGCTCGCCCGTGCCGACGTGGTGTCGATGAATTTGACACTCGGCGATGGGACGCGCGGCTTTCTCTCGGCCGACCGGATCGCGCGCATGAAAAGGGGCGTCATATACATCAATACCGCGCGCGGGGCGCTTGCCGACGAGGCCGCGTTGATTGCGGCGCTCAAAAACGGCCAAATCCGCCACGCCGGACTCGACGTGTTTCACAATGAGCCGTTGCCGCCCACTCACCCTTTAGCAAAGCTCGACAACGTGACGCTGTCGGCGCATGCCGCGTTCCGCACGCCCGAGGCTTCCGAAACGCTGCTGCGCCGCGCGATCGATATCGTAAAGAAGATCGTGGGCCAGGGCGTGTACTCATAAAACAGTGCTTGCCGTATGTCCCCTTTACCCCCGAAAGCGGACATAGATCGGTCGCTCCGCCATGTCCCACTAAGTGCCAAAAGCGGACATCGACAGCCCCAAAAAACAAAAAGCCCCAGACGGTGCCGGGGCTTTAGCTCGGAGGAAGGCAATCAGGTTGTTTTTCGCTTCCTGCGGTGGGCGACTAGCCCAATCAGTCCAGCGCCGCCCATGAACATTGGGAGGGCTGCAGGCAGCGGTGTGGCGCCACCGTTCGGATCAGTATCGAAACTATTGCTCAAGAACAGACCGCCAGTCGGGTTTTTGAACTCGAGTAGCTCCAAGGC
>DATFVF010000118.1:0-4441 GCA_035260465.1 Pseudolabrys sp. | reverse complement strand
GATGCACGCAGCACCGCCGCAGGCGGGGGGCAGGCTGCCCTGGAGGGCATCAGAATCACCGCCGATGTTTCCACCAATTCGCTGTTGGTATACGCAAGCGCAGAAAATTATCGCCTTGTCGAGCAAACGATCCGGCAACTTGACCAGCCTCAAGCGCAGGTCGGGATCGACGCAACCATCGCCGAGGTCACGCTCAACAATAACCTCAGCTACGGCGTTCAGTTTTATATTCAGAGCAAAAATCTTGGCATGGCGCCGGATAAGGGCTCGGCCCTCAACACTCCGACGTCGCCACCGAGCGCGGCGCCGACGGTTCTCAATGGCGTCGCTAACGCGTTTCTCAATCGTGCATTTCCGGGCTTCAATTTCCTGATCGGCCCCGAAGCCCAGCCGAACATGATTCTCGACGCCTTGCATGCGGTGACCGATGTGAAGATCTTATCGAATCCGTCGCTCGTCGTTATCGATAACCAGGTGGCGACGCTGCTTGTCGGCGACGAAATCCCGGTTTCGACCGGCACCGGGAATGTACTCAATTCGGCGACCGGTACGAACAATACGATTATCAATTCGATTGATTATCGAAGCACCGGCATTATTCTCCGTGTTATCCCGCGCGTGAGCCCCAACGGCAATGTCCGCCTGGATATCGAGCAGGAAATCAGCCAGGCTACTAACGCGACCGCTAATACGCTGACGCCGACCGTTTCGCAGCGCAAGGTCAAGAGTTCGGTGGCTGTTGCGAATGGCCAGACGGTGTTGTTGGCCGGCCTGATTCAGGAGCACAGCGAGCTCGATCGCGGCGGAATTCCGGTGCTTGATCAGATTCCCAGAATAGGCGATTTGTTCTCTCATCAGAGCAAGTCGACAGTGCGTACCGAACTCATAATCTTCATTCGGCCGCAAGTCATTCGCGATAGCGTTGATGCTCACTTTGTCGCTGAGGAATTTCGTACCAAGTTGCGCGGTACGATTGAATCGGCGCCGTATAGTGTTCCACGTGTGCCGTTAATTCGGTAGCGTCCCTAGGAATTGCGACAGATCGGCCGATACCGCCGGGACGCGTGCGGCTGAATGAGACGGGGATCGAATATGTTAGCGCGTTGGTCCACCTTGGTGTCGCGGACGCTGACGACGGCCCGAACGTTTGAAGAGATCACGATCCTCATTGCGTGGGCTGCGAGCATTGCCGCGAGCTTGATCTTGCTCCCCAATGCGCAGGGAGCAATCGGCGGCGGGTTGGCCGTTCTCATGATCGCAATTGCGGTGGTCGACGCACGGCGTTTCATCATCCCGGATGAATTGACGGCCGCCGCACTGGTGTTGGGATTCTTGCATGCGGCAATCCAAGCCTCCGACTTGGTAATGGAGGCGCTTGCCAGCGCTGCGTTACGCGGCGCTGTCCTGGCGTTTGCATTCTTGAGCCTGCGAGTCTTGTTTAGGCGCATTCGTGGACGTGAGGGTATCGGACTAGGCGACGTAAAGCTCGCGGGCGTCGCCGGGGTGTGGCTTGACTGGTCGATGGCTCCGGTTGCCATCGAGATCGCCGCGCTGGCGGCCCTCGCAGCGTACGCCATGAGACTCTTATCTAAGCGCCGGTCTGTCCGCTCGACGAGCCGGATGCCGTTCGGTCTTTTCTTTGCGCCTGCGATTTGGATTGGCTGGCTGTTGCAGTCGACGGTTTTCTAATTCCTGCCGCGTCTTCCTTGCGATAAATTGGCCGGGGTGCGGGAATTGGATTTGTTGAAGAGGCAGGCGGACGAGGGGTTTGTCCGCGCCAAGGGCGCGTAGGACTTTGGATTAGGACTGTGGGAGACCTGGACATGGAGAAGGCTGCAAAGCTTTTTACCGCCGCGTTGGCACTTTGGCTATTGGCCGCTCCATACGCGAACAGTGCCGGCCTGTCGGAGGGGCGGACTAAGAACGACCGCGGTTATGGTTATAATGTTGCCTCTGTGAGGACCGCCAAAATGTCGGCCTTGCACAGGAGCGCCAGGGCGGACGCCTTGTTGGGGTTCAGATATGAACATGGCCTGGGTGTTCCGCAGTCCTTTGACGTGGCGGTGGATTTGTACGTACGCGCGGCGGAACAGGGCGACCCGACCGGACAATATTTGCTTGGCTTGACGTACGACAAAGGCCACGGCGTCTGGCAGGACGACGTGCTTGCACACAAATGGTTGAATTTGGCGGCAGCCCATGCGCCAGCACGCAATCGCGAACAATATTTGCGAATTCGTGATGCTGTCGCTTCCAAGATGACCCCGGCTCAAATTTACGCAGCCCAAAAGTTGGCCGTTCAATGGACGCCCAAGCCCCCGCAATGGTAGACGCGGTTGCCGTAAGCATTGGCGGTACCGGTAAACGCGGGCCGCACCACAAAAATACCTGGAACCTATCGTGTTCCGAGAAGGCGCTCGCCGGTTCGTGACCAGGGTTTGTCTGGCATCATTGAATTCAGCAAAGCCTACGTTGCCGCTTGTTGGATCTTAGCCGACAAGCCAATTGTGTTTATGTGATTTTGATGCCGGACAAACGGCGGACTGAGTGCTGCGTCGCAACATTTCCCGCGCGAAAATTGGCGTGAGCGAGTGGGCCGGCCCCACAAAAATTTGGGCGACTGAAGATGGGATGCTGTGATGGGCGCGGCCGCGTCTGTTTCCGCCATAGTTTCGACGGCCGGGTGATGATTCAACTATACAGCTGCGCAGTTCAGCTGCAGAATTAGTTTTGTAGCACCATTACAAGTCGGGGGCGTCAAATGTGCAAACTGTGCGATGCAGGTTTTCGGCAAAACCATTTCGGCTCACGGCGGAATTTTCTGAAAGGCGCGGCAGCGACTGGAGCCGTCGCTGCAGGTCTCAATTTATTCAGACCACGTCCTGCCGCCGCGCAGGTCGGTGATGCACCCCTAGGCACTGGCGGACCAGGGCGCCGTTACGTCATTCGCGGCGGTTCTGTGATGTCAATGGATCCGAACGTCGGCGACTTCGCGCAGGCCGACGTCCTCGTTGATGGCAAGAAGATTCTCGCCGTCGGACCGAATCTGCATGCCGGCGGCGGCGGGGAGATCGACGCGCGCGGCCGCATTGTGATGCCTGGCTTCATCGATACGCACCACCACCAGTTCGAGACGGCGCTGCGCAGCTTCCTCGCCGACGGAGTGCTGATCAATGACGGGTCTGGCTCACCGAGCGGAAGCACGACTTACTTCGAATTCATTCTACTGAAGTTCGCCCCGGTGTACCGGCCACAGGACGTCTACATCAACGAGCTGTTCGCTGGGCTCAGCCAACTCGACGACGGCGTCACCACGGTGCACGACGTCTCACAGATCCATCATTCGCCCCAGCACTCGGACGCGGCGATCAAGGCGCTGTTCGACACGGGGCGGCGCGCCGCCTTCGGCTATTTCGAGAGCGCGGGTGCCAACATCCTCGGCACCAACCCCGGCAACAAATATCCAACCGATGCGCCCCGCATCAAGAGTCAGTGGTTTTCATCGAGTGACCAGCTTGTCCATATGATCATGGGCGGCGAGGTCTATCTTGGGGATGCGACGACCGACCAATCGTGGACGATCGGGCGGCAGCTCGACCTCCAGATTGCTGCGCACATCCTCTCGCCGTTCGGCATCCGGCCGATTTTTGACAAGCTCACCACCACGCCGGGAACGGGCGGCCTTGGCCACATCGGGATCGGACCGGACAACCTGTTCATCCACATGACTGGGATGGCCGACCCTGCTTGGCAGAAGGTTAAGGACGTCGGCGCACAGGTCTCGATTGCTTTCCCGATCGAAATGAACATGCGGCACGGCACCCCGCCGATCATCAAGATGCAAACCCTCGGCATGGAGCCGTCGTTATCCGTGGACGTCGAGTGCACGATGACTGCGGATTTCTTCACTCAGATGCGTGTTGCCATGAACATGCAGCGCGCAGTGGTGAATGAGATGATACTCGAACAGGGGAATTTCTACCCGCCCCAACAGTGGCCGACACCGGCGCCCGGCACGCCGGCGCTGCTGACCACCCGCGACGTGCTGCGCTACGCCACCATGAACGGCGCGAAAGCTCTGCGGCTTGACAATAAGGTCGGCTCGCTCACGCCGGGCAAGGAAGCCGACATCATCATCCTCGACGCTACCGCGATCAACGTGGCGCCGCTCAACCAGGTGCCCGGCGCGGTTGTCTCTTTGATGGACCGCACCAACGTCGAAACTGTGATCGTCGCGGGCAAAGTACGCAAGTGGAAGGGACGGCTGCTTGAGGTCGATCTCCCGCACTTGCGTCAACAGCTCGAGGCCTCGCGCGACTATATCTTCTCCAAGGCTGGCGTTCCGCAGAACTTGTTCAGCAGCCAGTAAGGCGACTGGAATCCAGCAGGACAGGGGCGGCGCGAGCCGCCCCTTTTCGTTGGCGGCGCCAACTGCGCGTAT
>DATFVF010000117.1:0-3398 GCA_035260465.1 Pseudolabrys sp. | reverse complement strand
TGGATGCGCGCGGTGCGTCATGACCGCGAGACCGCGATCGCAATGGGTGTTCCGGCACAACGCGTCTACGTGCTGACATTTGGAATCGGCTTCGCACTCGCCGCGCTCGGCGGCGTTGTCGCGGCTCCGATTACGACGGTCGAGTTTCGCACCGGAGTAGATATATTGCCGTTCTGCTTCATGGCCGTGATCATCGGCGGCCTCGGTAATCTTCCCGGGACCGCGGCGGCTGCGGTTCTGCTCGCGTCTCTCGAAGGGATTATTCAAAGCTTCGCCGATCCCACCGTCGCGCGGATTTCCTCCCTCGTGCTGATGAGCGCCGTCTTGCTGGTGAGACCGCAAGGCCTGTTTAAGGGCTTGGCCAAATGATGAGGCCCCATGTCATCGCGCGCGTGATGTTGATCGCGTTCGGGGCGTTTCTGGTCGCCACCCCGTGGCTGATTCCGGCGCTCTTCAACACGTTTTGGGTGAGCGTGATCGCGGAAATCATGATCTGGTCTCTGTTGGCCGCCAGCGTGAATTTGCTGTTCGGATATGTCGGGTTGTTGTCGTTCGGGCAGGCGCTCTATTTCGGGTTCGGCATGTACGGAGTTGCGATCGGCGTTGCCACACTGGGCCTGTCGTTCTGGCCCGCATTTGGATTGGGAATATTCGCCTCCGTGGCGATCGCGCTGGTCACCGGCATTTTCGCGGTGCGCCTGACCTGGCACTATTTCGCGATCATCACCGTGGTGTTTTCTCTCATCTTTTATTTTTTTGCGGTATCGGTAAAGCCGCTGACCGGTGGCGACGACGGCATCAATTTCACCTTGCCGCCGACTTTCTCCATTAGCGGCGTAAAGGGAAGCTTCAGCGACGCGAATTTCCAGTACTTTTTCATTCTCGCGACCGTTTCGCTTTGCTTCTTCCTCATGCACCGCGTGATCCAGAGTCCACTGGGCAAAGCGTTCGTGGCAATCCGTGACAATGATGTTCGGGCCGCCTTGATTGGCCTCAACGTCTATCAGCTTCGACTCATCGCATTCGTGATGGCGGGATTCCTGGCCGGCGTCTCCGGGGCATTGTTTGCATTCTTCGGCCGTTACGCATCCGCATCGTACATGTTCTACCACGTGTCTGGCGAGGCGGTTGTGTGGGCAATCGTCGGCGGCGCCGGAACATTGTTCGGACCGATCGTGGGAACCACCTTGTTCATCGTGATCCGTGAATTGGTGTCAACCCACTGGGAACATCATGCATTGATCGTCGGGGTTTTGGCCATCCTGGTGGTCATTCTGGCTCCAAAGGGGTTGGTTGGCTTGTGGAATGAAGGGCTCGCGCGCTGGTGCGCGCGCGCCGAAGGCACGTCGGCCAGAATAAATTTGCAGACTGAACCATGACCGAGCCGGCTCTGCGAACCGAGAACTTGACCAAACGATTTGGCGGTTTGACCGCGGTCGACAATCTCAACTTGAGCATTCCGAGCGGCCGTCTGCATGCCATCATCGGCCCGAACGGCGCGGGCAAGACCACGTTTTTCAATCTCGTTTCAGGCTTGCTTGCCGCGGACAAGGGGCGCGTATTCTTCAAAGGCCGCGACATTACCGGACTTCAGCCGCATGAGGTCAGCCGGCTCGGCATCAAACGAACGATGCAGATCAAGAGCGTGTTTCCGCAGCTCACCGTCGCAGAAAACCTCTGGGTGACGCGGTATGCCACAAATCAGGTTTTGCACCCCTTCCGCTCAGCCTCGCGCGATCCTGAGACGCGCGAACGCGTTGAGCTCACTCTCGAGCAGATTGGCCTACCCGCGCTCGCACACCGTCCGGCGGGTACGCTGTCATATGGCGACGTCGCATTGCTTGAGATCGGGATGGCGCTGATCTCTAACCCGCAGTTATTGCTGCTCGATGAACCGACCTGTGGCATGAGCCCGGCCGAGACCGAACGTGCGGTCGAAAAGATCAAACAATTGGCGCGCACGATCGATATCGTCATTATCGAGCATGACATGAGCGTTGTGTTTGAAATTGCCGAAGACATTACCGTGATGACGCAGGGTGAGATTCTTGCGTCAGGCAGCCCGGACGAAATCTCCAGCGACGAGCGTGTACGCGAAGCCTATCTCGGTCGTCCGGAAGACGAAGACTACGTCGAGGAGGCAATTAATGCTTAGCCTCCGGGACGTCCACGTCCACATCGGCAAGCTTCACATTTTGCAGGGCGTAAACCTGGAAGTGAAACCCGGCGAGAGCGCCGCATTGCTCGGCCGCAACGGCGTGGGCAAGACGACGACGCTGCGCGCGATTATGGGCCTTGTACCGCGCAGCCGCGGGGGGATCGAATTTGACAGCGTCGATCTTGCGAGCTGCCCTGCCCACGAAGTTCCGCGCCAAGGCATTGGCTATGTCCCGCAAGGCCGGGGCATTTTTCCCAACCTGACGGTGCTGGAGAATCTCAACATCGGTCTGCCGGGCCAACGCGATAGCGAGCGCGAGGACTACGTATTCACCTGTTTTCCGCGTCTCAAAGAGCGGCTCAAGCAGTCCGGAAATACTCTATCGGGCGGCGAACAGCAGATGCTCGCGATCGCGCGCTGCCTGATGATGCGACCCAAGCTGATCATCCTCGACGAGCCGACAGAAGGAATAATGCCAAAGCTGGTCTCGCAAATCCGGCGCGAGATCCACCGTATCAACCAGACTGGCGTATCGGTTCTATTGGTTGAGCAGAATGTAGAGACCGCGCTTAAGCTCTGTCCGCGGGTTTTTCTGATGGAGAAAGGCACCATCGTTTATTCGGGTGCCTCGCATGAACTGAAATCGCAGCCTGAAATTGTGCATCGTTACTTGGGACTTACGCAGTAAATGTAGCTTCAAACAGGGAGTCACCACCATGGCAAGGAAAGTCTCACGCCGTAGCTTCCTCCAATGCGCCCTGGCGGGGGGCGCGGCGGCCGGTACCGCCAATCTGACACTGATGGAAGACCTTTACGCGCAGGCGTCGGGCCCAATCGTGATCGGTCACCATTGTGATCTGACTGGTGTGTTCACGTCCTGGGGTTACTGGCACGACAAGGCGGCAAAGATCGCAGTCGGCCTCATCAACAAGACCGGCGGCATTGCCGGCCGCAAGGTTGAACTCGCGACCGAAGACACCGAATCCAACCCCGCCACCGGCGCTCGCAAGCTGCGCAACCTCATCCAGCGCAGTAACGCCGAATTCATCGTGGGGTCAGTGCATTCCGGCATCATGCTGGCCGCTTTGCCGATCGCGACGGAGCTCAAGACCATCTACTTCTCGACCGGCGAGTCGAGCGACGTGACCGGTTCCAAGGGCAGCCGGTACAGCTTTCGGACCGGAGCCGACACCTATTCGATCGCCGCGTCGGGCGTGCCGTGGGCTTTCGAAAACCTCGG
>DATFVF010000116.1:0-5071 GCA_035260465.1 Pseudolabrys sp. | reverse complement strand
CCCCGCCATAGCTGTGATGCTGGGGGTGTCGTTTCTCAACCCACGCCAAATCCGCAGGCTGTCGCTGGTCGTTTTCGCGATTAGCATCATTATGGTGGCAGCGACCCCTTATTTTGGACCCGAGATCAAGGGCGCACGACGGTGGTTGGTGTTGCTCGGCGTCAATATTCAACCCTCCGAATTCCTCAAGCCGGCTTTCGTCATCCTCGTCGCCTGGCTGTTCGGTGAATCGGCTAAACGCCCCGACATGCCGGCGAATGCATTTTCGCTGGCGTTGCTGCTGACGGTGGTTGCGCTGTTGGTCGTGCAGCCCGACTTCGGACAGACGATGCTGATTGCCCTGGTGTGGAGCGCGCTGTTTTTCATGGCCGGCATGCGGGTGGTCTGGGTGGCAGGTATCGCGGGCCTCGCCGGCGTCGGGCTATTGAGCGCCTACTACACGGTGCCACACGTCGCACGCCGCATTCAGCGGTTTCTCGACCCCGCCTCGGGCGATACCTTCAACATCGACATCGCGACTGAGAGCTTTATGCGTGGTGGCTGGTTCGGCAAAGGGCCCGGTGAAGGCACCGTGAAGCGCCTTTTGCCCGAAAGCCACACCGATTTCGTTTTTGCCGTTGCTGCCGAGGAGTTTGGCGTAGCGCTGTGCCTCGCGCTGGTGGCGCTGTTCGCCTTTATCGTCATACGCATGCTGGTGCGCGCCATGCGTAATGATGATGCTTTCACGCGATTTGCCGCTGCCGGGCTCACTATTCTGTTTGCGACGCAAGCAGCGATCAACATGGCGGTGAACTTGCATCTCATCCCCGCCAAGGGCATGACGTTGCCGTTCATCTCGTATGGCGGTTCCTCGATGATCTCGCTCGCTTACGCGATGGGCATGCTCTTGGCGTTAACGCGCGAGCAGCCCCGCGCTGCCATAGTGACGCCCGAACTCGCGGTGGCGGGGAGCGGGATCTAATGGCTATGAGCGGCGCGCCGCTCGTTCTGCTTGCGGCAGGCGGTACGGGGGGTCATCTGTTTCCGGCCGAGGCACTGGCCAACGCGCTTGCGAAGCGGGACGCCATTGTCGATCTCGCTACCGACCATCGTGCTGCGCATTTCAAATTTCCCGCACGTGACGTTCATCTCGTTCCGAGCGCGACATTGCGCGCCCGCAACCCGTTTGCGATGGCACGAACGACTGCCTTGTTGGCGCTCGGCACGGCCAAGGCCTGGGCCTTGATCGGGCGCACTAAACCAAATGTCGTTGTCGGCTTTGGAGGCTATCCGACCGTGCCACCGCTTTTCGCGGCGAGTTTGCGTGGCATACCCACAGTGCTGCACGAGCAGAACGGCGTCATGGGGCGCGCTAACCGGATGCTGGCGCCGCGTGTGACCGCGATCGGCACCGGCTTCCGAACACTTAAAAATTTCAACCGGCATTGGCAGAGCAAAATAACTTTCACGGGCAATCCAGTGCGCCCGCTAGTAATCGCAGCCGCGGCGACGCCCTATGCTGCTCCCACCGATGGCAAGCTTCGCCTGCTGGTCTTTGGCGGCAGCCAAGGCGCACGTGTTATGGCCGAAATTGTTCCGGCGGCAATCGAGCGCATGAGCCCCGATCTCCGCGCGCGACTGTCGATCGTGCAACAGGCGAGGACCGAAGACCTCGATAACGTACGTGACACTTACGTTCGGCTCGGTGTCGGAAGCGAGATTGCGCCGTTTTTTTCCGATCTGCCCGCGCGCATGGCGGCTGCACATCTGGTCATTTCCCGCTCCGGGGCTTCGACGGTAGCCGAACTGTCGGCTATCGGGCGGCCGGCGATATTGGTGCCGCTGCCGCATGCATTGGACCAGGACCAACTCGCGAATGCCGGGGTCCTGGAGGCGGCCGGCGGCGCAATCTGCATCGCGCAGCCCGACTTCACACCGGAACGGCTAAATGCAGAGATCGCTGGGCTTTCGAATGATCCGGCGCGCCTTGCGCACATGGCGCAGGCTGCCAAGTCTGCTGGCACCGTAGATGCCGCGGAACGGTTGGCTGATTTGGTGCTTTCAGTGGCCGGGATTTAGCCGAATTGGTGTCATGCTCGGGAAAGTGGGCATCCGGCAGTCACCATGCTTCCAATTTTGGATCGCATGCCATACACGAATGACCGTGGTCGTCGGGTGATCCGTATTCGCGGATGATGATCGCTGGAGATGACGTCGGTCCATGAAACTGCCGCGCGACATCGGTCCGGTGCATTTCGTCGGTATCGGGGGCATCGGCATGAGCGGTATTGCCGAGGTTCTCGCCAATCTCGGCTATAGCGTGACCGGCTCCGACGTCGCCGATGGCGCGAACGTCAATCGCTTACGTGACAAGGGCATCAAGGTCGCTATCGGACATAAAGCCGAAAACATCGACGGCGCGGATGTCGTCGTCGTCTCTACCGCCATTAAGCGCGACAATCCTGAACTGGTCGCCGCGCGGGCCAAGCGACTTCCGGTCGTGCGCCGTGCGGAGATGTTGGCTGAATTAATGCGGCTGAAAAGCTGCGTGGCGATCGCGGGCACGCATGGCAAAACCACCACGACTTCGCTGGTTGCGTCGCTGCTCGATGCCGGCGGCCTCGATCCGACCGTGATTAACGGTGGCATCATCAACGCGTACGGCACAAACGCGCGGCTCGGGGCGGGAGACTGGATGGTGGTGGAGGCAGATGAATCCGATGGCACATTCCTGAAATTGCCTGCCGACATCGCGATCGTCACCAATATCGATCCCGAGCACCTCGACCATTTTCACACCTTCGATGCCGTGCAGGACGCTTTCCGCGCCTTCGTCGAAAACGTGCCCTTTTACGGCTTTGCCGTGATGTGTACGGACCATCCTGTCGTGCAAACACTGGTCGGCAAACTCGAGGATCGCCGCATCCTGACTTACGGTGAAAATCCGCAAGCCGACGTGCGCCTCGCGGATATTGATCACCTCAACGGTCAGTCACGCTTCTCCGTTCTGTTCCGCGACCGCGACGGCAAGACCTCGCACACAATCGACAAGCTCACTTTGCCGATGCCGGGACGCCACAATGCGCTGAACGCGACCGCGGCGATAGCAGTTGCGCATGCGCTCGGTCTCCAAGGCGACTCGATCCGTAAGGCGCTCGCTAATTTCGGAGGCGTCAAACGGCGCTTCACGCGTGTCGGAGAGTGGAACGGGGCGGTCATCATCGATGACTATGCCCACCATCCGGTGGAAATTGCCGCCGTGCTGCGCGCCGCGCGCGAAAGTGCAAAAGGGCAGGTGATCGCGGTGATGCAGCCGCACCGCTATACGCGGCTGCATGACTTGTTCGAGCAATTCTGCACCTGCTTCAATGACGCCGACGCAGTCATTGTGGCGCCAGTTTACCCGGCAGGTGAGCAGCCGATTCCCGGCGCCGACCGCGATGCATTGGTAACCGGTTTGCGTGCGCACGGACACAAGCAGGCGATTCCGCTGGAAGCACCGGAAAATCTCGCGCCGCTTGTCAAAAGTCTGGCGAAGCCGGGTGACTATGTGGTCTGTCTCGGAGCGGGTTCGATTACTCAGTGGGCTTACGCGCTACCAGCGGAATTGAAGGCGTCATGAGCTTTCCCGATATCGTCCCTGATCTTAAAGCGAGAATGCCCGAATTGCGCGGGCGCTTGCTGGCAAACCAATCACTCGGAGAATTCACCTGGTTTCGCGTCGGCGGTCCGGCGCAGGCATTCTATATGCCGGAAGATGAAAATGACCTCGCGTATTTCTTGCGCAATTTGCCTATGGACATTCCAGTCACCGTCATAGGCGCTGGTTCGAATTTGATTGTGCGCGATGGCGGCATCCCGGGCGCGGTGATCCGGCTTGGCCGCGGATTCAACGAAGTAAAGATCGAAGAGCATCGCGTTACCGTCGGGACATCCGTCCTCGACGTGATGGTGGCACGTGCGGCACAGACAGCCGGTGTTGGCGGGTTGGCATTCCTAAGCGGTATTCCCGGAACCATCGGTGGTGCGTTGCGGATGAATGGGGGCGCCTACGGAGGTGAGACCAAGGACATTTGCGTCGAGGCGAGGGGCGTCAATCGACAGGGCGATTTTCTGACTTTCAGCAACGGCGAGATGGGCTTTTCCTATCGCCACTGCGGTGTGCCGGACGATGTGATCTTTACAACGGCGGTCCTTCAAGGCCGTGCCGGCGCAGCGGAGGAGATCGTCGCAGAAATGGGCGCCATCAAGAAAAAACGCGAGGCGAGCCAGCCACGAAATCGCACCGGCGGTTCGACGTTCAAGAACCCGCCGGGACACAGTGCCTGGAAACTCGTGGACGATGCGGGTTGCCGTGGACTCACCATTGGAGGCGCGCAGGTGTCGGAGCTTCATAGCAACTTCCTGATCAATCTCGGGGGAGCCAGCGCGGCCGACATCGAGACGCTGGGCGAAACCGTAAGGCAGCGGGTGAAAACGCATTCCGGTGTCGATCTGGAATGGGAAATCAAGCGGGTCGGCGTGGAACGCGCATGATCCCGAAAAGTGGATGCCGGTTTTCGGGCAAGTTCATGCGCAGGCGGGAAGTCCGATGAAGCACATCGCGGTCCTGATGGGTGGCTGGTCGGCCGAGCGCGAGATTTCTTTACGCTCCGGCAAGGCCTGTGCGGATGCACTTGAGCACGCCGGCTATCGGGTCAGCCGCGTCGACGTCGATCGCGATGTCGCGGCAGCGCTGCGCGCGATCAAACCCGATGTGGCGCTTAACGTCCTCCATGGCCGTCCCGGCGAGGACGGCACGTTGCAAGGCCTGCTCGAAATTCTCGGCATTCCGTATAGCCATTCAGGTGTACTCGCGTCCGCAGTGGCAATGCAAAAAGACACGGCCAAGACCGTGCTCAAGGCCGCGCAAGTGCCGGTGCCAGGGGGAATGGTCGTCACACGCAAGGAAGCCGCGACGCGCCATCTATTGCCGCCACCATATGTGATCAAACCCCTCGCGGAAGGCTCCAGCGTTGGTGTGTTCATCGTGCGCGAGGATCACAAGCATCCGCCGCAAGAATTGGCGCGCGCCGACTGGACCCTCGGAGAA
>DATFVF010000115.1:0-3182 GCA_035260465.1 Pseudolabrys sp. | reverse complement strand
TCCGCCGCGGGTGACGCCGGTGCGCGATGGTTTGGTGGTTGCACCGGCGGATGGGCGGATAAGCCAGGTCACCAGCGCCACACCACCACCGGAGCTCGGCCTCGGCAACAAGCCGCTGCCACGCATCTCGATTTTCATGAGCGTCTTCGACTGCCACGTGAACCGCAGCCCGGTCGCCGGCAAAATCGAAAAAATCGTCTATCAGCCGGGCAAGTTCTTCAATGCTGACCTCGACAAGGCCAGTGCCGATAACGAGCGTAATTCGCTGGTGATCGCAACTGCGGGCGCGCGTGTCGCCGTGGTGCAAATTGCCGGCTTGATTGCCCGGCGCATCGTCTGCTTCGTGCGCAACGGCGATTCCATAGGCATCGGCCAGCGTTTCGGCATGATCCGATTCGGCTCTCGCCTCGATGTGTACTTGCCGGAAGGCACACCACCGCTCGTGGCGGTCGGGCAGACGTCCACCGGTGGCGAAACCGTGCTTGCCGATTTGCGCGGGGCGGGCGAGGCCAGAGCATACCGGGCGGGATGATTGCCGCCCGGTGGTGCTCCGACGCCGTTATTTTCCCGCCAGGTATTGTTTCCGTATCGGTTTGAGCGCAATCAGCGCGAGGATGCCGGTCAATGCATCTAACGCAATGATGATCGCGAACACCGGCAGCCAGCTGCCGGCCTTGGCGTATATCAGCGCAGCCACTGGCGCCCCTAACACCGATCCGACACCCTGTGCCATGTACAGGAAGCCGTAATTGGTGGTGGCGGTTTTGGTGCCGAAGGTGTCGGTTAGCGTCGAAGGAAACAGCGAGAAGATCTCGCCCCAACCGAAGAACACCACGCCTGACAGCAGGACGAACAGCAGCGTGTTGTCACGCATCAGGACCATGGCTGCCACAGCGCAAGCCTCCATGATGAAGGCGATCGCCATCGTGTTCTCGCGGCCGATGTGGTCCGACACCCAGCCGAAGAATGGCCGAGTCAGACCATTGGTGATCCGGTCGATCGTGAGCGCGAGCGGCAATGCGGCCAGACCGAAGACCGTGACTTTCGTGACGCCGAAGTCGCGTGAGAACGAAGCGAATTGCGAGATGATCATCAGCCCGCCAGTCGACATCATCGTCATCATGAAGAACATCAACCAGAAGACTTTCGTCTTCAGCATGTCGGCCGGCATGACATCCTTCGCCGTTGACGCGACGCTGGCCTTTGGAAGTTTGTCAGCCGATTGCGGCATCCGCATCGGCAGTGCGGCGGCGGCGCCGATGATGCCGAGGATAATGCCGAACACAACCAGCGTGTGCTGGTAGCCGGCAGTCGTCATCATCGAGTTGATCGGGAAGGTGGTGAGAATGGCGCCGAAGCCATAGCCGGCAGCGACCATGCCGGTAGCGAAGCCGCGCCGGTCCGGGAACCAGCGCACCATCAGACCGATGATTCCGATATAGACGATGCCCGTGCCAACGCCGCAGAGCAGACCATAGGTGAAATAGAGGCTCATCAGGCTAGTGGCATGAGCCGATGTGATCCAGCCCGCGCCCGACATCAAACATCCGACGGCGATCAGCAGCCGCGGACCAAATTTATCGACCAGGTAGCCCTGCACTGGCGACAGCCAGGTTTGCAGGATGATCAAGATCGAGAATGTCCACTGGATGTCAGCCAGCGATGCTCCGAGACCGTCCTGAAACGATTTTGTGAAAAGCGTCCAGACATATTGCGGGCTTGAAATCGTCATCATCGCGATGATGCCCAGCACGAGCTGGACCCAGCGCGTCGACGCCGTGGCTGGCACCGCCAGCGGTTGCGAAATTGCAGTCATTTTTTTGCTCCCTCATCCCCGTAGGCGATCGCATCCGATCGGGTCATCCAAGGCAAGATGCGGACCAGATAAAACAACCGCCGATCTCTTTGAAATTGCGTGGGAAAATCACATAAATTTCATCCAGCCAACCGGTGCTACTTGATGTAGCGGCTATTGCCCATAATTTCGGCACGAAATCCTGCTTACTATGCTCTCAGACTTTTTCGCCGAGCAGCTGGCAAAGGGATATATTTCGCGCATGGTGTTTCCGCCGTTTGACCCCGCGCCTCCGCCGTTCCGGCGCCGCTTCAAGGCGATTCCGGTCCGCACGCTGCTGCCCAACCTGATCACGTTGCTCGCGCTTTGCGCGGGCCTGACGGCGATCCGTTTGGCGGTGGAGGACAAGCTTGACTTCGCGCTGGCCGCCATCGTGTTCGCCGCATTGCTTGATGGGATCGACGGGCGTATCGCGCGCTTGCTCAAAGGCACGTCACGCTTCGGCGCTGAACTCGATAGCCTCGCCGACTTCGTCAATTTCGGTGTGGCCCCGGCTTTGATCCTCTATTTCTGGGGATTGCACGATCTCAAATCGGCGGGGTGGATTGCCGCGATGGTATTCGCAATCTGCGCCGGCCTTCGGCTCGCGCGTTTCAATGTAATGATCGACGATCCCAATAAACCGGTGTGGGCGGGAAACTTCTTCACGGGGATTCCTGCGCCGGCTGGCGCTATCACGGTGCTGCTGCCGATTTATTTGAATTTTCTCGGCGTGTCGGACGGCCTGATCGCGGTGTGGCTCACGTTCTTTTACACACTGTTGATCGCGCTTTTGATGGTCTCTCGGCTGCCGGTATTTTCCGGAAAACGTGTGGGAAAACGTGTGCCGCCGGAAATGGTGTTGCCGGTTTTTGTCACGGTCGTTTTGTTTTTTGCGTTGCTGGTGAGTTATCCGTGGCAGGTGCTCACCGTCGGCACGCTCGCTTATCTGGCTTGTCTGCCGCTTGGCTGGCTGTCCTATCGTGAATACCAACGCAAGGACACCACTGCTGCTACGACGACTGCCGATGCCGCATTTCCACACGAGGCCACGGTTGGCGGGGATGTTGAAAAAGACCGGCCGTCGCGCCTGAACTGACGTCAGTTCTTACCGAGCGGATAACCCGGCATAAGATCGTAGGGGTGCGCCCAGCCGGGCAGCGCCTTCACACGTTCAAGCCAGGAGCCAATTGCGGGATAGTTCTTGGCGAAGTCGAATCCGAATTCTTCGGACGGATAGTAAAGATAGCCGGCCATCGAAATATCGGCGATCGTTGGCTTGTCGCTGACGAGAAATTTCCGTTCGGTCAGCCGTTTGTTGACGATTGCAAGATTGGCGTCGATGCGG
>DATFVF010000114.1:0-7428 GCA_035260465.1 Pseudolabrys sp. | reverse complement strand
CGCTCAGATGGCCGACTTCGCCGATGAAGCGCCGGCCCAGGCGCGCGCGTGAATGGGCGTTTCCAAATTCGCAACACACATTGGAGGCGACCGACATGACGGGATCGATCACCGCACTTTATGCCGGCATTCTCGCACTGCTCATTGTTGCGCTTGGCATCAACGTCACAGTGCATCGCGTGAAACTTGGTGTTTCACTCGGTGACGGCGACAATCCACAGATGCGGCGAATGATCCGCATCCATGGCAATGCGGTCGAGTACTTACCGCTCGCACTCCTCCTGATGCTCCTCTACGAGCTCACCGGTGGCGCGCACATCATGTTGCACATTGCGGGCATTGCATTGGTGGCCGGACGCCTCCTGCAAAGCTGGGGCATGTGGTCAACGGAGTTGCCCGGCCTTGGCCGCCGCGCCGGCCAGACGCTGACCTGGTTGACGATTGCAGTGTTGGCCGCGCTGAATTTGTGGCGATTCGTTTAGCGCGTCGGAACCGGTTTCTCGCCGCGATAGTCATAGAACCCGCGCTGCGTCTTGCGACCTAGCCAGCCGGCCTCGACATATTTCACAAGCAGTGGGCACGGCCGGTATTTCGAATCCGCGAGCCCCTCGTGCAGCACCTGCATAACGGAGAGGCAGGTATCAAGGCCGATGAAGTCGGCGAGCTCGAGCGGCCCCATGGGGTGATGCGCGCCGAGCCGCATCGCAGTGTCGATCGCCTCGACATTCCCGACACCTTCATAGAGCGTGTAGATCGCCTCATTGATCATCGGCAGCAGGATACGATTGACAATGAAGGCAGGGAAATCCTCCGACACGGCAATCTTCTTACCGAGCTTGGAGATGAATGCCTTGCTGGTCTCGAAGGTGGCGTCATCGGTGGCGATGCCGCGGATCAGTTCCACCAACTCCATCAACGGCACCGGATTCATGAAATGAATGCCGATAAAATGTTCAGGGCGATCGGTGGATGACGCTAGCCGTGTGATCGAAATCGACGAGGTATTGGTTGCGATAATCGCGTCGGATTTGAGCGACGCGCACAGATCGAAAAAAATCTTGCGCTTGACCTCTTCCTTCTCGGTCGCAGTTTCAATCACCAGGTCGCAGTCCGACAGCGCATCGTATTTCTCAGCCGGCTTGATGCGGGCAAGAGCACTCTTGCGATCGTCTTCGCTGATCGCTTTTTTCCCGACCTGCCGCGCCATATTTCCGTTGATCGTCGCCATCCCGGCTTTGATACGGTCAGCCGACAGGTCGTTGAGCAGGACCGAATATCCCGCGAGCGCGCAGACATGGGCAATCCCGCTGCCCATCTGACCCGCGCCAATTATTCCAATACTCTGAATCGTGACCGCCATGTCTTTTTCCGATCGATGCGAAGTCCCGCTTCTCGGCTTCGAATTCGGTTAACTTTCGCCTCTTCTTTATTCTTTGCGCTTTTACGACTTACCGCACCGCAACGCCATTGGTGGACAACAAAATTGAAATGTGGTCAACGCTTGGCCTTGTCGAGTTCCGCCGCCAGCTCCGGCAAGGCTTGATAGAGATCGGCCACCAAGCCGTAGTCGGCCACCTGGAAGATCGGTGCCTCCTCGTCCTTGTTGATAGCAACAATCACCTTGGAGTCTTTCATCCCGGCGAGATGCTGAATTGCGCCGGAAATTCCCACCGCGATATAGAGTTCGGGTGCCACCACCTTACCGGTCTGTCCAACCTGCCAATCGTTTGGCGCATAGCCTGCATCCACCGCCGCTCGCGAGGCGCCGACCGCAGCGCCAAGCTTGTCGGCGACAGGTTCGATGAATTTGGTGAAGTTGTCGCGGCTCTGCATGGCTCGGCCACCGGAAATGATGATTTTGGCAGAGGTTAATTCCGGCCGGTCGGACTTCGACAGCTGCTCGCCAACGAATGTTGAGAGACCGGGATCGGCCACTGCGGCAGCATTTTCCACGGACGCCGAACCGCCGGCGCCCGCCGCCTGAAATGTCGATGTGCGGACGGTGATTACTTTCTTCGCATCGGACGACTTCACGGTTTGGATTGCATTCCCCGCATAAATCAGCCGCTCGAAGGTATCGGATGAGACGACCTTCGTAATTTCGGAAATCTGCATCACGTCAAGCAATGCGGCAACGCGGGGCATCACGTTCTTACCAGTCGTCGTCGCCGGCGCGATGATCACATCGTAGTTTCCAGCGAGAGCGACAATGAGGGCAGCAAGAGGCTCGGCGAGCTGATGCTCATAAGCCGCAGCATCCGCGAGCAACACCTTCTTTACGCCGTCCAGCTTGGCAGCGGCATCGGCGGCGGCTTTGCAATCCTTGCCGGCGACGAGCACGTGGACGTCCGCACCGATCGCCTTGGCGGCGGTGAGCGTCTTGTTGGTCGCATCTTTGAGCGATTTGTTGTCGTGCTCGGCAAGGAGAAGCGTGGCCATCTAAAGTACCCCCGCCTCGTCTTTCAGCTTGCCGACCAATTCAGCCACTGAACTCACTTTCACGCCCGATTTGCGACCGGGCGGATCGCGCGTTTTCAGCACCTGCAACCGCGGCTTCACATCGACACCATACGCGTCCGGTGTTTTTTCATCGATCGGCTTTTTCTTTGCCTTCATGATGTTCGGCAACGAGGCATAACGCGGCTCATTCAGCCGAAGATCGGTGGTAACAATCGCCGGCATCTTGAGTTTTACCGTCTGCAAACCGCCATCGACTTCGCGTGTCACGCTGATGGCGTCACCATCGATTACAAGCTTGGATGCGAAGGTGCCCTGCGACCAATTCAGCAGCGCCGCCAACATTTGGCCGGTCTGATTGCAGTCGTCGTCGATAGCCTGCTTGCCCATGATCACGAGTCCGGGCTTTTCCGCATCGACGATGCCTTTGAGGATCTTTGCGACCGCGAGCGGTTCAACCACACTGTCCGTCTTCACCAGAATGCCGCGATCAGCACCCATGGCGAGGGCGGTGCGGATTGTCTCGGAAGACTGAGCCGGTCCGATTGAGACGGCAATGATCTCAGTGGCCTTGCCAGCTTCCTTCATACGGATTGCCTCTTCGACCGCAATCTCGTCGAATGGATTCATCGACATCTTGATGTTGGCAAGCTCAACGCCGGAGCCGTCCGGTTTGACGCGTATCTTGACGTTGAAATCGACCACCCGTTTTACGGGCACCAAAATTTTCATGATCCCCTATCCCGGACCGCTTTCTGAGCAGTGGGGGCGGAAGCTAAAGGCCGCGCCATTGGCATGTCAACGTTTATGCTGCGGCGCACGCACGACTACCGATTTTGGCCGGGAGCCCACAGCACATCTCCCGCGCCTTTATCGTTGGCATAGCGGCCGGCGACAAAAAGATAGTCCGAGAGCCGATTGACGTATTTGAGTGAAGGCCCCGACACCCCCTCGCCCGGCTTGTCTTTAAGCTCGACCATGATCCGTTCTGCTCGCCGGCAGACAGTGCGGGCAAGATGCATATAGGCAGAAGCAGGACTTCCGCCGGGGAGAATAAAGGACTTTAGGGGCTCGAGCTCGGCGTTGAGCCGGTCGATCTCGCCTTCCAGCCAGGTGACCTGGGCGTCGGTCACGGTCAGCCTCGCACCGCCGGGTCCCTTTTCCGCCAGGCATAAATCGGCTTCGACGTCGAAAAGGTCGTTCTGGATACGGCCAAGCGCAGCGTCGAGCGCCTTGTCGTCAGCAATGTGTAGTCGCACGAGACCAATCACGGCGTTGACCTCATCGACGGTGCCATAGGCCTCAACGCGGATGTCGTATTTCTTGCGGCGCGCCCCAGTACCGAGCGAGGTCGTGCCGTCATCGCCGGTTCGGGTATAAATGCGGTTGAGCACCACCATGTCGGCCTCGCGTAGGCTTTCTCTTCGCTGAAGATTCGGAGTAGGCTTTATCTTAGCTTGTTTCGACCAGAAAAAACCGGGGTGACGCTCATGCGTGTACTGACAATTGCCCTTACCATCGCATTCTTGGCGTTGCCGGCCACCGTGCCTGCACAAGCTTGTGGTGCCGCCGGTCTGCATTCTGCAAAGGCCACCACGACCGACTACTCCGCAGCCAAAAAGAAAAAGCCGAAACAACCGAAAGAGAAAGTGGAGTATATGCGCGCGGCGCCAATGAAGTGAGCTCGCGGCGCGTTTTTTCGCCTTAACGACCCATCGCCCAAATGGTCGCCATGATGACAATGATGGCGACGAATTGCAGCAGCACGCGTAGCCGCATGAGTTTCTGCGAGCGGTTCGGCGAGCCGCCGCGCATCATGTTGATCAGGCCCAGCACCAGGACGATCGCAACCGCGACAATGGCTGCCGGCACCAGATAATGCGACATGAAGTCGGACATAGGGTGCGCCTTCTAGCACCGGCCAGCGCGCTCGGCCATCGCGCGCAGAGCCAATTGGATTGCGGCTTGAGCCAAACGATTGGACTCGCCTATAAGTTGCAATCTCGCTAGCGTCCCCCCATAAAGTGCGTGGGTCGGGTGGCGTATGGGGATCGACGTCAGGAGCGTGGCAGTTAGCCGCTCCTTGGAAAACAGCGGTGAAGGTCCGGGTAGCGTACCACAGGCCTGGAAACGGGAATTCGTCAGACCTGAAGCCGGTCGAGCCCAAAACTTTCCAATACCGGATTGCGCTCACCCGCTACGGCCAACCGATGAACGCACGGCCGCGGATCGGCGTGCAGCCGCGCTCGATGCGCGCATAGACGATCTGCTCATCGCTGCCGCCGACCGCGCCTCAAGGCAACTAAAAGCCGGATGGCCGAAACTCTCCGCGGCCACTTTGCATGTGTGGAGCAGAGCCTTTCCGGCCTTGCTGGGCCTGCTGGTTGTTGCGGCCGCGTTCACGACTGCCGGCACGATCGTCGTTTCCATTTTCGTGGTGCTTCCGATCGCGTATCGGATTTGGGTCGTCGTCATGCAACCGGTGGCAGCTTCTGCGGATCCGCGTCTCCCTCCGCTTTTTCCCGTTGCGCCCGACGAAAAATTCCCCGTTTACACCGTGATCGCTCCGCTTCGCGGCGAAGCGAGGGTCGTCAATCAGCTGCTCTCGGGGATCGAGCGGCTAAATTATCCGACTGACAAACTTGACGTGATCCTCGCCATCGAGGCTGACGACCACGAGACTCGTAACGCTATCACCGCTCGCAGGCATCGTATCCCCATCACGGTCATTCCGATCCCGCCAACGAAACCGGGTACGAAGCCGAAGGCGCTTGACGTCGCGCTTCCCCTCGCACGCGGCATGTTCACGGTGATTTACGACGCCGAGGACCGGCCGGAGCGCAATCAACTGCGTGTCGCCTTGAATGCGTTTCGTTCAGCCGGCAACGACCTTGCATGCGTGCAAGCGCGCCTTTGCATGGACACCGACACAAGCTGGCTCGCGCGCTATTTCACAGCCGAATATGCCGGGCACTTTGACATATTCCTGCCGAGGCTTGCGGCGTTGGGGTTGCCGATCCCGCTTGGCGGTTCGTCCAATCATTTCCGCACCGAAACGCTGCGCGAGGTGGGCGGCTGGGACCCCTATAACGTCACAGAGGATGCCGATCTCGGGATGCGGCTCGCCCGTTTCGGTTATCGATGCGCGGTGATCGATTCCACGACCTATGAGGAAGCGCCGACAGACGTTCGCCGCTGGATTAATCAACGTTCACGCTGGTTCAAGGGCTGGATGCGCCTGTCAAGCTAAACAAATTGTTCTTATTTCTCCGTATGTTTCCCCCCAAAAAATAGATTTGCGGAGTCCCGTCGCAACGCTGTCGCAACAACTAATGCTCGGTCGGCCAATGTCCGCTTTCGGGGCGAAGCGGACATCATGCGGACATGCAGCTATGTCTGCTTTTGACCCAAAGCGGACATGGGATAGCCCGGCCGCGCCCCGAATTTGGTACGAGTCCTGCGGCGAGGAAAGGGCAGTCCTTGCCGCTGGCTATTTTCTGCGCCGCTTTCGGCCGGATTTGGCGAGCAACTTTTTAGCGGCGGCTGCGGCGGCATCGGAATAGCCAAGGTCGCCATGGATCAGAATCATGATCATGGCGCCTTCGGCGAGGAGCCATACTTCCCGCGCGAGTTCACGCGCGGCCACGACGCCGCAATTGGTAAGCATCATCGCAAGATGCATTTCCATATGGGCCTTGTGACGCTTGGCGATAGCGCGAGCGGGGTGGCCCGGCAGATCGGCAAGTTCCACCGCAACGCGCGTGAAGCCGGATGCCGACCAGCGCGGCTGCGATGCCCATTTGGTTAAGCGCGTGAAGATTCCCTCGATGACGGCCCGCGCGTCGTTCGACGATGATTTGTTAAGCGCGTCGAAACCGATGACAACATGTTTGTGCTGGCTTTCAAGCACGGCGGCCAGCAGGGCGTCCTTGCTTTTGAAGTGATAATACAGGGTCCGTTTCGTCACCTTTGCGCCGGCAGCGATTTCGTCGACGCCAGTGCGGCTGTAGCCCCCGCGGCGAAATTGGCGATAGGCCGCATCGAGAATTCGTTGCCGTGTTGCATCCGCGGAACGTGGCATGAGCGTAGGATAAGCTGCGGGAATGTATACTGACTAGTGAGTTTACATATTGGTGCCGCCAGTGTCGCATCGTGTACGCTTCGATCAGTGAGGGCGCGGTCATGAATCAGCTAGTGGGACCGCCTAAAGGCGTTGTAGCGCAGGCAATCGCGGATCTCACGGCGGCTTTCGGAAACCGCGTCGTCACGTCGACAGCCGTGCGGGAGCAGCACGGCCATACAACGACCTGGGTCGTCAACGAACCGCCGGATGCGGTATTATTCCCGGAATCGACCGAGGACGTGCAGCAAGCGGTACGCATCTGCGCGCGACATCATGTGCCGGTGATCCCGTTCGGCACCGGCACCTCGTTCGAGGGCCACGTTAACGCGCCGTTTGGTGGCATCTGCCTCGACATGAAGGATATGAACCGTGTGCTGGAGGTGCATGCGGAGGATTTCGATTGTGTTGTGGAGCCCGGTATCACGCGCAAGGCACTCAACGAACATCTGCGCGACAAGGGTCTGTTCTTCCCGGTAGATCCGGGCTCCGACGCTTCGCTCGGTGGCATGGCGTCGACCCGCGCCTCCGGCACGACGGCGGTCCGCTATGGCACTATGAAGGACAATGTCATCGCACTAAAGGGCGTAATGCCGAACGGCGAACTGCTGTCGACGGGCCGGCGCGCGCGCAAATCGTCGGCGGGTTACGATCTCACGCGGCTGATGATCGGGGCCGAGGGCACTTTCTGCATCATCACCGAGCTGACCTTGAAGCTGCACGGCATCCCCGAAGAGGTTGCAGCAGGCGTCTGCCACTTTCCCTCGATCCATGCGTGCTGTGACGCGGCAATCACCGCAATCCAAACTGGCATTCCGGTCGCCCGGGTCGAGTTCCTCGATGAGATGATG
>DATFVF010000113.1:0-19395 GCA_035260465.1 Pseudolabrys sp. | reverse complement strand
AGCTTTCGCGAAGAAAAGGGTCGCCGGCAACAATCCGTGGGGCGTTGGGGCAACGACGCTGGAATGGACACTGTCCTCTCCGCCACCGTTCCATCAGTTCGAGACCTTGCCGCGGATAAAATAGCGCCGAAATAGCCATGTCCCTTGTCAGCGAAGGTGCAGAATTCCGCGGGCCGCTTGCCGCAGGCTCCGGCCTCGCCGAGCCTAGCCTGGCGACAGTTGGCGACTACATCGCGTTGATGAAGCCCCGCGTCATGTCGCTCGTGGTGTTCACGGCGTTGGTGGGCCTTGCTGTTGCTCCCGGCTCGATGCATCCGGTCACCGGCTTTACGGCGCTTCTCTGCATCGCGGTCGGCGCGGGTGCCGCCGGTGCGCTCAACATGTGGTACGACGCGGACGTCGATGCTGTGATGACGCGGACTGCGCGTCGTCCGGGGCCGATGGGTCGCGTGCGTCCCGGCGAGGCGCTGGCCTTCGGATTGACCCTTGGCTCGTTTGCGGTGGTCGTGCTTGGCCTGCTCGTGAACTTGCTTGCGGGGGCGCTGCTCGCCTTCACGATTTTCTTCTACGTCGTGATCTACACGATCTTGCTCAAACGATTGACGCCGCAGAACATCGTCATCGGCGGCGCAGCCGGCGCGTTCCCGCCGATGATCGGCTGGGCAGCAGCGACAGGTTCGCTATCGTTCGAACCCGTTCTTTTGTTTTTGATCATCTTCTTTTGGACGCCGCCGCATTTCTGGGCTCTGGCTTTGTATCGCACCGACGATTATGCCCGGGCGGGGATTCCAATGCTGCCGGTCGTCGCCGGCGATACCAGCACGCGGCGGCAAATTCTGATCTACACCCTCATCCTGGTGCCGCTTGGCATCGCGCCTTGGCTGTTCGGCTACGCCGGCGCGCTATACGGAATGACCGCGGCGGCGGCCGGTGCGATTATGCTAACGCTGGGATGGCAAGTGCTGCGCGAACGTCGGCCCGCGGAACGTGCGAGCCGTAACCTCTTCGCTTTTTCGATCCTGTATCTTTTTCTGCTGTTTGCTGTCTTGCTGGCGGAACGCGGGTGGGGCGGGCTCATCGCCCGATTGGCGGCGTGAACACCGAGATTGCCATGAGCGAAAAACACGACGACGACGGCATCGTGCTTACGGAAGCGCAGAAACGCGCGCAGCGTTCCCGCTCGATCGCCATCGCGTTGGCGCTCGCGGCGCTGGTTGTGTTGTTCTATGCAATGACACTGGTGAAGGGCCCGGGTGTCCTGATCCGCCCAATCTGAGCAACAAATCGAAAAAACATGTCCGCACCCTCCCGCCATTCCGACCAAAAGCCGCTTCGCCGCGACATGCTGGTCGCCGCTTGCTGCGGGGCGGTGGTTGTCGGCATGGTCGGTGCGGCCTATGCGGCGGTGCCGTTCTACAACTGGTTTTGCAGGACCACGGGCTTCGGTGGCACGACGCAGGTGGCGGAAAAAGCGCCGGAGCACATCTTCGGGCGCACGCTCACGATCCGCTTCGATTCCAATGTTACGCCCGGCCTTCCGTGGAAATTCCTGCCCGAGCAAAACGAGATCCAAGTGCGCGTCGGCGAGGTGGCGACCGTTCATTATAAGGTCGTCAATGAAGTGGCGCGCGAAATCGCCGCGCAAGCTTCCTATAACGTTTCGCCACCGACCGTCGGCGCCTATTTCGACAAGATCAACTGCTTCTGCTTTACCGAGCAGCGTCTGAAGGCAGGTGAAACGCGCGAGATGACGGTGGTGTTCTATGTCGACCCTTCAATCCTGAAGGATAGCGATCAGGACGATCTCAACACCATTACGCTGTCCTACACATTCTACCGGCTGCGCAATCCGGAGCGGCCAGTGGCGGAGACACCGGACGCGACCAAGAGCAAGCTCTAACGGAGACGACGACAATGGCCGACGCTCACGCCAAGCAGCACGACTATCACCTGGTTGATCCGAGCCCATGGCCGGCAGTCGGTGCGGTGTCCGCCTTTGTCATGGCGGTGGGCGCCATCAGCTGGATGCATCATATGTATGCTGCTGCGCCGTTGGTGTTTGGCGTCGGCGTACTCGGGGTGCTCTACACATTCGTCGCCTGGTGGCGCGACGTAATCCGCGAAGCCGAATACGAAGGCTTTCACACGCGCGTGGTGCAGATTTCGCACCGCTACGGCATGATTCTGTTCATCGCTTCCGAGGTGATGTTCTTCGTTGCCTGGTTCTGGGCCTATTTCAACACCGCGCTGTTCCCTGGCGACGTGCACGACGTCGGGCGTATCGCCGCCACCGGCGGCGTGTGGCCGCCAAAGGGCATTGAGACCTTCGATCCCTGGCACCTTCCGCTCCTCAACACGCTGATCTTGCTGACATCGGGCACCACGGTCACATGGGCGCACCACGCGCTTCTGGAAGATGACCGGCAAGGGCTGAAATGGGGACTGATCCTCACGATCCTGTTGGGCCTTACGTTCACATGCGTGCAGGCTTACGAGTACTCGCATGCGGCGTTCCACTTCAGCGGAAATATTTACGGCGCCACGTTTTTCATGGCGACCGGCTTTCACGGCGCACATGTGATCATCGGATCGATCTTCCTGATCGTCTGCCTGGCGCGCGCGATCGCCGGGCATTTCAATTCGAAGCAACATCTCGGCTTCGAATTTGCCGCCTGGTACTGGCACTTCGTCGACGTGGTATGGCTGTTCCTGTTCGCCTGCATATATGTGTGGGGCTCGGGTGTACCGCACCCCGAGTGAACAACCGTGCATGATTTCGTGACAAGGGGCGGCGTCATCACGCCGCCCTTTTGTTTTGGTGTTTAGGTTCTCATCATGACCGATCGGGCACCGACGGATATTCTGCCAATTGGCCGCGGCCTGCGCGGTCGTTGTCCTCGTTGCGGCGAGGGCCGTTTGTTCCAGGGATTTCTGTCTTTGCGGCCGGCCTGCGACCATTGCGGGCTCGATTACAGTTTTGCCGATGCAGGAGATGGACCCGCAGTATTTGTCATTCTCATCGGCGGCGGCATCGTCGTGTTTGCGGCGCTGATCACCGAAGTGCTTTATCAGCCGCCATATTGGCTGCATGCGGCACTTTGGCTTCCGCTGGTGCTGATCGTGACCCTCGCTCCGCTGCGATTGATGAAGGGCTTGCTGATAGCGTTGCAATACCACCACAAGGCGGCAGAAGGCCGGCTCGAACGGAAGGGCGATGTGTGAGTAAATCGCGACGCAAACGCGGGGGCACCGTACTTGATGCGACCGCGCTTGCGCTCGGCGGCATTGTGCTCTTGAGCGGTCTCGGACTCTGGCAGCTCGACCGTAAGTCCTGGAAAGAAAATCTGATCACGACACTGAACGAGCGGCTGGCGCATGCCCCACAAGATTTGCCGCCCCGCGCAAACTGGCCAAAGCTCCGGGAAGACGGCGAGGAATTTCGCCGCGTGGCTTTTCCGGCGGAGTTTCTCGACGGCGAGGAAGCGCTGGTTTACACCGCCGGCTCTCCCTTGCGTCCGGATGTGCAGGGGCCGGGTTACTGGGTATTCGCGCCGGCGCGTCTTGCCGGCGGCAGCATTGTTCTCATCAATCGCGGCTTTGTGCCGGATGATCGAAAAGATCCGGCAACGCGCGCCGAGGGCACGCCACATGGTATCGTCGACGTCGTCGGCATCATGCGGTGGCCGGAGGCGCGTAATTCGTTTACGCCGGCGGACGATCCGAAAAAAAATGTTTGGTACCTGCGCGATTCAAACGCGATTGCGACATTCAAGAAGTGGGTTACGGCTGCGCCGTTCTTTATCGACCAGGAAGGGCCAATGCCTCCCGGCGGCTGGCCAAAGCCAGGCAAACTTGAGGTGCATTTACCGGACAACCATCTGCAATACGCCATCACCTGGTTCGGCTTGGCGCTCGCGCTCGCCGGTGTCTACGTGGTCTGGCTCGCGGGTCGTCTCTTTCGGCGGAATTGAGCGTTTCTTGTGGAAGCGCCCTCCCAAGGGTAGTGTGCGGCTCAGACCTTGGCTGCCGTCTGGCCTTAAATCATAGCGGAATCAATGCGTTACGTTTCAACCCGGGGCGAGGCTCCCTCGCTCGACTTTGTCGATGTGATGCTCGCGGGCCTGGCCCGCGACGGCGGACTCTATGTACCCGAGCGTTGGCCATCGCTCGATCGTGCGGCGATCGAAGGCTTCGCCGGCAAGCCGTACGCCGAGGTTGCGGTCGAGGTGCTTCGCCCATTTGTCGGCAATGGAATTGCCGAGGCCGATCTCGCCCGTATGGCACGTGAAGCCTATGGCAACTTTCGACATCCGGCCGTCGCCCCGCTCACGCAACTCAATCCGGGCGTGTTCGTGCTCGAGCTCTTCCACGGTCCGACTCTCGCCTTCAAAGATCTCGCGATGCAGCTGCTCGCGCGCCTCATGGATCACGTGCTGCATCAGCGCAGCGAACGCACGACAATTGTGGTTGCTACTTCAGGTGACACCGGTGGTGCCGCGATTGAGGCCTTTCGCGGTCGCGCGCAAGTGGATGTGGTTGTGCTGTTTCCAAACGGCCGCATCTCCGAGGTTCAGCGTCGGATGATGACAACGGTATCCGATACAAACGTACACGCCGTGGCGATCGAAGGGACCTTCGACGACTGCCAGGCGCTCGTGAAGGCGATGTTCAATCATCATGCCTTCCGCGACCGCGTGCGCCTGTCGGGCGTCAATTCCATCAACTGGGCACGGATCGTTGCGCAGGCGGTCTATTATTTTACGGCCGCAGTCGCGCTCGGCGCGCCGCACCGAAAGATAGCTTTCACCGTGCCGACCGGAAATTTTGGTGATGTCTATGCCGGCTACGTTGCATCCCGCATGGGCTTGCCGATTGACCGGCTGGTGGTCGCGACCAACATCAATGATATCTTGACGCGTACTTTTTCGACCGGTACCTACGAAATTCGGGACGTCGTAGCGACGACTTCGCCGTCGATGGATATCCAGGTTTCTTCCAACTTTGAGCGGCTGCTTTTTGACGCGTACGGGCGCGACGCGAATGCCGTGCGCGCGCTGATGGGCTCGCTCACGCAGGCGCGCCGCTTCGCGGTCTCGGCGCATGCGCTTAAGGAATTGCGGGCCCTCTTCACTGCTGACCGTGCAGACGAGCAGGAAAGTGCCGCCGAAATCCGAACCTGGGTGCGCGAGGCAAATTATTGTGTCGACCCTCACACTGCGGTTGCGTTGGCCGTGGCCGAAAAAGAAACGCGGGATCCCTCCGTGCCGATGGTTGTTTTATCGACAGCACATCCCGCGAAATTTCCCGATGCGGTCAAGGCGGCTTGCGGCCTTGTTCCGGCTCTGCCCGATTGGCTCGCCGATCTGCCAAAGCGAAAAGAGCGCGTCACGGTGCTGCCGGTGGATCAGGCGGCGGTTGAACGATATGTAGCGTCCACCTCGCGTGCGGCGCGTGAAGGAGCAGCGGCATGAGCGTTGAAGTCACTCGTCTTGCGTCCGGGCTGTCGGTCGTCACCGATCGAATGCCGCATCTTGAAACAGCATCGCTCGGTGTTTGGATCGGCTCCGGCAGCCGCAACGAGAAGGCCGACGAGCATGGTATTTCGCATCTGCTGGAGCATATGGCCTTCAAAGGCACCAAGCGCCGCACAGCGCGGCAAATTGCCGAAGCGATTGAGGCGGTGGGTGGCGATCTCAACGCGGCGACAAGCGTGGAGTCGACGGGTTACTTTGCGCGGGTGCTCAAGGCGGACGTGCCACTGGCGCTTGATGTTCTCGCGGATATCCTGTCCGAACCAACGTTCGACGCGGACGAATTGCGGCGCGAGCAAAATGTGATCGTCCAGGAAATCGGCGCCACCGAGGATGCGCCCGACGACCTCGTATTCGATCGCCTGCAGGAAACGGCGTTTCCAATGCAGGCGGTAGGCCGCTCAATTCTCGGTACGCCGGACACCGTGCGCTCATTCGATGCATCGCGGCTGCGCGCTTACCTGAATCGCAACTACCGCGGTCCTGGCATGGTGGTCGCGGCCGCTGGCGCGGTCGAACACCGCGCGATCGTTGCCGAAGCGGAGAGGCGTTTCGCCAGTTTTACTGGTCCTGCTGCGCCGGAGCCCGAGCCGGCGCATTTTCGAGGCGGGGCGCGAGTCGAGACGCGCGATCTGGAGCAGGTACACATCGCGATGGCGCTGCAAGGACTGCCGGTCCGTGATGACCAGCTCTACAGTTTGCAGGTATTCACCAGCGTTCTTGGCGGCGGCATGTCCTCGCGCTTGTTCCAGGAGGTGCGCGAAAAACGGGGCCTTTGCTACGCGATTCAGGCCTTCCATATGCCCTATGCCGACACAGGACTGTTTGGCCTTTACGCCGGAACAGACGAATCCGATGCACCCGAGCTCATGCGTGTTGTGATCGACCAGATCGGCAACGCAACCGAAACGCTTAGTGAAACCGAAGTCAGCCGCGCCAAAGCCCAAATGAAGGCCGGGTTATTGATGGCGTTGGAGAGTTCCGAGGCGCGCGTCAGTCAATTGGCTCGGCAGATGCTGTCCTATGGCCGACCCATTCCGCTTGAGGAAATCGTAGCGAAGGTCGATGCCGTCACGGTCGAAAGCGCACGTGCGGCGGGTCGCGATCTCATTGGGCGGGCCAAACCGGCGATTGCGGCGCTCGGACCCGGCAGCGGTCTTGCCAGCACTGCTGCGATCGCTGAAAGTCTTGTTCGGCGCGCGGCGTGACCGCGGGCGCTCGGCCAACTTTGTCCATGGCGTTTTTCCGGACCGTCAGCTTCAACGAGACCATGCCGAGCGTGGCCGGCGCCGGCATCACATTGCGTGCGCCTCACAGCGGTGACTTCGCCGAGTGGGTGGCTTTGCGTGAAAGCAGCCGCAACTTCCTTATGCCTTGGGAACCGACCTGGCCGTCGGATGACCTGACGCGCAGCGCCTTCCGGCGGCGGCTCAAGCGTTACGCCGAAGACCAGCGCAGCGACCTAGCCTATGCTTTTTTGATCTTCCGCAGCGATGACAACGCCATGGTCGGCGGTTTGACGCTTGCCAACATCCGCCGGGGCGTCGCACAGGCCGGCAGCATAGGCTACTGGATCGGGGCGCAGTTTGCTCGTAAGGGGTACATGACCGCGGCGGTGCGCGCACTGATTCCATACAGTTTCGCGACCCTGCGGCTGCACCGGCTGGAAGCCGCCTGTATTCCAGATAACACTGCGTCGATTCGGCTGTTGGAAAAAACCGGCTTCACGCGCGAGGGCTACGCTCGCGGCTATCTATGCATCAACGGAATCTGGCAGGACCATCTGCTGTTTGCGCGGCTCAAGGACGACATCAGCTGAACAGGCGCCTTGGGGCCGCCATGCTTGGCTTGTTATAAAGGGTTGCCGCCAGGAACGGCGGTGAACGCAGGAATAAAAATGGTTGGTCAGAGTAGCGGGCGGGCTGCGCGAGCGTGTGTCGGCATAATATTGGCGGGCCTGGCGCTGCTCCTGGCTGGCTGCGGCTCGACCAATTTATTCAGCACTTCGGCTCTGGATCTGTTCAGCACATCGTCGAAGGCGACGACTGGCGACACCAACACCGGCGGTGGGGCCGTCACCGATGTCGAATGTCCTGGCATCGAAGTGCGCTCAGGTGCGGCGACTTTGATGATCGGCAGCAAACCGGGCGAGGGCGATCCGGCCGCAATGGATCTGCGTTATCAGGGCACAATCCTGCGTACAGCGCGCGAATGCCAGGTGAATGCCGGTGTCATGACAATGAAAGTCGGCATTGAGGGTCGGGTCATCACCGGCCCGGCCGGCGGCCCCGGCACGCTCGACCTGCCGCTACGCATCGCGGTTGTCCACGAAGGCGTCCCCTCGAAAACGATCGTATCGAAATTCGCGCGCGTCCAGATCACCGTGGTGAACGCGGTGGATCGTGTATCCTTTACTCATGTTGATTCCGACATCGCATTTCCGATGCCGCAGCCGGCCGGTGATATCGATGCATATGTGATCTATGTGGGCTTCGATCCAACGGGGGCGCCGCAGGAAAAGAAAAAACCGGCGGGCAAACCAAAGCCGAAGCCGAAAACCGTAAAACCAAGTCAAAGCTGAGAGGGCTACCAGCCGCGCAAGTCGATGATGGTGCTCTTGAGCGCGCGCAAGTCCGAAATCACGGCACGGGCGCCGGCAGTGCGGAGCCGAGTGCCAAGCTGGCTGCCCGCATGACTGCCTCCAACAAAACCGATCACGGTCATGCCGGCGGCGACACCGGCCGCAACTCCGACCGGCGAATCTTCGACGACCAGGCATTCGCTAGGCTTCACCTGCAGGCTGCCGGCGACGTGCAGGAATAAGTCGGGCGCCGGCTTGCCGTTACGCACGTCGCTCGCCGAAAACAAGTTGGGCTCGAAAAAGCGGATCAGGCCGGTGCTTTCGAGGCTGACACGAATGCGCACATACGATGAAGACGACGCGACGCATTTTGGTCCTCGCAACCAGGACAAGGCGTATTCGGCGTGAGGGGTCGCGCGCAGTTCACCGCGGAAACGACGCACGATCACACTTGCAACTGCGCCAGCGAAATTAGGCGGAAGCTTGCGGCCGGCGGCACGTTCCACTTCGGCGAACATGTCGGTTGGACGACGACCGGTGAAATAGCGCGCGATAACGTCCGGCGTAACGAGAAAACCGGCACGGCAAAACTCTTGCGATACAATGGCTGTCGCCAACGGCTCGCTGTCAACCAGGACGCCGTTGCAATCGAAGATGACCAAGGGTCCCCCGATGCTCGGCCGGCAATTCCGACCGTCCCACGCACTGTGCAGGCGAATCAGCAACCGGGAGAATAGGGGCGGGACGGGAACACGCAATGTGCGCCGGTCATTGGCCGGCAGTTTTGCACATCGTCAAATCGAATAGCGGGGAAAACCTCGCTATCCGCCCGCGCCACCCGCTTTCTGGCATGCCGCCGGGGGCGCGACGGATGAAAACGGGCAATCCGGGCGTTAATTCAGCTTCTTGCGGACTTCGTCGATGCCTTTGGCAATAAGCTCACCCGCCAATTTGCCCTTGGTTTCGGCGCTGAGGATCTTCTCGGCGGCGGCGATGGCCGCTTCGGCGGCGGCGCTGCGGACGTCGGCAGCTGCCTGCGCTTCGGCTTGAGCGATCTTGGTCTCGGCCATCTTGGTACGACGGGCGACAAAATCCTCGATCCGGACCTTGGCCTCGGCAGCGAGGCGCTCTGCTTCAGCCTTAGCGCCGGCAATAATGTTCTGAGCCTCGTCTTCCGCCGCATGCCGCTTGCGCTGATATTCCGCCAAGAGCTGGACGGCCTCATCTTTAATTTTGCGCGCTTCGTCGAGTTCAGCCTTGATGCGGGCGGCACGGTCGTCGAGCGATTTCGCCACGATGCGGTGCACGCCGAGATAGCCGAGGAGGCCCAGGAATACGATGAAGGCCAGCGCTACCCAAAATTCAGCATCGTCCAGCACCGGCGTTCTCCATCAACTCTTGAGCGACGCGGCGACAGCGTCGGCGACAGCCTTCTCGCCCGGCGCGGAGCCTGTCAGTCTCTCGACGATGGCGCGGGTGGCGTCCTCGGCGATGCCGCGAACGCTCGACATGGCGGCTTGCTTCGTGGCCGCGATGGTTTTCTCCGCCGCTATGAGTTTGTGATTGAGCTCGTCCTCGAGCGCCTTCCTGCGGGTTTCGGCTTCGGCGGCCTGTTTGTCCCGGGTCTCATTGGCGATGGACTGGGCACGGGCGCGCGCATCGGCCAGCGCCTTTTCGTAAGCAGCCACCGCTTCGTCAGACTGAGTCTTGAGACTGCTGGCCTCGGCGAGGTCACCCTCGATTTTATTTTGACGACTCTCAATGATAGCGGCAACGCGCGGGAGTGCGAGCTTCGACATCAATACGTAAAGTAGAACGAAAGCGACGGCGAGCCAGACGAGCTGTGAGGCATACGTTTCCGATTGGAACGGCGGGAATCCGCCGTGCCCACCCTCAGCCGGATGCTCGGTGCTTGCCGTATGCTTCGGCTCGGCCATCTCGTTATATCCTGCGCCGGACGCCGTGACTTAGAGTGCGAACAACAGCAAGAGCGCGATCAGCAGCGAGAAAATGCCGAGCGCTTCGGTAATGGCGAACCCGAAGATCAGGTTGCCGAATTGACCTTGTGCCGCCGACGGATTGCGCAACGCAGCCGCCAGGTAGTTGCCAAAAATGATGCCAACGCCAACGCCGGCGCCGCCCATGCCGATACAGGCGATGCCCGCACCGATGTATTTTGCTGCAACTGGATCCATAACCAAGCTCCTTCTGGTTCTACTTTTCCGGTTGGGCCGTCAGTGGCCCGGATGGATAGCATCGTTGAGATAGATGCAAGTGAGGATGGCGAAGACGTAAGCCTGGAGGAAGGCAACCAACGTCTCCAGCGCCATGAGGATAACGATCATCGAAAAGGGCAGGAGGCTGCCGGCCCAACCGAGCGCACCAAGGCCGGTGCCCATCAAGATGATGAAGCCGGCAAATACCTGCAGTGTGATGTGGCCCGCCAACATGTTGGCGAACAGACGCACGCTGTGCGAGATCGGTCGTGAAATGAAGGACAGTAGCTCGATCGCCACAATCAGCGGCAGGATGTAGATCGGAACTCCCTTCGGCACGAAAAGATTGAAGAAGTGCAAGCCGTGCCGCGCCAGGCCATAGATCAATACGGTCAAGAACACGGTGATCGCCAGCGCTGCGGTGACGATGATGTGGCTTGTAACCGTGAAGGAATAGGGGATTAGCCCCAACATGTTCAGCGTCAGCACAAACATGAACAGCGAGAACACGAAGGGGAAGAACTTCATGCCTTCGGCGCCGGCGGTGCTACGGATCGTTGCGGCAACGAACTCATAAGATAGTTCGGCCGCCGATTGCAGCCGGGATGGCACCAGGCTGCGCCGCGCCGTGGCGCCCACCAGGAACACCGTCAGGCCGATCACGGCCACCAGCATCATGAGCGCGGAATTGGTGAATGCGATCTCGGTATGACCGATCTTCACGACCGGAAAGAGATCGACGATTCGGAATTGATGGATTGGATCGGCAGCCATGAGGACTAGTCGTTCAGTCGCCTGTCGCGAACGACCCCTGCCGCTCGCATCACGTTAAGGACGCCGGCCGCGAAGCCGAGCAACAAAAATACGATGAGCCCCCACGGCGAAATTCCCAGCCAGCGATCGAGCAGCCAGCCAATCGCCGCGCCCACAAGCACACCTGCGACCAGTTCGGTCGACAACCGAAAACCGCGGGCGATCGCCGAAGCATCGGTGGCCTGACGAGGACCGGAGCCGTTTTCGGATGGTCGGTTCGCCTGCGCGAGCCGGTTGCCGAGACGCTGGAGCCTCGCGGAGAGAGCAGCCTCGTCGTCCGGCGGTTCTTTGCGATCATCTGAGCCTCGCGTGCCGTCGGTCATGCTTTCGACTCGCGTGGATTTCAGGTTTCGCGTGTCCCGCCGCCCTAAAAGCCGCGCGGACCATACTTATCGCGTTTCTTTGAGTCAAGGAACCGCCCCTGCGACATAAGTATTTGATATAAGAGAATAAACGTAGGATTTTTCGGAGGCGAAGGGCTCTCGTCGCGGGCGACGCAGCACGGCTCAAGGGAACTTGCGCGTTCAGGTTCAGCGCAGGAAGACATGATGTTAGGCTTGCGAAATTCCGCGCCTGTCTGAAGGAGAACGTCATGCGAATCTCGATGCTCGCCCTTGCCGGGATTCTCACCTGCGTTGCGGCGCCATTGTCAGCGCAAGTGGTGATCGATGTTGAAGGTCAGAAGGCGGGGTCACCGCGGGTGCAGGATCAAGACCAGCCTCAGGAGCGAGCCCCCGCTCAGCTTGACGAAAACCAGCGCCCGACAACGCAAAACCGATTTAGCTTTAGCCGCGTCGAGAATGGTTTTCTCCGGTTAGATAACGACAGCGGTCAAGTTGCTTATTGCAGCACTCAAACCGCTGGTTGGACGTGCCAGTCGGTGATGGAAAATCGGGCGGCGTCGGAGACCGAGATTGCGCGCGTTCAGAAACAGGTGGCGTCGCTAAAAGAGTTGGAAACCGAAATTGTCGGCTTGAAGCGCGAAGTCGCTTCGCTGAAGAAGGAAATCGCGGCCTTGAAAGAGCCGCCGCCGCCGCGACCGCCTGCAGATCTTGCACCGCGTCCCGATAAGGGTGCCGATGTAATCGTCAAACTGCCCTCACATGAAGATCTCGTGAAAGCCCGCGATTTCATTGAAGAGACCTGGCGCCGTCTGGTCGAAATGATCGCGACCATGCAGAAGGACGTCATGCGCAAGGGCTAAGCGGCCTTCGCGCGCGTTAACCTCAGTCCATGCCCGGTCGAATGTCGTCCATCGTCGAGGTTGCTCCGCAGTTGGTTGCTAGCGCGACCTTGCGCGTCGAAACCCCTGGCGTCGGGTTCACCGACATCACTGGCAATGCCGCAAACTTCGTCCATCAAATCGGTGCCGGCGAAGGCGCACTGCTGATTTTTTTGCGTCATACGTCGGCTTCACTGACCATCCAGGAGAACGCCGATCCCGATGTACAATTGGATTTGATTTCAGCTCTCGATCATCTGGCTCCGGAACACGCCGCATGGATTCACGATGTGGAAGGTCCGGATGATATGCCGGCACATGTGAAATCGATGCTCAACGGCGTGTCGCTGCATGTGCCGGTTGTCGGCTCCAAACTGGCGCTCGGCACTTGGCAAGGCATTTATCTCGTTGAGCACCGCCGCAGTCCGCACAGCAGAGAGGTCATTTTTCAATTCGTCGGCAGCCGCAAATGATCGCGGAAGGTGCGTGACGTCTTCGCGCTTTAGCCGCTGTGTGACGCGGCCAAGACTCATATAGCTGAAAACAAAGGGGTTTTAGCCGCTGACCCGCGCCCTATTGATGCTTGTCGCGGCGGGGGCGCATGATGCGGCACTGGTCCCCGAGGGACCCACGCTATATCAAGTACGGCAGCGGCGGATCCGCCCATTCTGCCCGAAAGGCTGTTTCGGTTGACTGAAGTCGTGCAGTACCGGCTCGTGATCGCTGACGATCACCCACTGTTTCGCGGCGCATTGCGCGAGGCTGTCGAAGGATTGTTAGAGCAAGTAGACATCGCGGAAGCGGGGACGTTCGACGAACTTGTTGAATTTCTTGAACGTGGCAGTGACGTCGATCTGGTGTTGCTCGATCTGACAATGCCCGGAGCTCGCGGCTTCTCTGGCCTGATGTATATGCGCGCGCAATATCCGGGTGTACCGGTCATCGTGGTTTCGGCTAATGACGACCCCGCAGCCATCCGGCGCTGCATGGAGTTTGGCGCTTCTGGGTTCATTCCGAAAACACTCGGTGTCGAAGCGATGCGCGCGGCGATCTCGCGCATCCTCAATGGCGGCGTTTGGACACCACCCGACGTTGATCTTTCGGCCGGCTCCGATGCCGAAGCTGCGGCGCTAATGGCGCGCATGGTGACATTAACGCCGCAACAGGTCCGCGTGCTGATGATGTTATCGGAAGGACTTCTGAACAAGCAGATCGCCTACCAGCTTACCGTTTCGGAAGCGACAGTGAAGGCGCATGTCTCCGCCATCCTGCAGAAGCTCGGTGTCGAAAGCCGCACGCAGGCGGTGATTGCCGCGGCCAAGATCGAAGCAGGGCAATGGCCGCAAACCATGGCCGCTGAAGGCTAGTTGCCGCCGTTATTCCGCCGCTACTCGCAACACGCGCCATTGCGCCAACAACGCGCGCAACGCTGCCGGTTTGATCGGCTTGTGCAGCACCTGGATGCCCTCGTCGCGAGCCTGCTCGCGCACGGTGGGTGAGCGGTCGGCGGTAATCAGGATAGCCGGAAGATCGCCATAACGCCGGCGCAGCTCGGCGATGGCCTCGATGCCATTCCCATGATCAAGATGGTAATCGACCAGGAAGCCATTCGGCATCGTTGGGCTTTCGGAGATAGCAGTCAGCGCAAACGAAAGATCGGGCGCCTTAATTACCTCGCACCCCCAGCCGCGCAACAGCGTTTCCATGCCGTCGAGGACCGATGGTTCATTGTCGACGCAGAGCGTGACGATGCCGTCGAGTTGGCTGGGGTCGATGCGCGCGTTCTCCCGCGTTGGCAATTCGACGGGCGCCTGGTCCGATCGTCGCACGGTGACGGCAAAATGCGACCCACGACCGATTTCCGATTCGAGCTCGATCTTACAATCAAGGACGCGCGCCACGCGTTCGACAATCGAAAGGCCCAAGCCCAGCCCGCGTGCAATCCTGGCACCTTGGTCGAGGCGATGGAATTCGACAAAGATGTCGCGCCATTTGGATTGCGGAATGCCGACACCGGTATCGTAAACGTCAATTCGCAAATCGTCGCCGCGCCGCCGGCATCCCACCAGCACGGTTCCTTGCGGCGTGTATTTGATGGCATTGGAGACGAGATTTTGAATCAGCCGCCGCAGCAACCGGCGATCAGAGCGGATCACGAGGGAGCACGGCACAAACGCAAGCTTGAGCCCCCTTGAGGTAGCCAACGGAGAGAATTCGAGTCCGATTTGACGAAATAACTCGTCGACACGGAAGTTGGCGAATTCCGGCCTGAGCGCGCCCGTATCGAGACGCGACATATCGAGAAGTGCGCCTAAAATTTCCTCCACCGCCTCAAGTGAAGCATCGATATTGTCGACCAGGCGGCGGTCGTCTTTTCCTCCGCGCTCAATCAAACTCGTGACATAAAGGCGCGCGGCGTTAAGCGGTTGAAGGATGTCGTGACTCGCCGCCGCAAGAAACTTTGTCTTGGAAATGTTGGCTGCCTCAGCCTCACCTTTTGCATGGGCAAGAGCGGCATTAAGGCGCGTTAATTCCTCAGTGCGTTGGCGTACGCGACGTTCCAGTGTTTCATTCGATCGCTCCAACGCTTCCGCTGCCTCGACGCTGGCCGTTATATCGGTAAACGTTGTCACGGTGCCGCCGTCGGGCATGCGATTTGCGCGCACTTCAATCACTGCGCCTTCTGCGAAACGCTCAAGGAACGGTTCGCTACCCGAGACATAGCGCTCGATTTGGGCGGTCACGAATTGTTCGCTCTGATCGGCGTCAACATTATTCCGCTTGCTGTTGAAACGGAGGATGTCGGGCAGGCCAGCGCCGACCCGGATCAGGCTCGGCGGCAAGTCGAGAATTTCCCCGAACTGACGGTTCCAGCAGATGAGTTGTAATTCTTTGTCGAATACCGCAATGCCCTGGCGCACATGGTCGAGCGCGGTCTGCAGGATTTCACGATTGTATTGAATTGCAGCGTTCGCATCGTCGAGCAATTTCAGCGCCGCTTTGGTCGACACGGTGCGCTTCCGCAAGAGTAGCGAGAGAACGAGGCGCGAAGAGGCGCCTCCGATAGCAGAAGCGAGGATGTGTTCGGCATATCTTACCAGCCGGAAATCCGCCTCTTCCAACCGATCGAGACTGATGCGCTGTGCTCCAGCGAAGCTCTCAAACGCGGAACGTGTCCGCTCCTCACCGAGATAGCGCGCAACTGTCGTTGTAAGTTCTTCCACCGTCACGGAGGAGCGCCAAAGCCGGAAGCTCGGCGCGATCGGTGTGAAATCCGACGGCACAAAGGTGTTGGCCTGTAATCGCTCAATGGGCGAGGGCGCGCGGCGCAAGGAAAAACCGATATAACAAATGATATTGATGAGGAGGCTCCAGGCTACCCCGTGCACCAGTGGGGGAAGATCGAGCCCGAGCAGATGTTGCGGCCGCAAAATTCCGAGGCCCCAAGGTCCGTCCGTGAGGATCCGTTCACCGACCACGCCGATGTCGGACAGTGTTGGCAGCAGGAGGGTATAGCCCCACACAAGAAAACCGGCGGTCATGCCGGCAATGGCCCCGGCGGCGGTGGCCCGGCGCCACACCAATCCGCCGAAGAATGCCGGCGCCAGCTGCGCAATAGCGGCGAACGAGAGGAGACCGATTGAGGCTAGCTGTGCTTCGCCAGCTGAGCGGTAGTAGATGTAAGCAAGTAGGAGGATGGCAAAGATTGCCAGCCGCCGCACGGTCAGCAGTAACGAACCAATGTTTTCGCGGCCACTGATAAGCGTTTCGCGCCGCTGCAGCACGAAGGGCATAATCAAATCGTTCGATACCATTATGGATAGAGCAACCGATTCGACGATCACCATGGCGGTGGCCGCCGAGAGGCCGCCGACGAATGCGATAATGGTGAACACGCTGGAACCGCTTTCGAGTGGCAGCGCCAGCACGAACATATCGCTGTCTACGTTGCCGGTCGGAAATGTCAGCAAGCCGGCGAGTGCGATTGGAACGACGAACAGGTTTATCAGCACAAGATAAACCGGATATAGCCACACCGCGCGCTTGATCTCGCTTTCGTTATTATTTTCGACCACGGCCACGTGGAATTGCCTCGGCAGCAAGATAAACGCCACGAAGGACAGCAGGGTCATTGCCACCAACGTGTCGACACGTGGTCCGCGGCTAAAGATGGCAGCCGTCGACGGTCGTTGCATCGCCTCTGTGAAGAGCGCTACTGGCCCATCGAACATCCAGAAAGTCACGAAAATGCCGACCGCCAGGAATGCAACAAGCTTTACGATCGATTCGGCAGCCACCGCCAACATCAGTCCGTCTTGATGTTCGGTCGCATCGATATGACGGGTGCCGAAAAGCACCGCGAAAGCCGCCATCGACAGCGCCACGAATAGCGCAATGTCGCCGAACAGCGGACGGGTGACGTCGGCGCCCGTCGAGATATGTGCGAGGATGGTTTCGAGCGACGACGAAACCGCTTTGAGCTGCAACGCGATGTAAGGAATGCTGCCGACGATCGCGATCAGGGCGACGGTGGCCGCGACTGCCTGGCCCTTGCCGTAGCGTGCGGCGATAAAGTCAGCGATAGAGGTAATGTTCTGCGCCTTGGCAAGCCGTACGACTCGCATCAGCAACGGGCCGCACAAGCCGATCATCAGGGCCGGCCCGATATAGATCGTAAGGAAGTCGAAGCCCGTTCGCGATGCGAAGCCGACAGAGCCAAAGAACGTCCACGATGTGCAATAGATCGCCAGCGACAGCGGGTAGATCAACAGCCGCGCGCGTCCTTCACGACCGAGTCCCCGAGTCCGATCGCCATAGCTTGCCACCAGGAACAGCAGCCCGATGTATGCAAGCGCAACCGCGATAACGACCCAACCTTGCAACATGCACTCTCCAGATCGGGGTAAACCCTACCTTCGCAAGGACTTTCCAACCTAAATCAGCACAGAACGCTACAGGGGTCTATCGGTAAGGCCGGGCCGGCGCACGCACCTGATCCGAGCCTTTCATCATTCACCGGTGGTCGAAATTGTTCCACATCAAAGTACCGTTTTGCCGTCCAATCATACCATAAACTATTGTGCAAAATGCGGATTGATTTGCGGCGTCCCAATTCGATGGTCGCGCATATGGCTTTGCAGCGTTTGCCAACCGGCGATCGGGTGAAAAGCGGTGCGTTCGATTATTTGGTCAAGCCATTCGACCCGCGCACCATTGTTCTGCGTGTGAGCGCCGCCCGCATCATGGAGAAGATTGGCGCCCGCAATGCCGCCGATCTGGTGCGCGTTGTGCTCAGTGGACGAATTGGGCGCGCAGCCTTACCGGCGATGGTGACATAGCGGCCACTAAATGTTCTCCGGCATTTGACGCGGGCGTTCACAAGCGGCATTGATCGCGCCCAATGTCGGCCCCCACCAACAGCACCGGTCGCCTCGTTATCCTGCGCCACCTCGCTGAAACTTTGGCGATTGCGGCCGCCGGCGGGGCCATGTTGGGTCTTTCCGGTGTCCCCGCCGGCTGGCTTTCGGGGTCGATATTGGCGGTGGCCGGCGCCGCGCTGATAGGCCGGCCGATGTTGATTCCGACGCTGCTGATGCGCGCAATCTTCGTGCTGATCGGCATTTCGCTTGGCGCAGTGGTCACGCCTGAGACATTGCACGGCATGGCAACTTATCCGCTAAGCATCGGTGTGCTGTTGCTGGCAATGACGCTCATCTCGATTGGCGGCGCGGGATATCTCCGACTGATCCACAATTGGGGCAAAGTCGATGCCTATCTCGCTGCCGCACCCGGGGGCATGTCGCAAGTGCTCGCATTGGGCGCCGAATTTGGCGGCGATTTGCGCGCAATTGCTATTGTGCAAAGCATCCGGGTGGTCGTGATTGCGGTCGGCCTTCCGGCAGGTTTGTCGTTACTTGGTCTCGTCGGCCACGCCCCGCCGAGAGTCACCGGCACACTAAACATTGCGGCGCTCGACGAACTGGCAATTCTCGTAGCCATTTCGAGTGTGGTTGCGTTTATTGCTTATCGCTTCCGCTTTCCGGGCGGATTGCTGTTCGGCGCAATGCTGACCTCTGCGGTGCTGCATGGCAGCGGATTGATTCACGCCGTCATGCCGTGGTGGGCGGCGAACACGGCGATGGTGGCCATGGGGGCCGTCACCGGCTCTCGGTTCGCAAACACGCCGCTACGGATGTTGTTGAATTTTGTTACGGCCGCTTTTGGGTCGTTCGCGGTCGCAGTTGCAATTGCCGCTGTATTCGCCGCTGGCCTGATCAGCGTGCTGTCGCTCCGCGCCGCGGAAGTCATGATCGCTTTCGCACCCGGATCGGTGGATGCCATGATGCTGTTGGCGCTCGCCCTCAACCTGGATCCGGTCTACGTGGGCGCGCACCATCTCACGCGCATTTTCTTTGTGTCGCTAACGATGCCATTCGTGGCGCGGCGAACGGCGCGCTCTCTTAAAATACGCCCCGAACCGGTCAAGCCGCCGCTGAAGCCGCCACCATTTCAGGATTGATCCGGTCGGTCGTTTCGCTACTCGGCGGCCGCTGCGTGCAGTCGCCGCGGCAATTCGAGACGTTCCCAGACGTCCACCAGGGCTTCGGCCAGCGCGTCGACCAGGGTGTCGTCATGATAAGGGGAAGGTGTGATGCGCAAGCGCTCCATGCCACGAGGCACGGTCGGGTAATTGATCGGCTGGATGTATATACCGTGGTCGGACAGCAATAAATCGCTCGCTGACTTGCACTTCTCCGGATCGCCAACAAGCACCGGCACGATATGTGTCGCGCTCGGCATGACCGGCAAGCCCGCGGCATTGAGAATCGCTTTCACCCGGGCCGACCGTTCCTGGTGTCGCTCTCGCTCCCAACTCGACGTTTTCAAATGGCGGATGGCGGCAGTGGCCGCGGCACAAATCGCTGGAGGCAGGGCAGTGGTGAAAATGAAACCCGGCGCATAAGAGCGCACCGCATCCACCAATTCTTCGCTAGCAGCGATATATCCACCGAGACAGCCGAAAGCCTTTGC
>DATFVF010000112.1:0-13251 GCA_035260465.1 Pseudolabrys sp. | reverse complement strand
CCGGCGGGCTGGCGGCAAGCGAAAGAACCACGCCGGCGAGCATCAGCGCGCCGATGGCCGCAAGGGTCAGCCGGTCAACAGTCCACCACCATTCGCCGAAAGGCGTGCGTTGCGCGCGCGAGAGCATTCCGAGTCCCCGTCCGGCACAAGCTGCCGCTTCGCGGTTTAGGAAGCATTAACGGTCGCCGTCACGCCTGGTATCGCCAATACAATATCGGTGAAGTCTTTGCCCCGAACTTCGAAGTTCGGATATTGATCAAAAGAAGCGCAGGCCGGCGACAACAGCACGACCGGTTCTTTCAGGCCCGATCCTCCGGCATCGCGAGCGGCGGCATCGATTGCGGCCGACAAGACATTGCTGATCTCGTATGGCACCTTGCCACCCAACATTTGTGCGAATTCCTTCGCTGCTTCGCCGATCAGATAGGCCTTGCGAATGCGCGGGAAAAATTCTGCGAGGCCGGTAATTCCACCGGTTTTCGGCTTACCGCCCGCAATCCAAAAGATGTCGTGAAAACTTGCCAGCGCTTTGGCGGCTGAATCGGCATTGGTTGCCTTCGAGTCGTTGACGAAAAGCACATTGCCTTTGCGCCCGACCTCCTGCATCCGATGCGCAAGCCCCGGGAAACTGGCGAGCCCTTTTTGAATTGCTCCAAGATCGATGCCGAGTGCGACGCAAACTGCGATTGCGCTGGCGGCATTTTGTGCATTGTGTACGCCGCGCAACGAACTGATGCCTGCAAGCCGCGCCACCTCATGTGACTGACCCGCCTTGGCGCGCAGAATGCGGGTGCCTTCGGCGTAGTATCCGTTAGGGATCGGCGAGACGACCGAAACGCGGACGACATTTTTCCCGGTGCGATCAATACGATCAGCCGCATCGCGCGTGTAGCGGTCATCGATGTCTATCACGGCCGTGCCGTTCCGCTCGATGTTTGCAGGAAGCCGTTCTTTGATTGCGACATAGTTCTCCATCGTACCGTGCCGATCGAGATGGTCTTCCGAGACATTGAGCAAAACGCCGACCGTCGGCTCAAGTGAAGGGGCGAGATCAATTTGATAAGATGAGGCTTCGAGCACATAGACACGCCCAGCCTTAAACGGCTCTAGCGCCAGGACGGGTATGCCGATGTTGCCGCCCATTTGCACATCGCGGCCAGCGCTCTTGAGCAAATGCGCAGTCAGCGCAGTCGTCGTGGATTTACCGTTGGTGCCCGTGATCGCAACCACCGGACAACTGGTGCCCGATTTCGCCCGCTCGCGGCAGAACAATTCAATGTCCCCGATCACCGCAACGCCAGCCTTGCGCGCGAGAACCACAGACCAATGCGGCGTTGGGTGAGTGAGCGGCACGCCCGGTGCCAGCACCAGCGCAACGACCTTCGACCAGTCCAGTTCACGAAGATTTTGCGCTGTCAGACCAGCGCTTTTCGCGTCAGCGATTCTCTTGTCGTCATCATCGTAAGCGATGACGTCAGCGCCGCCTTGCTTCAAAGCGCGTGCGGCCAAAAGCCCAGAACTCCCGAGGCCGAAGACCGCGACCCGTTGTCCTGCAAACGTCGTGACCGGAATCAAGGTTCATCTCAACTTCAGCGTCGCCAACCCGGCAAGCGCCAGAACCACGGCCACAATCCAGAAGCGAATCACGATCTGCGGCTCGGTCCACCCGAGTTGCTCGTAGTGATGATGAATCGGCGCCATCTTGAACACTCGCCTGCCCGTCAGCTTGAACGAGACCACTTGCACAATTACCGATACGGCTTCCAGCACAAACAGCCCACCAACGATGGCAAGTACGATCTCATGTTTGATCGCGACTGCAACCGCCCCAAGCATTCCGCCGAGAGACAACGAACCGGTGTCGCCCATAAAGATCGAAGCGGGCGGCGCATTGAACCAAAGGAAGCCAAGACCTGCGCCTATCACTGCGCCGCACAGGACTGCCAGCTCTCCGGTGCCAGCCACATAGTGAATCTGCAAATATTCGGCAAAGACAGCATTACCCGCGAGATAGGAAATCAGGCCAAAGCTTGCCGCTGCAATCATGACCGGTACGATTGCCAGACCGTCAAGACCGTCTGTCAAGTTAACCGCGTTGCCGGAAGCGACAATCACAAATGCGCCGAGCAACACGAAAGCCCAACCGATATTGAATACGAGCTCCTTGAAAAACGGAAACACAAGCGAAGTGGCGATTGGTCCACGACCGAGATGCGCGAACGCCGTGCAAGCCAACACTGCAATCATCGCCTCGATGATCAACCGCGTCCGGCCGGCAAAACCGTTATGGGATTGTTTGGTGATCTTGAGATAGTCGTCATAGAACCCGATTAGCCCGAAAGAAAGCGTCACTCCGAGCACGACCCAGACGTACGGGCTCTTCGGATTCGCCCACAGAAGCGTCGACACCAGCAGGCCCGACAAAATCATCAAGCCACCCATCGTGGGTGTGCCCTTCTTGGTCACGAGATGAGACTGCGGCCCGTCGCTGCGAATGGGCTGGCCCTTGCCCTGCTTAAGGCGCAGCACATCAATAATTGGGCCGCCGAACAAAAAGACGAAAACCAGCGCGGTGACGATGGCGCCACCGGTGCGAAAGGTGATGTAGCGAAAAACGTTGAGGAACGAGACTTTGTCAGAAAGCTCGGTCAGCCAGTAGAACATTGGGTCTAACCCCGAATATCAGTTCTGTGCGGCTACCTGCTGGACCGCAGCTTGTTTGGGAAACTGCCGTTCCAACGCCTTAACGATCGGACCCATTTTCGAGCCGAGCGAGCCCTTCACCATCACGGCGTCGCCTGCGCGGATGGCGCCAAGCACAGCCGCCTCCAGCCCCGCCGCCATCTCGGCATAGCCGCCCCGGGCGCGGGAGGGAAGGGCCTCCCACAGAGCGCACATCAATGGCCCGGAACAAAACACAAGATCGATTCCGGCCGCCTCAATCGCATCTGCAAGCTTGCGGTGCAGCGCGTCGGCCGACGCCCCCAATTCCAACATATCGCCGAGTACCGCAATTCGGCGGCCGTGCGTTCCAATTGGTGCTTGTCCGAGCAGCGCAATCGCCGCCCGCATGGAGGCCGGATTGGCATTGTAACTTTCGTCAATCAGCAGTGCGTTGCCACCAGGCACCCTCAGCACCGTACGCGCGCCGCGACCGGTGACGGGTTTGAGATTGTTAAGTGCGAGGGCGGCAAGGGCGAGATCGGCGCCCACAAGCGCCACCGCCGCAAGCACCGCAAGGGAATTGAGCACATGATGGCGGCCGGGTGCACCGAGCTTGTAGGTGACAGTCTGTCCCAAAATAGTTGCCTCGACGGTCGATGAGTCGGCTTGCAGCGACAGACGCAGCAGCCGCGCGTCGGCGTTGTTGTCCTCACCGAAGGAGACGATACGTTCAATGCCGGCAGCTTTGCCGGCAGCAGCCAAACGCGCAAACTGCGGGTTATCGCGGTTGAGCACAACAACGCCGCCCTGCTCGACACCTACGAAGATTTCGGCCTTGGCATCGGCAATTTTTTCCAACGATCCGAAATATTCGAGATGCACGGGTTCAATGCCGGTCACTATTGCGACGTGCGGACGCACCAGTTTTGTGAGTGGTGTAATCTCGCCAGCGTGATTCATCCCGATTTCAAACACGGCGTATTTCACGCTCTCCGGACATCGTGCGAGCGAAAGTGGAACCCCCCAGTGGTTATTGTAGGAGGCAACCGAAGCATATGTTTCACCATCAGCAGAAAGCGCCAGCCGCAGCGCTTCTTTTGTGCCGGTCTTCCCAACCGATCCCGTGACGGCGATGACCTTCGCGTGCAACCGCTCGCGCGCGACGTGCGCAAGATTGCGTAAAGCGTCGAGCACGTCGGGAACGATCAACAGCGGTGCGTCGGCGAATTGGCCGCGCTGGCTCCGGGCGACCACAGCCAGACCGGCACCAGCTTTCAGCGCACCATCGACAAATTCGTGACCGTCGCGATTCTCGCCATGAACAGCGAAGAACGCGTCGCCCTTCGCCAACGTGCGGCTGTCGATGGAGATTCCGGACACGTGATCCGGCAAGGCGCCGGAACGATCGGCTCGCATTGCCTCAGCCATGGCGTCGAGTGTCCAAAGCGCGCTCATGCCACTTTGCCCTGCAATGCGGCCGCCACCGCGTCGTGATCCGAGAACGGCACAACGCGATCGCCGATGATCTGGCCGATCTCATGGCCCTTACCGGCAATCAGCAGCAGGTCGCCAGCTTTAAGCTCCGCGATGCTTTTACGGATCGCTTCGGAACGATCGGCAATTTCCGCAGCGCCCGGCGCAGCCGCAAGAATCGCGGCGCGGATCGCCGCCGGATTTTCACTGCGCGGATTGTCGTCAGTGACGATGACGCGGTCGGCATTTTCGGCAGCGATGCGGCCCATGATTGGACGTTTGCCAGCATCGCGGTCCCCGCCAGCACCAAACACGACGAGAAGTTTTCCGTGTACATAGGGACGCAGGCTCTCGAGCGCTTTCTTGAGTGCATCCGGTTTGTGCGCGTAGTCGATAAAGATAGGCGCACCGTTGTGGGTGCCGGCAAGTTCTAAGCGCCCCTTGGCGCCGGTAAGTTTTTCCAAGGCAGCGAATACACGCGCCGGCTCGGATCCAGTCGCGATTGCGAGCCCCGCCGCGAGACCTGCGTTCTGCACTTGGAACGCGCCAACGAGCGGCAACCTGACCTTATATGTACGCGCACCGTGGCCAATAGAGATGATCTGTGCGAAACCGTCGATGGACCCGCCGTTGAATTTGATATCCTCGCCGCGTTCACCGACTGAAATGATCTTAAGGCCGCGCTTTTTTGCTGCGGCGACCACCTGCTCCGCATAGCAATCGTCAATGCCGACCACCGCCGTGCCGCCCGCTGCAATCAGATCTTCGAACAGACGGAGCTTGGCGGCGAGATAGGCTTCAATGGTCGGATGATAGTCAAGATGATCGCGCGACAAGTTGGTAAAGGCGCCTGCCGCGACACGCACGCCGTCAAGACGGTGTTGATCGAGGCCATGCGAGGAAGCTTCGACCGCGAGATGCGTGACGCCATCAGCTGCCAGCTGATCGAGTGTGCGATGCAGGTCGACCGGATCGGGAGTTGTAAGAGAGCCGTACCGTTCACCCTTGGGCGAAACGATGCCGACAGTCCCAATACTCGCGGCTTGATAACCGAGCGCGCTCCAGATTTGGCGGGTAAATGCAGCGACCGAAGTTTTACCGCTGGTGCCCGTGACGGCTGCGATCGTAGCGGGCTGCCGCGAATAGAATTTCGCAGCGGCCAGCGCGAGCGCGCGCCGAGCATTTGGCACAGCGATAAAGGCCACATTTGCCGGAAGGCCCTCTGGCCTCTGCTCGGCTACAACAGCTACCGCGCCCGCAGCCGTCGCCAGTTTGGCAAAATGCGCGCCGTCGGCCTTGGCGCCAGCGATAGCGACAAAAAGGAATCCGGGCTTGACCTTGCGGCTATCGGCGGTAATTCCGCTAATATCGATCGCGGCAAGTTGTATAGCTTGGCGCGTTTCACTCGCCGCCTCCGGCAATAGATCGCGCAGCGTCACCGCGTATCCTTCGCGCTCACAAGCAGCATTTGATCGGCCTTGGGTAGATCGAAGCGTGGCGGAATATCGAGCAGTGGCGCCACACGCTCGATCACCCTCGCGCCGACCGGCACGGCATTCCAGCCGGATGTGCTGAAGCCGTGCGTTTCGGGCAGACCTTCTGGTTCGTCGAGCATGATCAACAACTGATAGCGCGGCTTGTCGGCAGGCAATATGGCGGTGAAACTGGTCAAGACTTTGGTCTTGGAGTAGCGCCCGCCGACCACCTTCTCCGACGTGCCGGTTTTGCCGCCGACATAATAACCTGAGACGTTGGCTCGCGTCGCGGTGCCTTTTTCAACGTTCAAGCGCATCAAATAGCGCATTTTTTCGGCGGTTTCCGGCTTGATGACCCGCTGCGCCAAGCGATCGGCTTCGGCCTGGTCGCGCTTGAGAAAGGTCGGCGGGATCATCTTGCCACCGTTGACCAGCGCAGAAATGCCCATCACGGCCTGAAGTGGCGCGACTGAGAGGCCATGGCCAAATGCGATGGTAACAGTGTTCAGTTCGCCCCAATGCTTGGGAACCAGCGGCTCGGCACTTTCCGGCAATTCGGTGCGCAGGCGATCGAGCTGACCGAGCTTTTTCAGGAATGCCTTGTGGTACTCGACGCCAAGCGAGAGCGCCATGCGCGCGGTGCCGATGTTGGACGAATAGGTAAAAATCTCCGGCACAGTGAGAACGCGCTTCTGCGCGTGGTAGTCGTTGATCTCAAACTTGCCATAGCGCAACGGCAGGCGCGCGTCGAATGATGACGACAGCGAGATACGGCCGCTATCCAGCGCCATCGCCAGCGTAAGCGCCTTGAAAGTCGAGCCCAACTCGTAAACGCCGGTTGTCAGACGATTAAGCCGGTTAGGATCGTTCGCTTCGCGCGGATTGTTGGGGTCGAAATCCGGCTCGGACACCATGGCGACAATCTCGCCCGTGTTGACGTCGGCAATCACACCAGCCGAAGCCTTGGCCTTGTACTTGTCACGCGCAGCGGCGAGTTCGTCGCGCAATGCAAATTGCACTCGCAAATCGAGCGCGAGCTTGACCGGTTGTTGCAATTGGTCGGTCGCGAGCCCCGCCATATGCAATGCGGCGAGCCCCTGCCCGTCCAGCCACTTCTCGATGCCGGCGATGCCCTGGTTGTCGATATTCACATGGCCGATCTCATGCGAGACAACCGCACCATTGGGGTAGACGCGCTTGTTCTCGGGTAGGAAACCGACGCCGGGAAGCCCAAGTCGATGGATTTCCTCTTGCTGATTCGGCGTGATCTCGCGCTTGAGCCATACGAAGCCACGCTTCGACGACAAGCGTTCGCGTACTTCGGTCGCATCCAGATCAGGAAGCACCGCAGTGAGCAATTCGACCGCTTCGTCCACATCGATGATCTTGCGTGGCTCGGCAAACAGCGACGGTGTCTTGACGTCGGTGGCGAGAATTTCGCCGTTACGATCGAGAATGTCGGGGCGTGCTGTAGCGACGGCATCCTGCGTGACGCTGCGCCGTCCGCCGTGGCCCTCGCTGACGGTCGCAAACATCACGAGGCGTAGCGCAATAACCGAAAAGATGCCCGCGAATGCCAGGATGGCGAGCCCGAGCCGGGCCTTCGCTTTGACGTTACGATCGACATCGCGGCCGTAGAGCAAGGAGCGCAACGCGTGCTGCCAGCGGCTTTCGGTTGGCTTTTTCGATGCTTGCATGGCGGTCACCGTGGTGCCGGCACGCTGCCGGTCGTATCTGGTGCCGGAGCGAGCGTGGCGCCGATCGGATCGCCATTTGGCTGATTCACGACCGCAGGCGGACGTTCGGGCAGCCGATCGAGGCTATCGAATTGTGTGGCCCCGACGGGTTTAAGCGCCAGGTGTCGATCGGCCAAACCCCGAATGCGGCCGGGCGTATCGAGCTTGGCCCATTCGGCCCGCAAGACGGCAATAGCATTGCGCTCGTGCCGAAGCTCGCCACGCAGCTTGGCGACACGCTCAGCCTGCAGCGTAGAATCGAACTTAATCTTGTAGACGAACGACGCCGCCATGATCAATACGCCGATAACGAGTATGTTGAGCAAGCGCATGGCTCACCGCCCCTTCAGCACGTCGGCCAACGATGGCAGACGCGGTAACAGGCCGGAGGGCACGCTGGCACGCGCCGCCGCATCCGTTCGCTCGGCAGCGCGCAGCTTCGCGGATCGGGCCCGCGGGTTGCGTGCCACCTCGCCGTCGTCGGCAACCGCAGGGCGTTTCGTAAGAATGTTGAACGTCGGCATTGGGCGCGCGAGCTCGGGCGCATGGCGCGAGCCACGACGACTTTCGCCGCGGTCGTTAAAAAACGATTTGACGATACGGTCCTCAAGCGAATGAAACGATACGACCACCAGCCGGCCGCCGGCCTTGAGGATGCGTTCGGCGGCTTGAAGCGCTGCGACCAATTCGCCGAGCTCATCATTCACGAAGATGCGCAGTGCCTGAAATGTACGAGTCGCCGGATGGATATCGTTCGGGCGTGAACGCACGACCGACGCGACAATGTCCGCAAGCGCTCGCGTACTCTCGATGTGCGCGTCTGCGCGTGCTTTAACGATGGCCCGCGCGCACGCGCGCGCATGACGCTCTTCACCGAACGCATAGATGATATCGGCGAGATCGCGCTCGCTCGCGGCCTTGACGATGTCAGCGGCACTCGCGCCCTCGCCTCCCATGCGCATATCAAGCGGGCCATCGAGGCGGAACGAGAAGCCGCGGCCGGGCGTATCGAGTTGCATCGAGGAAACGCCCAGATCGAATACGACTCCATCGACTGCGTCATATCCCGCGTCGCGGGCAATCGCGTCGAGGTTGGAAAAGCGATCCTCAATAAGCGTGAGGCGGCCGCGCGCCTGCTCGACGAGATCGGCGCCCAATGCAATCGCGCTCTGGTCGCGGTCGATGCCGATGACTTTGCAGTCGGCAGCCGCGAGGACCGCGCGCGAGTAGCCGCCGGCACCGAAAGTGCCATCGATGTACACGCCGCCATCATGAACTTTGAGGAAGTCGACCGCAGGGCGGCCGAGCACGGGAATGTGAAGGGCCGGTCCGCCTGCGACAGCTGAGCCGCCGCCGCCCGCCATCATTCCCGTGCTCCAAGCGCGTTGCGCGCCGCCACCTGAGAACTCAGCTCCCCTTTGAGCGCGCGCACCTTTTGGGTGGCCTCCGCGAGCTCTTTCTGGAAAAGGCCGGGCTCCCAGATCTGAAACTTGTGACCCAGACCGACGAACGCCACCGCCTCGGTAATTCCCGCATGGCGCTTGAGGCTCTCGCTCAACACCACCCGCCCTTCGCCGTCGATCTTCACCGTCTCGCTGGTGCCGTAGAGCGCCAGGGCAAATTGCTCTCGCTGGTCCGAAAACGGGGCATAGCGACCGATCAAGGCCTCGATCTCTACCATCAGCGCACTTCCACCGGCGTCGATCGCGGGGCGATCCAGCGCCGGATAGCAATAAAGGTCCTCGAAGCCATCGCGGCCGAGGACCGAGCGAAACGAACCGGGGATCGAGACGCGTCCCTTCGAGTCGAGCCGCAGCGTGAAATTCGCCACGAAGCGGTCCATACCCCGCACTCCATAACAACCGGACGCAACTAAGGATGCTTGGGGACCACTGACGATAGACATGCTGGCGTAATTGGCGCCGGCTCTCGCCCATTCGTGAGGTGTCCCATAATGGGAATAACTGGGATATCATGGGATTATATGGCCGTCAAGAAATCGGCCCAAATCCTCCCGAGGCACGTCGTTGCGGCAGATCAACGCCATTAACGGCGGTTAAACTTAAAGAAACGTTGCCGAATTCGGCCCGCGCCCTAACCGGATGAATCGATGTGGATCGGATTGTTCAGCGACATTCACGCCAACCGGGAGGCGCTCGAAGCCAGCCTGGATCATGCGCACCGGGCAGGCATCGGACGATTTATCTTCCTCGGCGATTACGTTGGCTACGGCGCAGACCCCGGCTTCGCGGTCGACACGGTCATGCGCGAGGTCGAAAGCGGTGCGATAGCGCTGCTTGGCAATCATGACGCCGCCATTGCCAGCGGGACGGCGGGAATGAACTCGGTTGCCGCGGAAGCAATCGAATGGACGCGGCCAAAGCTCGATGCGACCCAATGCGAGTTCCTGGCCCGATTGCCACTAACCTTCGAGACCGATGGTCGGCTGTTCGTCCACGCTAGCGCACATCAGCCGCATCATTGGGAATACGTCACCAGTGTCGAGAGCGCCTCCCGCAATTTCATGGCGACGCGTGCGCTGTCGACTTTTTGCGGACACGTCCATTTGCCCCAGCTTTATCATTTGTCAGCAACTGGAAAGCTCGCGGGGTTCCTGCCGGTACAGTCCGTCGAAATTCCGCTACTCGCGCAGCGGCGCTGGCTCGCCGTCATCGGCTCGGTCGGGCAGCCACGCGACTATAATCCGGCTGCCTGCTATGGCGCTCTCGATACCGAACACAACGTCCTGGTTTACGTGCGCGTGCCGTATGACACCGAAACAGCGGCGCGTAAGGTACGCGAAGCCGGATTGCCGAAAATCTTGAGCCTTCGTTTGATCGAGGGAGCTTGAGCGTGGTTCCGCGCAAGCTAGCAGCGGAAACATCGTCGACGGCTTTCGTCTCATTGATCCGTCGCCGTCCGGCGGCATGGCAAACCCTGAAACACTGTCTCGGCAGTGTCTCGGCGCGGGTTGTCGCTGAAGCGCCTTGCACTGTGACTGTCGTGCGTTTGCACGAAAAAGAAAAACAAATCGACAGCTCGACGAGCGCCGACGCGAAACCCGCCTGATCAGGTTCCGTTTTCAAACTGCTGTCGGTTTTTCGCCAAAAAGGGAACGGCGACGATGCCCGCCGCGTTGTGTCTCATGGAACTCGTTCCGAGAGTCTAGAGGAGGCATAAAATGCTCAAGAAACTTTTATTGTCCACCGCGCTCAGTGCAGCGGTCGCAACCGCCGCGCTGGCACAATCACCAAACACACCGAGTTCGTCTGACCCGGCGCCCGCCGCCCAATCGCAGGGTTCCGGCAAGCCGAGTTTCGTATCCTCTCAGAAGCCCGATCAATGGTTGGCTTCCAAGTTCAAGGGCACGGACGTGCTCGGTTCCGACAATCAGAAGATCGGCGACGTGACCGATATCCTGTTCGACAAGAGCGGCAAGGTTGAGGCCTTCGTGGTCGGCGTTGGCGGCTTTCTTGGCATAGGCTCTAAAGAGGTCGCACTTGCACCGAATTCGTTCGATGTGGTTCCCGGACAAAACGGTTCGGCCGACAAACTCAAACTCACCGTCACGAAGGACCAGCTCAATAATGCCCAGACCTTCGCGCGCTATGAGCCCCCGCGGCCTACCGGCACGACCGGCGCAGGCAGTCCGATGGGCGGTGGTATGAAGCCTTCGGGAAGTACACCTTCGACCAATCGCTAATTCGTCGGAGCCAAAGGAAAAAACAGGCTGCGGCCCGGGTAATCACGTCTGGGCCGCTGCCGCGTGGTTACAAGCCTTGTTACAAGCCTTGCTTTTTTGGTCGGGCGGTGAATTATGCCCGGCCCGCTTCCAACACCGGTTTTGTCCGGCCCAGGTTTTGTCCGGCCCATGTCCGTTTTTCCGCCGGATTCCTTCATCGTCGCCGACGTCGCGCCGTCGCCCAATTTTGACGAGCGCAAGGACGGTCGCCCGCCGGATATGATCCTCCTGCACTACACCGGCATGCAGACCGGAGCGGCAGCGCTGCAGCGTCTCACCATCGCCGCAAGCAAGGTATCGTCCCACTACGTGGTATTTGAGGATGGCCGCATCGTGCAGTGCGTGCCGGAGGAACGACGCGCCTGGCATGCTGGTGAATCATCCTGGGCGGGTGAGACCGACATCAATTCGCGATCGATCGGTATCGAAATCGTCAACCCCGGTCATGAATTCGGTTATAGCGACTTTCCTTTGCGTCAGATTGCAGCGAGCATCTCGCTCTGCAAGTCGATCATTACCAGACGCGGGCCGATCAGTGCCGACCGTATTCTGGCTCATTCCGATGTAGCGCCGGCGCGCAAACAGGATCCTGGCGAAAAATTTCCGTGGGGATTGTTGAGTGAATCTGGCGTTGGCCACTGGGTCCGCGCTGCCCCCCTCGATCTCGAGGGTACGGGCCTCAAGCCTGGCGACCGGGGAGAGTCGGCCACGCGGCTTCAGCGAACCTTGCGCTCCTACGGCTACGGCATTGCGGAAACCGGCACTTATGACGAAGCCACGCGCGAGGTGGTCACGGCATTTCAGCGTCACTTCAGGCAGGCGCGCGTCGACGGCATCGCTGATCCCTCAACGCTGCTCACCTTGCGCGCGCTCATTGAAACCCGACCCGCGCCACTCGGCTGATCCTATTGCCCGGATGACCCATTGTTGGGCTTTCTTAAGCCTCTCGCGCTGCAAGACTTGACGCGCAGGCCCGGTGTCCTCCATTCCTATCCCGTCAGTCGGCCGGACGGCCGCTCCGCGCCAATGCCGAAAGGTGGCCGGGGAGGAAAGTCCGGGCTCCATGGACGAACGGTGCCGGATAACATCCGGCGGGGGTTACACCCCAGGGAAAGTGCCACAGAGAAGAGACCGCCTCGGCGCGTTGCGTATAGCCGCGGCAAGGGTGAAACGGTGCGGTAAGAGCGCACCGCGCTTCCGGCGACGGAAGCGGCACGGCAAACCCCACCGGGAGCAAGACCGAATAGGAATGACGTTGGAGCGAAAGCTCCAGGTCCGTCCGGGCCAGTCATTCGGGTAGGTTGCTTGATGCGCCGGGCAACCGGCGCACCAGAGGAATGGCCGTCACGTCTGCGGTTCGCACCGCAGGCCATACAGAACCCGGCTTACAGGCCGGCTGATATATTGTAAGGGGGCTCGGCGGCAAAACCGCCGGGCCCCCGCCAATTTTTTGGAGGCACCTCGCTGGCGCGGCGAGGAATGTCACGCTAGCGTCCGCCGCCCTGCATGACGACTCCTCATGAAAAACTCGGCCTGGCACTCGGCTTTATGGGCGTGCTCCTGTTCGGCGGCACACTGCCGGCGACAAGACTCGCGGTCGCGGCGTTCGACCCGTTGTTTCTATCGGCCGCACGCGCAGCGATTGCCGGTTGCGCGGGCCTGTTGCTGCTGCTCGCGCTGCGTCGGCCAATCCCGCCGCGCGCGCTGTGGCACGAATTCCTGCTCGCCGGCTTATGCACGATCGTTGGCTTTCCGGTTTTCACGGCGATGGCCATGGTCCATGTGCCGACCGCTCACGGCGGCGTCGTGCTCGGCATCCTCCCGCTCGCCACAGCGGCCGTGGCCGCCCTGATCGCCCACGAGCGGCCAAGCCCGGGCTTTTGGCTCTCGAGCGCGGCCGGCGCCGCCATCGTGCTCCTGTTCATGCTGCGGCGGGGCAATACACACATGATCGAACTTGGCGATCTGTATTTGCTCGGCACCATTATTTCCGGAGCGTTCGGCTATACGCTCTCCGGTCGCCTGAGCCGGAAGCTGCCCGGCTGGGAAGTGATCTCCTGGCAAGTCGCGCTGTTCTTGCCGCTGTCTTTAGGCGCGGCTCTCATGCTCTGGCCGGTCAACCTTGGAGACGTAACGGCATCGCACTGGGCCGGACTGATTT
>DATFVF010000111.1:0-8974 GCA_035260465.1 Pseudolabrys sp. | reverse complement strand
TGCGTTTTGACTCAGGAGAGCCTTGCGCAAATCGGCATCCGCACCACGATCAACAAAGTGCCAGGCGCCAACTGGCGTACGGAACTCAACAAGAAGACGCTGCCGCTTTACACCAACGTCTTCTCGGGCTGGCTCGATTATCCGGAGTACTTCTACATCTGGTGCTACCACGGAAAAAATTCGATCTTCAACACAATGAGCTACCAGTCGAAGACGATGGACGGCTTCATCGAAGGCGCCGTAACCGCGGCGGCAAACGGCGACAAGGCAACCTACGACACGGACGTTAGAGGCTTTGTCGAGACCGCTTACGCCGACATGCCGCGCGTGCCGCTCTACCAGCCGTATGTGAACGTCGCGATGCAGAAGAACGTGTCCGGCTACGCCTACTGGTTCCACCGCCGGCTCGACTACCGCACTCTCGTGAAAGGCTAACCCACATGCCGAATTGGGCGACCGGGTGTGACGGCAGAGACGTCGCATGCTTGCTCTGATTTCAAAGCGCATGATGCTGGTCATCCCAAACCTGATCGGGGTGGTCATCATCACTTTTCTGCTGACACGCGCGCTACCCGGCGATCCGGCGGCCTATTTCGCCGGCCCCGCAGCAGACAAGCAGGCGATCGAGCAGATCCGTGTCAAACTCGGTCTCGACAAGCCACTAATCGTTCAGTTTGGCAGCTACGTCGCCGACCTCGGCCATCTCAACCTCGGCACCTCGCTCACCACCGGTCAACCGGTGCTCACAGAACTTAAGAACCGGTTGCCCGCCTCGGCAGAGCTCACTTTGTTCGGTCTCATCTTGTCGATGGCGATCGCCGTGCCGCTGGGCATTCTTGCCGCGGTAAAGCAGGGCTCCTGGATTGACCACACCTGCCGCGTGGTGGCGACCGCCGGCGTATCGCTGCCGGTGTTCTTCACCGGCCTATTGTTGGTTTATGTGTTCTATTTCCTGCTCGGCTGGTCGCCGGCGCCCCTCGGACGCCTCGACGTATTCTTTTCGCCGCCGCCGCAAATCACCGGCTTCTATCTGATCGACAGTCTGCTCAACCGCGATCTCGCGACATTCCGCGCCGCGTTAAGTCAGCTGCTGTTGCCCGGCCTCACGCTCTGCGTCTTCTCGTTGGCGCCAATTGCACGTATGACCCGCGCGTCGATGCTTGCCGTGCTCGCCTCCGATTTTGTGCGTACCGCACGCGCCAGTGGACTCGACAGCCGCACCGTCATTCTCACTTATGCATTCCGCAATGCCATGCTGCCGGTGGTTACCACCCTCGGCATGGTGTTCTCCTTCTTGCTCGGCGCCAACGTACTGGTGGAGAAGGTTTTTGCGTGGCCTGGCATTGGTTCTTACGCGGTCGAAGCGCTGATCTCCTCCGACTTCGCGCCTGTGCAGGGCTTCGTCCTCACCATGGCTATCCTTTATGTGGTTCTCAATTTGATCATTGACGTTCTGTACGGTGTCATTGATCCGCGCGTGAGACTTGAGGCATGACCGACATCTTGCTCAGTCCACAAGGACCGGCGGTGGCGAAGGCACCAAGCAATTCCATTTTCCGCCACGCACGTTATGTAATTGCGGAGAATCCGATCACTGGAATTGCCTTTGGCCTATTCATCCTGATCGCGCTCTGCGCCCTGATCGGCCCCTATATCGTGCCGCATGATCCGCTGGCGAGCGACACTTCGGCAGCGCTTGCCGCGCCATCGCTCAAACACTGGTTCGGTACCGATCAGCTTGGCCGCGACATATTCAGCCGGGTGATTGTGGCGACGCGCCTCGACTTCACAATCGCAATTACCTCCGTTGTGCTGGTCTTCGCCATGGGTGGGTTCGCCGGCATTGCTGCCGGTTTCTTCGGAGGCTGGACCGACCGCATTGTCGGCCGCATATCCGATACCATCATGGCCTTCCCGCTGTTTGTGCTCGCCATGGGCATCGTCGCGGCGCTCGGCAATACGGTGACCAACATCGTCCTCGCCACAGCCATCATCAATTTCCCGCTTTATGTGCGCGTCGCCCGCGCCGAAGCGAATGTGCGTCGCGACGCTGGTTTCGTGCAGGCGGCCCGGTTGTCCGGCAACGGCGACTTTCGCATTCTGTTAATGCACATCCTGCCGAACATCATGCCGATTATGATGGTGCAGATCTCGCTTACCATGGGTTACGCCATCCTCAATGCCGCCGGCCTCTCGTTCATCGGCCTTGGCGTGCGCCCGCCGACACCGGAGTGGGGGATTATGGTAGCCGAGGGTGCCGGCAACATCATTTCTGGCGAATGGTGGATCGCGCTGTTTCCCGGCGCGGCGCTGATGATCGCGGTGTTCTGCTTCAATCTTTTGGGGGACGGCCTGCGCGACCTCGTCGACCCGCAGCGGCGGACATGAACCATGGCCAAGAAGCCGAGCAAGACCGAGACGCTGCTGCGTAACTCCGACAAAAGCCTGCCGCTGCTTGACGTGCGGGATCTGACTGTCGAGTTCGCCACGCGACGCGGCGTCGTTCGCGCGGTGCAGCACATCAATATTTCTGTCGCGAAAGGCGAATCGCTGGCGATCGTCGGTGAATCCGGCTCCGGCAAATCCGTCACGTCCTACGCTGTGATGCGCATTCTCGACCGCGCCGGCCGCATCGCCGACGGCACGGTAATGTTCAGTGGGGTTGATTTGCGCGCCGTGCCGGAAAACGAGATGCGCGAATTGCGCGGCCGTGAAATGTCGATGATTTTCCAATCGCCGCGATTGGCACTCAATCCGATCCGGAAGATCGGTCGCCAGATCGAGGACGTGCTGCTCCAGCACGCGCAAGTAGACAGCGCACAGGCGAGCGAGAAGGCGATCGAAATGCTGGAGCATGTGCGCATCGCGAGGCCCCGCGAGCGCTACCACGCTTATCCGTTCGAGCTGTCCGGCGGCATGTGCCAGCGCGTCGTCATCGCGCTGGCACTCGCCTGCAAGCCGCAGCTCCTCATCGCCGACGAGCCGACAACAGGCCTCGACGTGACCACGCAGAAAGCCGTGATGGATCTCACGGTGGATCTCACCCGTAAGCGCGACATGTCGATGATCCTCATCACTCACGATCTTGGTCTGGCCGCTGCCTATTGCGATCGCGTTGTGGTGATGGAGAAAGGCCATGTCGTCGAAACCGCCCAGGCGGAAACGATATTCAAGGCGCCGTCGCACCGTTACACACGCAAGCTGATGCGAGCGACTCCCCGTCCCGGTGTAACGCTGCGCGATCTTCTTCCCGAGGAAGAGACAAAAGGCGCCAGACCCATCGGCCGTACCAACGGTCACGCGGCGATGCCGCTGCTAGTCGTCGAAAAGCTGGTCAAGGAATATCCGCGCAACGACGCCGGCGGTTCGTTTAAGAAGTTGTTTGGGCCAAAGCCGACAGTGAAGCCGGACAATTTCCGTGCCGTCGACGGCATCAGTTTCACCGTCGGCCGTGGGGAGAGCGTTGGCCTTGTTGGGGAGTCAGGCTGTGGCAAATCCACCACGTCGACGATGGTGATGCGACTGATCGACAAGACCTCCGGCACCATCATGTTCGACGGCCAGGACATTGGCGAAATCCCGGCACGCAAATTCGCCACGCTGCCGTTGCGCAAACGCATCCAGATGGTGTTTCAGGACCCAACCGACAGCCTCAATCCACGCTTTACCGCAGCGCGCGCCATTGCCGATCCGATCCTGCGCCTCGGCAACGGCGAGAGAGTCTTTGTGCGCGAACGCTGCGAGGAACTGGCACGGCAGGTCGGTTTGCCGGTTGAATTGCTCGACCGATTTCCGCATCAACTCTCCGGAGGACAGAAGGCGCGTGTCGGCATCGCCCGCGCCATCGCGCTCAAACCCGACCTCATCATCCTCGATGAACCGACCGCCGCGCTCGATGTCTCGGTGCAAGCGGTGGTCCTCAACCTCTTGCAAGACCTCAAGGATTCTTTGGGGATGAGCTACCTCTTTGTTTCCCACGACCTCAACGTTGTCCGCCTGTTGTGCGATCGTGTCATCGTCATGCAGACGGGGCAGATCGTCGAGCAGGGGCCAACCGAGCAGGTTCTCGTAGCGCCGCAAGCAGCGTATACCCGCGACCTGCTGACCGCGATCCCGCATCCGCCAGTGTAGCGAGTAAAGCGTATGGCCGATCCAGATCCGCTCTTCGATTTCATCATCGCGTCCGCCCGGACGCTCGGTCTTCCAATGAAAACGGATTGGCTGCCGGAGGTGAGAGCCAATCTCGAAGTCACACTTAAACACGCGGCGGTGGTCGCCGAATTTGAAATGCCGGACGATGCCGAGCCTGCGCCCATCTTCGCGGCCTAAACCCGCGCCGTTTGACACGTCATGGTCAACCGCGACCGAGATCGCGGCGGCGGTCACATCGGGCAAGACGAGCGCGGCGGCTGTTGTCGAGGATGCGCTGGCGCGGATCGGTGAACGCAACACGGTGCTGAACGCGTTTACCGTTATTGCCGCGGAACGGGCGCGCGCCCGCGCCAAGGTAATCGATGCAGCGGCGGCCAACAAACAAAAACTCGGGCCGCTCGCAGGCGTACCCTTCGCCGTCAAAAATTTATTCGACGTCGCGGGGATCACGACCGTTGCCGGCTCAAAGATCAACCGCGCCTTGCCGCCGGCAAAACGCGATTCTCCGTTGATCGAGAAACTCGAAGCGGCGGGCGCCGTGCTGGTCGGCGCACTCAATATGGGCGAATACGCCTACGACTTCACCGGCGAAAATGTGCACGACGGCGCCTCACGCAATCCACACGATCTCACGCGCATGACCGGCGGCTCCTCCGGCGGCTCAGCCGGTGCAGTGGCCGGCGGCATGGTGCCGCTCGCACTCGGCTCCGACACCAACGGGTCAATCAGAGTGCCGTCGTCGCTGTGCGGAACTTTCGGCCTCAAGCCGACTTATGGCCGGCTGTCTCGGGCGCGCAGTTTTCCTTTCGTTACGAGCCTCGATCATCTCGGGCCGTTCGCGCGGTCAACGCGCGATCTGGCACTATCTTATGATTTGATGCAGGGCACCGATACCGACGACGCGGCCTGTGCCGATCGCGCGGTTGAGCCGACATTGCCAGAGCTTGAGCGCGGGCTCGAGGGTTTGCGCATCGCAGTTGCGGGCGGCTATTTCCAGCAAGGCGCCTTTCCCGAAGCGCTTGAGGCGCTCGATCGCGTTGCCAAGGCGGCCGGCGCGAGCAATGAGATCGAAATTCCCGAGGCGCGGCGCGCGCGTGCCGCGGCCTATGTGATCACCACTACAGAAGGCGCAGCGCTGCATCTCGACCGCCTGCGTGACCGGGCGGACAAATTCGATCCGGCTGTTCGCGACCGCTTGCTCGCCGGCGCCATGATTCCTTCGCCGCTGGTGGTGAAGGCGCAGAATTTCCGCCGCTGGTACCACTCCCGCGTGCTCGAATTGTTCAAGTCCTGCGATGCGATATTGGCTCCGGCGACGCCTTGCACGGCGCCGAAAATCGGTCAGCAGACGTTCAACCTCGGCGGCGTCGAGATGCCGGTGCGCGCCAATTTGGGCATTTACACACAGCCGATCTCGTTCATCGGCTTGCCAGTGGTAGCGGTCCCCGTAACGTTGCAGCCGCTGCCGATCGGCGTGCAGATCATCGCAGCGCCCTGGCGCGAAGATATCGCCCTGCGTGTCGCGCACGCACTGGAGCAGATGGGCGCAGTCGTTGCACCCAGACCATCGCTCAAGGTGTCCGCATGACCCTGACCGCACCGGTGGCGGAAGCGCGATCCGCCATTTGGCAACGCAAAACGCGCGCCGAGGAGCTACGCTTGCAACTAGCCGATGAGATTGTCCGGGGCGTGCTCTTACCCGGCGCTGCGCTCGACGAAATCACGCTTGCGGACCGATTTCATGTTTCGCGGACACCTGTACGCGAAGCAATCCGTTTGCTGGTGGCGAGCGGATTAGTGGAAGTGCGTGCGCATCGTGCTGCCGTCGTCGCTCAACCAAGTGCGGACCAGCTTGCCGGCATGTTCGAAGCCATGGCTGAACTGGAGGCGCTCTGTGCCGGCTTTGCCGCCGAACGCATGACAAGCGTCGAGCGGCGCGGACTCGAGGGTATCCATGATAAATTGCGGGTGATGATTCAGAGTGGCGACCCGCAGCGCTACCACGAGGTCAACGAGGCTTTTCATAGCAGTATCTATACTGGCGCCCACAACACCTATCTTGCAGAGATGACGCTATCAACGCGCGCAAGAGTGCAGCCGTTTCGTCGCGCGCAGTTTCGCAATCTCGGCCGACTCGCTAAATCGCATATCGAGCACGATCGCGTGGTACAGGCGATCTTGCGTGGCGAGCAATCGGTTGCGGCGTCGGCAATGTATGCGCATATAGTAACCGTGCGTGACGAATACGAAGCCTACACGGAATCGCTTTAAACGATGCTACGCCGGCGTTTGTTCGCTCGCCAGGAATGTGCGCCAGCTGCCGAAGCTTGAAATATCGCGCGCGTCGATCGTAGCAGCGGCTTCCACCAGAAAGCCTTTTATACGCCGGCCGTCGGAGAGCTTAATCGTACCGATCGAGAGCGGCATTGGTACACCAGTCACGAGACGGCCGAAGGCTTCCGTCGGAAGTCCCCAGACTTCGACCTCGATCGCCGCGCCTTTGCCACCGTCCACGCGCAACAGGCCTGGCTTTGGCGGTTTTGTGCCGGCCAGCGCATAAAGCCGATAATCGGGGGCGCTCCTTGCCTCCTCGAGCAAGCGACCGCCGAGCGCGCGCAATTCTCCATTCAGCGGGAGGCCGGACAAATGCGCGCCGACAACCGCAACAGCGACCTCGTTGTCGGTGAGTGACGTTGCTGCCGACGTCAACGGTGGCTGCGGATGCTTCAGCGCGCCGAGCGCCAATGCAGTATCGGCATGGAACACGCGACCGATTTCGGAAAGACGCGCGTCGGCGCCGCCCGGCGCCAGCAGCGTGATGCCGAACGGCACGCCGGCCTCCGTCATCGAAGCTGGTACCGCCAATCCACAAAGATCGAGCAGATTGACGAAATTTGTGTAGGTACCGAGTCGACTGTTGAGCTGGATTGGATCGGCCAGCACCTGCTTGACCGAATAGGCAGTGGGAGCAGTCGGCAAAACTAATGCGTCGATCTGACGGAAAGTGTGGTCGGTGACGCGGCGCAGCGCTTCGAGCTTGTAGAATGCCGTGAAGGCGTCGGTTGCAGTCGGGCGCAACCCGCTCAGTATAATCTCGCGCGTCACCGGATGAATGGCGTCGGGGTCGGACGATAATATCGAGCGCGCGGCGATGGTACGCTCGGCCACCCACGGGCCTTCGTAAAGCAGGCGCGCGGTTTCATAGAATGGTTCGATATCGATCTCGACAAACTCGCAGCCCAGCCGCGCCAGCCGTCCGAGCGCGGCGTTGTATTCGGCTTTGTATTGACGGTCCCCGAAAAACAGAAGCTGGCCAGCGCGCGGCACGCCGAGCTTAACATGCGGCGGCATAGCACCGGTATTTCCAAGCGGTCGATTGCGCGAATAGGGATCGGCGCGATCCGGCCCTGCCATGGCACCAAGCGCCACCCATGCGTCGTCGACCGTAAGTGCAAACACCGACACACAGTCGAGCGTTCGGCACGCCGGCACGACACCAAAGGTCGAGATCAAGCCGAGGCTTGGTTTCAGACCGACAATATTATTGAGGCCCGCCGGCACCCGTCCCGACCCGGCGGTGTCAGTGCCGAGTGCGAGTGGCACCAATCCAGCAGCAACAGCGACCGCCGAGCCGGAGCTCGATCCGCCCGGGATCAATTCTGAATTGAACGTGTTCCGCGGTACGCCATAGGGCGAACGCACACCGACCAGGCCAGTAGCGAATTGATCGAGATTGGTCTTGCCGATCACGATGGCGCCGGCCGCCCGCAACCGCGCCACGGCAGTTGAGTCCTCTGACGGCTTATAGCTGAAAGCCGGGCAGGCTGCGGTCGTTGGCAGACCGGCGACGTCGATATTGTCCTTCACTGCAACAGGAATGCCATACATTGGCAGGGCAATATCATCGGATGCGGTCAGCGTGCGTGCTTCCCTCAGCACATCGGCTTCCGGCCGCAGATAGATGAATATGGCGGGGTCGCTGTGAGCACGGATGCGGGCAAAGCTGCGCGCGGCGGTCTGTTCCGGCGTTAGTGTTCCAGCCCGGTGTGCTGCCACGATCGCTGCGACGGTTTCAGCCAAAACAACCTCCAAATGAAATCGGGTATGCTCAAGAAAGAGGCGCATTTATTTTTGCGTAAATTCCTCCCTCCACGCAATAAACAAAATCGCAGAGCGATTTTGTAACGGACATCGTTCGTGTGAGCCGCGTCAAAGCTTAATCCAAATTTGATGATTAGACCGACTGGTGTCGATCATGTCCGCTATTGGGGTAAATCGGCCATCGGGCATGGCTGCTTTTGACCCAAAGCGGACATTGTAGTGCCTCCCGCTGATGCCCACTTTCGGGCTTAAAGCGGACATTGCAAACCCTCCGAACACGGGCGATGGCGGTACGCCGGCCAGCGCCACCATTTGCCAAAATATAAAAAGAGCGGCATTAAGCCCGCTTGAGCACAAATCAGACCGCTTCGGGTGCTATCAAAACGTTAGTGGCGCAGATCGAAACCACAAAAATGCAGCAACGACGCTTCTGCATCGCTCCGATGATGGACAGTGAATGCTGACGACAAAAAGCGTTATGCCTCTAGTTGTTAGGGCAGGGGCATTTAGGGCTGGCGTACTGCTCGTAGTACCGCTGGGCAATTGAACCTGCGAGGTTTTGCGCGCTTGGGTTCAGCTCCCGGCCTATGGGGCCGCAACGCGATCTGCCCCAGTAGTTCAATCGCGTGCCGCAGATGGCCGAATAGCTCAGGGATAGGCGAATCGGCGTCGCGCCGAACGCCGCCTGTTCACTCGCGCTCGAATTTCTTGACCACGCCGC
>DATFVF010000110.1:0-2233 GCA_035260465.1 Pseudolabrys sp. | reverse complement strand
CGCTGCCGTGGTTAAGCCGCGGTAGCTCCTGTGATCAAATGCGAGCGAAACTGCGACCGGCTTTTTAAAATTCGAGGCGTATCGATATCCCCGCAAGAACAAAAACCGCGGGGGCGTCGTGAATACGCATGATAATCCATGCCCTGAACAACAGGGTTTTACGACCGAGGACATCCTTTGGGCGCTCGGCATCTGGTCGGTGATCCTGAGCCTGTCGCCGGTCGTCGTCTTCTACGTGCTGATGGTCGCTTGAACGCGCGCTACACGCACACCTTCTCCGTCATTGCGAGCCACCGGGTCGCGCGAATGCGCGCCCGATGATGAACTCCACGAAGCAATCCATAGAGTCGCGAAGCAAGGATGGATTGCTTCGTCGCTAACGCTCCTCGCAATGACGGCGGGCGTTATTGAGGACAAACGGCAATAGAAAAACGCGCGGAGCCCGCGCGTTCTTTGTCGCCCCTCTCAGCGTCGCGAAACTACGCCGCCTGCTTGTGCATCGCGCCGCTCGCAGGCGCATTGCCACGGATTGCCTTGACCGAGCGTTCGATCGCCGACCATAGCCGGCCGATTTCCGCCGCCGCGCGGCCTTCGGCATAATATTCCCGCGCGCCTTCGCCATGGCTGAGCGCCATCAGAAGATCGGCACGGTTGGTGATCTGCCCGCCCCAAACCGGCGCCTTGAACTTGGTCAGCGATTCCCGCGCGATGGTCACGATCGGGCTCTCGACGTCGTCGCGGCGCGCCGGCGCGCCGTTGAGCACAACCGCATAGGGTTTTCGCGCGGTGCGGCAGGTTTGGATGGTTTCCTGCACGGCGTTGACGTCGAAGACGCCCGGCCGCGCCGGAATGATCACCATCGTGGCGCTCTTGATGGCGTCTTCCACGACCGCCGACATATTCGGCGGCGTATCAATGAATACCCATTCGATGCCGTCGCGCTTGGCATTGGCGATGATCCCGCTGACGGAATTGACGGCGGTTTTGATCGCCGGTTCGTTGGTGCCGCGCAGCTTGTGCCACAGCGTCAACGAACCTTGCGGATCGGCGTCGATCAATAAACAGGGTTTTGTTGCTTTATGGACATGGGCAGCGAGGTGAGCAGCCAGGGTGCTTTTTCCCGAGCCACCTTTACGCGATGCGAAAACAATGACGTTCATTACCTTGGCCTCCAGATTGACCCCAGAACGCGAAAATGAATCAGCGCGGTGATTCGTGAAAGAAAAATTTACTGAATATGGCAGCAAAGCTCGGAATAATCGGCAAGGTTGGCTTTTGAGTCACACCGTGCATCGCAACAGCGCGAAAAATCGCGAAAATCGATTCGAAAATGCGCTTGAACGAGTCGTGGCGCGAGTTTTTTGCGGGCTGACGCCGATTTTTGTCCCCGCTCTACCTGTCCGTGTGGCCTTGCGGACGACTCTGCTGACGACTCTTTTGATGACTTGGTAGCGGTAAAAACGAACAAAACGAGTCCAGATCGCGGCGACGGACGCCTCAAAGCAGGCAAACGCCGGCAGCGCTTCGGCATCGCGGTCAGGTCGCGGCCGGCTTCGGCTTCTTGGTCTTGCGCGACTTGGCGCTGACCGGCTTTCGCGAGGTGGCGGGCTTGATGCTGAGAGGTCTTCCCGCGGCAACCGGCGTCGCCGCGGGCTCGGGGTCGTTTCTGAAGAACCTTCGGCAGTCCGGACTGAGCTGCGCCTTGTTCCTGATCATGCAGACCGTGACGCGGTCGACATCCGGAATGTCCGAACTACAAAGCCGAAACGCGTCGCCGCTGCACGCTTGCTGCTGCTCGGGGGTGTAGGCATGGCTTGCGGCAGACCACAGCGAAGCCGCAAGTGCCGTTGCCAGCGCCAAACCAAACTGGAAATTTTGGGACCGGATGACAGACATGAATCCCCCAAGCGTTTGCTCCTTGGAATTGTGAGTGAGTGGCGGAGGGTTGGCAAGCGTGGCGGGCAAGGGCGCCGACCTGTATACGGACTTTATTTTAGAGCGGAGATCCGGATCACCATTTTCTGACAATAGGTATTTTACTGTCGCCCCCGTCAGCACTGAATCTCATTTGGAAATGCTGCAGCATATAGAAGATGCCATTCCGGCAACTATCGAGTGAGTAGCCCAGTGGCCAGAGCTGCTGCCGTCAGCCCGCTGCTGATTGAGGGGGACGGGATTTCGTTTCCCGTTGCAATCAACATCAGGTAGAATAGGAGCCGCTCAGCGTCCGGGC
>DATFVF010000109.1:0-4527 GCA_035260465.1 Pseudolabrys sp. | reverse complement strand
AAATCAGCCACGTGCCTTATCGTGGCGGCAGCCTTGCGCTCAACGACGTGATGGCGGGGCAGGTGAAATTCTTCTTCGCAAACGGTTCGGCGGCGGCTGCGTTGATCAAGGGCGGCAAGGTCAAAGCGATTGCGCACACCGGCAAAGGCAAGCTCAATAGTTTGCCGGATATTCCGCCTGTGTCGGATACTCTGCCCGGTTTCGAAGCCTATGAATGGAATGGCGTCTTCGTGCCGCACGGGACGCCGGCGCCGATCGTGCAAAAGCTCAATGCCGGCATCAACAATGTGCTGCACGACCCCAACGTCACCACGCGCTTCGAACAACTCAATATCGACATTCGCCCGACCACGCCTGAAGAATTCCGCAGCTTCGTTCAGGACCAGATGGCGCTGTGGAGCAAGGTTGTGAAGGACGCCAATATCCGGCTCGGGTGATGCGCGTCATTCACGAATCACTTTGCGGAGGCCGCGCCACACACTCGCTTCACCTCTCCCATAGGGAGAGGTCGGCGCACGAAGTGCGACGGGTGAGGGGAAGTTGACTATCGAGAGTCACTTGCCCCCTCACCCCAACCCTCTCCCCAACGGGGAGAGGGAGTTCGGCCGTGCGTGCGTCTGTGCCGAAGTCCAATTACAGGACCGATGATCGTGTCTAACGAGCCGCCGCGCATCGCGGGACCTGTGCCGGAGCCGCGCAAGCCGCGTACGCCGCCGCCGCGCGGCGCATGGGACACGCACGCGCATATTTTCGGGCCGGCCGGCAAATTTCCCTTTACGCCGGGCCGCGGCTACACCCCGCCTGACGCTCCCGTCGAGCGTTATGTCGCGCTGCTCGACCATTTCGGCTTTGCGCGCGGCGTGCTGGTGCAGGGCAACGCGCACGGCTTCGACAACCGCGTGTTGCTCGACGCACTGGAACGCTATCCGCAGCGGCTGCGCGGCGTTGCCATCACCGATACGCGTATCGCGCCGGACACATTGCGCGACTGGCACAAGCTCGGCATGCGCGGCTTGCGCTTTCATCTGTTTTCGGACGCGGGAAAGCCCGGTTATGTACGCGGCGTCGGCCTCGATGTGTTCGAGATCTTTCGCCCGGCGATGCGCGAGCTCGGCTGGGTCATACAGGTGTTCTGTGACTGGCGGCTGATGAGCGACCTCGCCCCGACCTTTCGTGACATTTCACGCGAGATGCCGGTGGTCGTCGATCACATGCTGCACATTCCGGCCGCGCGCGGCGTTTCCGATGCGAATTTCCAGGCGCTTTTGCGACTTGTGGGCGACGGACATGTGCACGTGAAGGTTTCCGCGCCCTACCGGTTATCCGACCAATACCCGGACTATCCGGATGCGCGGCCGTTTCACGATGCGTTGCTGCGAGCCAATCCGGAGCGGTTGATATGGGGCACCGACTGGCCGCATCCGTCGATCGCGGCCGAAATCATGCCGGACGACGGGCATTTGCTCGATTTGTTTTTCGCGTGGACGCCGGATGAACAAGCGCGCCGGCACATCCTGGTGGATACGCCGGCGCGGCTGTTTGGCACCTAGGTCAGTTCGTCACCATTTTTTGGTCGGCCAGGTTGAGCGTCACCATGTCGTAGCGTGACTGCGCCAGCGTGCTCGCGCCGACCTGGTGGAATCCAATCACGAGTTCCTTCTCGTCGACGTGGATGCGCAGATAGCCGTAATTGGTGTCGTTGTATTTCTCGAGCCAGAGCTCTTTGGCCGTGATGGCAGCTTTTTTCCACTCCATATAATCGACGCGGCTGCCGGGGTGTGGCTCCTGCGCCGGCTCTCCCTTCTTCGCGCGCACCAGCGGATTGACGTTGTGTCCGCCGTCGCCGCAAACGATGAAGGGCACATCAATTTCGCGCCCGGCGAACTGCATGGTCCGGGTATAGCGCTGATAGTTGTGTGCGTGCGCCGACAGGACGGCATGCGGATAAACGCCTTCTTTCAGGCAAACCTTGTCAATCTGGCTCAACATAACGACGCTCGGGCTGTGGTTGCCGCCGGCGCCCTTTTTCGGCGGGGCCGTGTAGGTGTAGGGCGGATGATGAACGGCGAGGAGCACGGCGCCTTTGTAGTTCTCGGTTTTGATACGCTTGAGTTGAGCCGAGAGAAAATCCAGCTGGTCGTTCTTGACCACCGGCCACTTGCCATCTTCGTTCGAAATGACGCCGGGGTCCTCCAGCGCGTTGCTGAACAGCCCGATGATCCGCACGAAGGGGGCGTCGAGCGCGAAATAGACGCCCGGTTGGGTCATCGCCGTGCGGTGAAGCGAACGCGCCTCGTTTGTAATGACCGGTTGCTTGGCGCAAAAATTGCGCTGGAATATCGCGAGCGGAGTCTCATTATCCGGCGTGCCCGGAACGACGAACGAATCGTGGTTGCCCGGAATTGCGAAGATCGGAGCGGGGTAATTGCGAAATGCGTCGTAAAACTGATCGTAATAATATTGGGACTCGCCGAAATTGTAGACCACATCACCGAGATGGAAGAGAAATGCGGGACGGTTCGCCTCATCCGACTGGGCGGAATCGAGCGTCACCTGATCGGACACTTTCAGCTCATTGCGGTATTTGCGCTGTTCCGATGCGCCTGAATCGCCACACGAATGGAAAATAATCTTTTTGGCCTTCTTGATCTTCTCGATGACCAGCGGTCCATGATTGCTGCCGTAAGCATCTTGCAGACCGAAGAGCGCATCGGCGGCGGCGCGTGATTTCGGAATCGCGACGACATCCTTCGCCAGGAGTTTCTTGACCTCAGCATAGGTCGCGGTGTCGCTGGGGTGCGCTGTGTCGAAACCGGTCGGACTTGGCAGAACCTCGTCCTCGCTGAAGATGGGCTCGTGGAAAATCGGCTGTGGAAGCGGAGCGTTGTGATGCTTTGCAGGCATGGCGGCGTCTCCATGAAAAGGAAGCCATTAACTCCAAAGTTCAAGACGAAAATATTACACCCTATGGGTGTATCGGTATGTGAGGTAATTCACGCTGGATGCGCCGAAAGGAAGGGTTTTATGCGGCCTTCGTCCACAGCTGCTTCGAGGCGCGCCGGGCGCCATCGGCCAGCGAATGGAGCTTGAGCCAGACGATCTTGGTGTCGACCTGCACGCGCCCGGCAAATGTTCCGAAGCCGCAATCGACGCCGGCCATGACATTCTCGCGGCCGACCACCGCGGCGAAATTCAGAATGCGGTCGGCGACTACCTCCGGATGCTCGACGATGTTGGAGGTAGAATCGATCACGCCAGGAATGATCTTCTTACCGGCAGGCAGCTTCACGTCACGCCAGATTTTCCATTCGTGCTCGTGGCGCGCATTGGCGGCCGGGAAAGACACCGCGTGCGGCCGTGCCGACAACACGATGTCGACGATGTCTTTGAAATCGACGTCGGTGTGGTGCGGCGCCATGGTCGAACCCCAACACACATGCATGCGCAATCTTTCGGGCGGAAGATCGCGCACTGAGTGGTTGAGCGCGGCAACATTGGTCGCGATGATCTTGCGATAGTCGGCGAGCGGCAGGTCGAGATAAACCATGTGCCGCAGCATCGCGAGATCCGGGCAATCGAGTTGCAGGATGAAACCGGCTTCAACGATCGCCTGATACTCGCGCCGCATCACGTCCGCGAGCGCGTAAATGTAGGCCTCGTCGTTCGGGTAGTGGTTGTTCTTCAGATAGCGCGCGATTTGCCCGGGCGAGGGCGAGGTCATGAAAATGTCTTCCGCCTTCGCGCCCTGCATGGCGGCCTTGGCGAGGTCGATGTCGGCCTGCGCCGCGGGCCAGTCCTTCCAGTCGACGGGGCCCGAGCAGGCGGGGCGATGCTGGAACGGCGAGGCGAAGAATTTAAGCTGCGCGGCGAGTTCGGGAAACTCTTCGTCGCCGGTGCCGAGCGGAGGCGAGCTGGGCCCCTCGTAGCCGGTGAGCCGGCGCATGACGTGCACGGTGTAGTCGGTGCGGCCCTGTTCGCCGTCATTGACGATGTCGATGCCGCATTCGATTTGTTTGTTTACGACATGCTCCACCGCTTCACGGACGGCGGCCTGCAATTCGCCTTTGCGTGCCCCGGGTTTTCGCTCTTCGGCGAGCAGAAGCTCGACCACCTTGGCCGTGCGCGGCAGGCTGCCGGTGTGGGTCGTGAGGATACGGTTGTTGCCGGGGGTCATTGCTGGGCCATTTTGCCCGCTCGTCCCCGTACCCGGGTCCGGCTTCGCCGGCCCGAGTACAAGCTCCAGCGGGGACCCAGAGCAAAATCCACCAGCATTGTGATTGTGGCCTCTGGATTCCCGCGTGCGCGGGAATGAGCGGATTGTGGATCTGCGCACATCACCTCAAAACCCGCGTATCACCTCGACGACGTGCTCGACATTCGGCGGGACTGAGAAGCAGTGGCCGACCAGCTTGCGCCACTCCTGAAAATCGGCGGATTCGCGGAAATCCTTGGTGTGGTTTTCCAGCGTCTCCCATTGCACGAACAGCCGGTAGCGCTGTGGCATCTCGTGCGAGCGCTGCAGCGTCA
>DATFVF010000108.1:0-2928 GCA_035260465.1 Pseudolabrys sp. | reverse complement strand
ATGACCGGCCGTCCGCCGGGTCGTGGTAAGTCCCGGCCCGTCCGTCGTCACTGAGCGTCCACCCGTTGAGGAGAGCGGCGGGTCGGGGCGCTCACCTACAGCTGCTGTCGTTTTCGTTCTTTCCATCTCGCCTTCTGGCTTTTGCTTAGCTTTGCGCGCGCCGCCTTGGTCCACTTGAATGCCACTGGTCGTGGCCAAATTCCGAGACGGTGCCAAGCATTGCGTCTGCGGTCGCAGCGTCATGAACCCGGGCTCCGTATCCGCGGTAGCCGAGCGTCATGGTGCCGAAGATGATGTTAGTGATAGGTGCTTTGGGCATTCCAACCGCCTTGCGTCATTGAGTATGGCTGCACCGTAACGGACTTTAATCGTGGCGATAATCGAGATAAACTGCGATGGCGTATCCAGAGAATCGTGACGGCGTATCCAGAGAATCGTGACAATGTACAAAAGTGGGTTGGTGGAACTCGAGGCTGTGGTCGCCATCGCCAGGCGCGGAAGCTTCCGTGCGGCGGCACCTCGATCTGGACGTGTCGCCGACAGCAATCGGCAATGCCGTTGCCAGTCTCGAGAACCGCCTTGGCGTTCGCCTCTTCAACCGCACGACGCGAAACGTCGCCCTGACGAGTGCTGGCCGCGAATACGTCGAGGCAATCGCGCCGGCGCTGTCGGACATCCGCAACGCCACCCAGGCTAGCCAAATCCTTTTGCGCATTTATCACGGGGGTCCTGCTCGCGATCATAGACTTTCTTCCATCTAACGGTCCGGCGCCAAAAACCCGACCGTTCGGTAATGCACCGGCAGGTCGAGACTGCCGCCAGCTCGAACTTGAAGCCAGGCACGGGTATAGGTGACCGAGTGGCCGTCTTGAGCTAGTCCGTCACGTTCGCCTCAGCAAAAGGAAAGGTCCTTATCGCTCGCCTTCTCGATCGAGTGGCCATAGCCCATCCGGATGTAGCCGGTATCACCCGGCGCGCCGAAATTGATGGTCGGGCGCCCATAGACGTCGCGCTGAAGGACCCGGGGTAATTATTATGGGCTGAAGGGCCCGGGGTAATAAATATGGCGGGCGATCCGGCAACTGGTTGCCCGATCTTGTCGCCGCCATTTCCAAATTGCGGCATTCCGCGATGCCGCGCGCAACACGCACCGGATAACTCGTAGCGCAAGCCGAGGGCGAAAAGACCAAAGCCCAGCTCGTCGCTGCGATCGGCCATCGTCGCGCCATCACATCAAATGAGTTGAGGCTTCTCGTGGCAACGTGGCTGCGACACCGTCCGCGTCGGGCTCTTCCGCATTTGGAAGTAGAGCGGCTGTGCAACGACGTCGCCCAAGCGAATACGAATAAAGGGAACTACTCAACCGTCACATCAGTTTATGTGCCGAAGCAAGGGCATTGCTTCCTGAACAAACTCTTAGCCAAAGGAGATAGCGATGAAAAACTTGATGTGCATCGTGGCAGTCGCCGCAACGTTTGCAGTCGTCTCGGCGCCGACGGATGCGTTTGCGGCCGCCAAGCGCAGCGCGTATGCCGCGAAAGAGATGGCTTGTAAGGAGAGAGCGCGCCACATGAAGTTCGGCATCCACTTCGTGAAGCGGAATCGCTGGGTTAAGGAATGTATCGCTGGAGCGGCATAGCTCCTGAGCGCAACTAGGAGCCGCTGGGGCAACTCGGCGGCTCTAATTAAATATCGAGGCATTCGAGGCTTCACAGAAGCGCGCGGCGGCTTGAGCGCCCGTCGAATTGTACGCGCCACGGTTTTTGCAATGAATGAGTAGGCCGTGTTCCCGAAAACTCAAGACGATCCGCGGGGAAAATCTGGCTGTATGGAACCCAAACACCTTCCTGGTGTTACACGGTGTGGCATTAGAAGGGAGAGCGTCTTGATCAACCTCCTCCTGAATGGGTGGATTGAAGCGGCGCGTTTCGGTGCGGACGTTCAGCACGTTATGGCGTTACGAATGAGGCGACTGGCATTAGGTGGGCCCCTGGCAGTAACCGAAGCTCGGCAAATGTTTTCGGAAAAGGTTGCGGCTTTTGGCGAGGCGCAAGGCGCTATCATGACCTCTTTGGCGGCTGGAAGAAGCCTCGATGCCGCTGCTGTCAGGGCCTACGGGCCGTACCGGCGCCGCGTGCGCGCCAACCGCCGCAGGCTGGCCTTTGTGTACCGAAAACCAGATCCGCAAGACCGCATCAATCAAGGCAATATGGATAAAGTCTTCTCCTGTTGAACGACTACATTCAGAGCGCGGTGGGCGCAGAGCAAGGAATGCAATCATGCAACGCCTTCTTGCAGCGGTGTTGGCGGTCGCGTGTGTCGTCGGATCTACCCCTGGCTTTGCGCGCGGTGCTGGCCACGGATTTGGTCGTGGCGGTTTTGTGCGCGATCCTACGACTCGCTTGGCGCCACCGCTCCCGCAGGCTCCGTTGGGAAACCGGATTCCAGCCCCACTCTCGGCACCCACGCAGGCGCCCACCATCAACGGGCCGCTGTCACAGCCTGCGTTCCGGGGTATGACCGGAATAGGGCAATGAGGCCGTGCTGTTCACGCTAACGGAGCCGTGCCTCTTCATTCGATTGGGTCGGACATGCGTCTGGCAGCGATAGCGTCGGCGCTTGCGATCGTCTTGTGTGTGGCGGTTTTTGGCGCAATTTTGCAGAAAGCCTTCGTTTCCGGTCGGGCGCCCTTGCCTACTCAGGCGGCATCTACGGACGGGCAAGCTCCGGCGGTGATGACTGGGGATGCCCCGCCCCCTGCCGTCGCGCCGGTTGAGGCGGTGTCCTCATGCGCGGGCAATCCCAACGCTCTCGGGATCAGCCGTGTGGTTGAGATCGACACCACCGGCGGCCCCGGCTTCGGATTCGAGCACTTCAAGAGCCATGACTTCCTGCGCGAAGGCGAGGTGGTGCTCACGTTCGACGACG
>DATFVF010000107.1:0-3246 GCA_035260465.1 Pseudolabrys sp. | reverse complement strand
TTCAAATTGGCCTGATTTTGTCTTGCTTTAGTTTGGCCCGGCCGGGGCGGCGGGTCCGTCGATCCCGCCATACACTCGCAGCGTCTGCTCGGCAACGATCCCGGCATTGAAATGACCGGCCACCCAATCGCGTCCGCGCCGGCCAATTGTCGCGCGGTTTTGCTCCGGCATAGAAAACAGGCGCAGCAACGCCGCGGCGAGGGCGGCATCGTCGCCCGAGTGGAAGCGAAAGCCTGCAATTCGACTCTCCGGAACAGTCGGAGCGGTGAGCACAACATCGCTTCCGGCTCCCAGGTCGGACACGATGATCGGCCGTGCCATAGCCTGTGCTTCGAGGATCGCGCGCTGCACGCCTTCCGGCTGCACGGCCGCCGATACGACGACGGATGCGGCGGCGTACGCGGCCGGCATATCGGCAACAGGCGCAGCCATGCGGATCACGTCCATGGTCCCGGTCGTCAGCACCAGGTCCCATAACTCTCCTGTGTATCGGGTGCGCCCGCGGTCTTCGCCGGCAAAGACACACAAAAAATCCTTCAACCCCATTTCCTTGAGCCGCCTCACCGCCTTCACCACCACATGGTGGCCCTTGCGGCGCAGGATACGGCCGGTGATCAAAATGACTTTGGTGTCGCGTTTGACTCCCCATGTGCTGCGCATCGCTTCAATGCGCTCGCGCGTCACGCTTTCCGGATCGAAGCGATCGAGGTCAACACCGCACGGCACCACCGTGATTTTGTCCCATGGCGTTCCATAGCGGTCATTGATCAACTGCGCGATCTGCTCGCTCGATGCGAGCACGCGATCGCCACGTGCCATGATGCTATTATACAGACGCTTGAAGACATTCTGTTCGCGAAAACCCTTGTAGCAACTCGTCACGAACGGAATGCCCGCAAGGCGGGCGGCCATAAACGCACTCCAGGCGCCCGCGCGGCCAAAGGCGTGAATGACATTGCATCGCCGCTCGCGCGCCAGTCGCAACAGAATGATTCCGCTGCGTAACATGACGATTGGATTGCTGCTCGACACATCAAGCGGAATGAATTCGCCACCGCACCCCGTCACGTCGGTCACGAGACGCCCGGCACGCGAAACGACGATTACACTATGACCCGCGCCCGCCAGTATACGCACCAACTCGACGGCGCCCGCATCGGCAGCACCGCCATCGAGGGTGGGGACGACAATGAGCACAGTCTTCGAAACACGCTCTGACCGAGGTGCGCGGGGTTCATCGTCCGGATAAATACTGTGCGGACTATCCTTGCTCGCCGTCGGAATTGCGCTCGCGGGCAAGCTCGACATGGCGCTACAACCTCGAAACCCCGATGTTTTTCAGGTTCAATTTCACAAGCCTTATCGTGCGGCGCTACCAATAGGAGGTATAGACTTCGCAAATAGCATCGGCAACAAGCACTCATGAGCGAAGCGCGTCTGACTTCCCTGACAATACGTTCGTCACCGCTCGACCGTACGATCGCGGTGCGCACGCGTGAGGGCAAGAGCCCTGGCCTTTTCTGGCTGGGTGGCTTCAAGTCCGACATGAAAGGGACAAAGGCCGAAGCGCTTGACCGTTGGGCCGAACATGCAGGCCGGGCGTACGTGCGGTTCGATTATTCCGGCCATGGGGAATCGGGCGGGGAATTTACCGAAGGCACCATTGGCCGATGGTTGGAGGAAAGCCTTGCGGTCTATTCGCGTTTTGCCCAAGGCCCGCAGATCATGATCGGGTCGTCCATGGGCGGCTGGCTGGCGTTGCTGCTGGCGCGAGCCTTGGCTGTGCGAAAGGACGCTGCGTCAATCGCAGGCATGGTGTTGATTGCGCCAGCCGTCGACTTCACCGAGGAGCTGATGTGGAAGGAATTTTCTGACGCGACCAGACGCGAAATCGAGCAAAATGGCTTCTGGATGCGGCCGTCTCCATACGGTGAGGAGCCCTATCCGATCACGCGCGGGCTGATCGAGGACGGCCGCAAGCATCTGCTTCTCGGCGGTCTGATCGAAACGCGCTGTCCGGTGCACATCCTCCAAGGTGTGCAGGACCCAGATGTGCCGTGGCGACACGCAGTCGAGCTGGTCTCGCGCTTCTCGCGCGACGATGTGGTGCTGACCCTGATTAAAGACGGTGACCATCGCCTCTCGCGTCCAGAGGACATCGAACGGTTGATGGTTGCGGTTCAGGAGTTTTAGAGCGCCGCCGTCCATTCCTCTTGGACCGCGGCGTTGGAATCGCGGTGTTGTCGCGACAGCGCCGAAAATTTTTCGCGTGACAGAAGTTTCGACAATGCCCACACGGCGGCGCCGCGCACCAACGCCGATGCGTCGCCCAGTAACCTTTCAGCTTCTACCGCGAGCGCTGCGTCACCGGAGTTACCGATCGCGATCAATACATTTCTGACAAACCTGTCTCGACCGGTGCGCTTGATTGAAGTCTTTGAAAAAAGTTTGCGGAACTGCAGATCGTCGAGCCGGACGAGGTCGGCAAGGCGAGGCGCGCGCAGGACGTCTCGCGCTGCGAGTTTGGCTTCTCGCCCCCGGCTTGCGAACTTGTTCCACGGACAGACTGCAAGACAATCGTCACAGCCATAAATGCGGTTGCCCATTGACGCGCGCAGATCGCGCGGTATTGGGCCTTTGTGCTCGATGGTGAGGTAGGAAATACAGCGCCGTGCATCGAGCTTATAAGGCGCGGGAAATGCCGCCGTCGGGCAGACGTCGAGGCACGCGCGGCAACTGCCGCAATTATCGGGCTCGGCGCGATCTACCGGCAGATCAAGCGTGGTGAAAATCGCGCCGAGAAAGAGCCATGAGCCGTATTGGCGGGAAACGAGATTTGTGTGTTTGCCCTGCCAACCGAGGCCTGCGCGCTCGGCGATCGGTTTTTCCATAACCGCAGCTGTATCGACGAAGACTTTCACATCGCCGCCGGCATTGGACACGAGCCATCGGGCCAATTCCTTCAGCCGCGCTTTGATCAGTTCGTGGTAGTCATCGCCTTTGGCGTAAACCGAAATGGCCGCGCGTTCGCGTGCCTGTAAAATCGCCAGCGGGTCCGTGTCGGGCCCATAGTTCATTCCAAGCATGACGATCGAGCGCACATCCGGCCAGAGTGCCAATGGTGACGCGCGCCGCCCGGCGGTGTCTGCCAACCAGGTCATGTCGCCGTGTGCACCTTCGGCAAGAAAACTTTCGAGTCGTACTCTGAGTTCTGGCGCGGCGTTCGGGCTGGCAATCCCGAATGCG
>DATFVF010000106.1:0-2647 GCA_035260465.1 Pseudolabrys sp. | reverse complement strand
AGCGTCCAGTGTCAAATCCGGCGCGAGGTTTCACAGAAAACGGAAAAAGCCATGAAAAAACAAAGTACCAATTAGACAAAGTACGAATTAAACGATGGCTCCCCGGGCCGGATTCGAACCAGCGACCAACCGGTTAACAGTGGCTTCAAGCGCAATTCCTTGCAATTGGGCGCGACGCTATGCACAACCTATCTAGCTGTTAACGCGCAATAAATCGCCATTTCCTATTGCGGCGCGGTGCGGCGTATTGCATCCAAGCGCGCGCTCAGGTACCCACGGGGTACCAGAACGACCAAGAATTCGCGGGGTACCTTATGCCGACAGTGGCGCTCACGGACCGGTTTTGCTCGACCGCGAAGCCCCTCAAAGGTCGCACAGATTTTTTCGATGTGACGGTGCAAGGGCTCGCGTTGCGCGTCACCGAGCAAGGGCACCGGAGCTGGTGTTACCACTATCGATCGCCGCGCGACCGCAAGCGCGCGCGCGTTACGATCGGCACCTATCCGGCGACTAGCCTTGCGGCGGCCCGCGGTAAGGCGCTGGAGGCGCGCGGCCATGTCGAAGCTGGACAAGACCCGCGCCTGGTATTGGCGGGGCAGGCCGCCGCCGGCATGACCGTTGCCGCCCTGGTGGATGCCTATCTCGCGGATCCTGAGAAGGCCGAGCTGCGCAGCAAATCGGAGATCGAACGCCGGCTGAAAAAGAACGTGATTCCGATTATCGGCGAGATCAAGCTGGCGGAGCTGCGCCGCCGCGACCTGCGCAATGTCACTGATGCGATTCTAAAGCGGGGTAGCAGAGTCGAGGCAACGCGCGTTTTCGAGGACGCGCGGGCTATGGTTCGATGGGCCGTCCAAAATGAATATCTCGACGTCAACCCGCTCGACGGCATGGACAAGCCTGCGGAGGCGACATCGAGCAATCGGGTGCTGAGCGACGACGAAATCAGCACCCTCTGGAACGGGCTGCCGCGCGCGCTGTCGCGATCAACGCAATGCCAGTGGATCGTCAAGTTGGCCTTGGTGACAACGCAGCGCAGCGGCGAGGTCGCGGGCATGGTTCCGGCCGAACTCGACTTTAAGGCCCGCGAATGGCGGCTGCCCGGCAGCCGGGTGAAAAATGGTCATAGCCATATCGTGCCGCTGTCGGATCTGGCGATCAACATCATTAAGGAGGCGACGGCGGAAACCGGTGAGGGACCAGTGTTTCCCTGCGGCAAGGCTTCGCTATCATCTGAGGCCGTCGCCCGCACGATCCTGAGGGCCAACGAAATCACCAAGGAGAGGCCGCGCGGCCGCTTTGGGATAGCGCCTTGGTCAATGCATGATTTGCGGCGCACCGGCCTTACCGGTATGGCGCGGCTCGGCGTGCCGCCGATCATCTTGGCGAGCGTCGCGAATCATCGAAGCGTGACACGCGCAGGCGTCACCTTAGGCGTTTACAGCCAATACGACTACGCGAAGGAAAAACGCGCAGCACTCGATCTATGGGCCGAACGACTCGGCGCGATCATTGGTGGAAAGAAACGCGCGGCGGATGTGGTGCCACTCACTCGGCGGAGCCGAGCATGAATAGCGAACGCTCAGGCGAGCTTCTGCACACGGCTTTTTTCATTCCTGATTTTCGATTCTCTGACGAGCAGCGTGGCGAGTTCAAGCGGCGAGGCTTTAACGACAGCGTTGTTGCGGCCCTGGAGGCCGAGGTCTCCATCCTAAAGGGGCTCTATGACGCCAGCCCGCCAACTCCTCGCGAACAAAAGAAACGGTTGCAAGCTGTACATCAAGCATTCGCTGGGATTGATGATCTGACCGCCAGCGTGCTGGCCTCGCATGCTGGCGTGACATTTCGGGATTTGTGCAAGACGATTGATGTATATCGCGACGCAGCCCGCAAAGCTGTTGATGGAGTGGCCGTTCCAGAATCCGGCCCCGAGGCGACCAAGGCGACGCATATCACAATCGTTGTCGGCAAGACACTGCGGCAATTTGAGATCGATCTCAACGACGAGAAAAAAGGGCCATTCGTGATTGCCGCAGGGATTATATTTGAGGCGCTTGGCATTGCCAAAGCGGACCTCCGATACGACTGCCGTCAGGCGAAACAAGTTATTGATAATTCAACCAGGTAAGTTTGCTTTCGTAACTTAACCCCAACCCGCCTTCCGCTGATTCCGAATTTTGCGTTACGTCGCATCGCATTTCACGCAAGCGAGGCGACACTCTCATGGAACAAGCTTCCGAGCAGGTCATCACTCCCGCCGTGGAGCTGATGGACAAGGACGAGACTTGCCGATTTTTCGGCGGTGCTAATCGGCCAATCAATGCCGCGACGCTCTATCGCGGCGTCCAAACAGGTCGCTACCCCAAGCCGATCAAGGTCGGGGCGAACAGCTCACGCTGGATTAAATCGGAATGCGCCGCAACGCTAGCGAAGATCATCGCCGAACGCGACGCCCAGGTGGCAGCGTGATGCATGCGCGCCCCAGAAACGCCGAAGCCCGAGACGCGTAGTGGCGACCCCGGGCTTCTAGAGAATGATCAGCCTGGCGAGCGGATCAAGTCGGTGAATACAACGACTGTTGACGCCGCGCAAGACCGCGCGGCGGCTAAACCTGGCCAAAATGTACAAAATGGCCAGGTTTCGTTCG
>DATFVF010000105.1:0-4066 GCA_035260465.1 Pseudolabrys sp. | reverse complement strand
TGGCGTCTACACCAACACCAATCCGGTCCGTCCCTATCGCGGCAACGGCCGCCCGGAAGCGGGCTATGTCATCGAGCGCATGGTTGATCTCGCCGCGGACGAGCTCAAAATCGATCCGGCCGAACTGCGCCGTCGCAATTATATCGCGCCCAGCCAAATGCCGTTCAAGACCGCGCTCACATTTACCTACGACTGTGGCGAATTCGAAAAGAACATGGACCTGGCGCTGGAGTTGGCTGACTTCAAGGGGTTCAAGCGGCGTCGCGACGAGTCGCGCAAGCGCGGCAAGCTTCGCGGCTTCGGCATTTCCAACACCATCGAGCGCGCCGCTGCCGGCGGCACCGAAGGCGCCGAAGTGCGTTTCGACCGCAACGGCTCGGTCACCGTGTTCTCGGGCTCGGTGACCGCGGGCCAAGGACACGAGACCGTATTCAAGCAACTGGTCTGCGATCGCCTCGGCGTCCATCCGGACGAAGTCCGTTACGTGCAAGGCGACACCGATGAAGTGTTCTACGGTGAGGGCACCGGCGGCTCGCGCACATCCACGATGTCGAGCGCGGCGTTTCTGATGGCGACCGGCAAAGTGATCGAGAAAGCCAAGGCGATTGCCGCACACGCGCTCAAGGTCGACGCGGCGGATATGAATTTCGCCGACGGCGTGTTTTCATCTCCGAAGACGAACCGGACCATGACGATCAAGGAAGTCGCGATTGATTCAAGCAATGCGGCCAAGATTCCAGCCTCCATGGAACCCGGTCTGTTCGCCACTGCGACATACAAGGCAGGGGCTCAGAACTTTCCGAACGGGTGCCATGTCTGCGAACTGGAAATCGACAAGGAAACCGGCGTGGTCGAGATCGTGCGCTACAGCGTGGTCGACGATGTCGGCACAGTGCTCAATCCGATGCTGTTGCATGGCCAGATCCACGGCGGCGTCGCTCAAGGCGCCGGGCAAGTGCTGATGGAAGACATCCATTTCGACACGTCGGGCCAGCTCGTCACTGCCTCGTTCATGGACTATGCGATGCCGCACGCCCACAATCTCAGCAATATCGAGGTCGAAAGTAATCCGGTCCCGACCAAGACCAATCCGTTGGGAACCAAGGGCGCGGGCGAAGCCGGTAACGTTGGCGCCCTCCCCGCAGTCGCCAATGCGCTGGTCGATGCGCTGTCCGAGTTCGGCGTCAAACATATCGAAATGCCGGCAACGCCGGAGCGAATTTGGCAGGCGATGCAGCCAAAATAACGCGCCACGCCGACTGGGGGTCGATCGCCTAAAACCTGTACACCGCCGCTGACGGTATTACCTTAGGCTCGGTGATTCGGTTCGCACGGCGCTTCAGCGCACGTGCGCGTATTGTTGCGCCTCGTGCTGCAGGGTAACTGCGTCCCCACCCTAAGGAGAATTCTATGCGCAACGTCGGACGCAAGCTCGCATTTGTGCTCGCCTCGTCCAATCACGGCACAATGATTGTCAATCGTTTCGACCGGCACATGGTCGACTCCGAGCGGGGTTACGGCGTCGGATTCCAAATTCTTGAAGCAGCCGCATTCGACCCGACAGAAGTTGAGATTGCACTTCAGCTCCTCGACATGCGACGGCGCTTTCACGGCGACGGTGTGGTGGCAATCGATTGCGGCGCCAATATCGGTGTGCACACCATCGAATGGGCGACGTCGATGACCGGTTGGGGGTCGGTGATCGCCGTCGAAGCGCAGGAGCGTATCTATTACGCACTGGCTGGAAATATCGCGATCAACAACTGCTTTAACGCCATCGCCATGCATGCCGCCGTTTCGTCGGAAACCGGCACCATGCGAATTCCCAATCCGAATTATCTCACAGCTTCGAGCTTCGGTAGCCTTGAGCTCCTCAAGCGAGACGGCAATGAATTCATCGGCCAGGCCGTCGACTATTCGGATGAAAAGACTGTTGCGATCCAGAAAATTACGCTCGACGCGCTCTCATTGCCGCGCGTGGATCTGATCAAGATCGATATCGAAGGCATGGAGTTTGCAGCGCTGGAAGGCGCGCGGCAATTGGTCGAGAAAAATCATCCGATCCTGTTGATCGAAGCGATCAAGGCCGGCCGCGAGCAACTGCGGGGCTGGCTGGAGCAGCGCGGCTACAAGGTTTTCGATGCGGGCATAAATTTATTGGCTGTTCACCTCAGCGATAAAACGCTGGCTCAATTGGAACAGAAAACGCCGCCGGCGCAATCGGCCGCCTAAGCAAGCGCCTCACTCTATCGCCGCCCCGGCCTCTATTCGCACCGGCAGGTAACCATCGGCGGCAAGCGCCGCCATGATTTCCTCGGCGTGAGCCCCGTCGCGGGTCTCAATCGTCACGTCGAGCTTGGCGCCTTTCGCCGGGACATCAAGAAACAGCCGGCGATGATCAACTTCGAGAATATTGGCACCGAGCTCGCCAATGCGAGTCGCAATTGTGCCGAGTACGCCTGGCCGGTCCGGGATGGTCAGGCGGAAGGAGACGATACGGCTGTCGCGTTCAAGTTCACGCACCATGATGGAGGCGAGGACTCGTGGGTCGATATTTCCTCCACACAAAACAAGACCGACTTTCTTGCCCAAGAACCGCCCCGGCTTTGCCAGCATCGCGGCCAGACCCGCCGCTCCCGCGCCTTCCGCCATCGTTTTTTGCAGCGTCAAGTAAGCATTGACCGCTCGCTCGAGATGCGCCTCATCGACCAGGATAATTTCCGCCACCAACTCACGAATGACGGGTAGCGTCAGCTTTCCGACATTCTTGACGGCGATACCCTCGGCAAGTGTCGGACCGCCAATGGGCCGGTCCTCGCCGTGCAATGCATTCCAGACCGAAGGATAAAGCGCGGCTTCCGCACCGACGATTTCGATCGCCGGATTTTTCGCACGCGCAGCAAGCGCGTTACCGGCGATAAGGCCGCCGCCGCCGACCGGAAATATCAGCACATCGAGGCCGGGCACATCTTCCAGAATTTCGAGGGTGATCGTCCCCTGTCCCGCGATGATGAGAGGATCGTCGTAGGGGTGAACAAGCACAAGATCGCGCTGCGCTTGAATTTGCTCGCAGCGCGCCTGCGCCTCGGCGACTGATTCCCCGTGCAGGACAACTTCCGCGCCGTGCGTGCGCGTTGCTGCGACCTTCACGAACGGAGTCGTCACCGGCATCACGATGATTGCCGGAATCCCAAGCCGCGCAGCATGATAAGCGACCGCCTGGGCATGGTTGCCGGCCGACATCGTAATGACGCCGCGCTTGCGTTCCGCGTCGCTGAGCGACGCAAGTTTCACAAGCGCGCCGCGATCTTTGAATGAATTGGAAACTTGCAGATTTTCGTACTTCACGTAGACCTCGGCGCCGGTCAGCGCCGAGAGCTTTGGTGCCGGCAGCATGGGCGTACGCAGCACCGAGCCCTCGATCACGCGCCGGGCACCTTCAATATCGGAAAGGGTAACTCCCAACGGTTTGTCCTCCGGACCCGGGCGCGCACCATGCCGCGAGCCTTATGGCGCAAGCTTTATGCCGCAAGCCTTATGCCGCAAGCCTTGCCGGCCTTCCAGCCGGGTGAAATAGGGCTACGCAGGCCTTGCGCGCGCCCGATTCTTTCTCCATTTCGTAGGCGACGGATACAGCGGGTACGGCCGAACCGGCAAGGCACCGAAAGATGTCGATCGACATCAAACCTCACGCTTACGATCCGGCGACCCAGCCGGAGCTCTTCGACGGCGTTCTGGCACGCCGGGTCGTGGCTTTTGTCATCGACTTCATCATCATTGCCGTGCCGGTCGTGCTGGCGGCAATGTTCATTTTCGCCTTTGGAATCGTCACCTTAGGGCTCGGTTTTGCGCTCTATTGGCTGCTGCCGCCGGCCACCGTGATTTGGGCGCTCGTTTATTTCGGCGCCACCCTCGGGGGGCCGAATTCCGCCACCTTGGGAATGCGGGTGGTCGATCTGGAAATGCGCACTTGGTACGGCGCACCGGCCTATTTCGTATTGGGCGCGGTGCACGCTATCGCCTTCTGGTTTACAGTGTCTTTCTTCACACCTTTTGTGTTGCTGGT
>DATFVF010000104.1:0-13699 GCA_035260465.1 Pseudolabrys sp. | reverse complement strand
CGACAAGCGCTTTGACAATCTTGATTGTCATAGGGCACTCCTGTGCGAGACGCAGTTGCCGAAGTGCATATTGGTTGCACTCTCAGGCGAAACGCAAGTTACAACGCTGGCCACGGAAATTTTGTTCCCGCATGGGCGGGCGACGGGCGGACGCGGCAGCGCAATCTCGGTATTAATGAGTACAAAAGCTGAGTACAGAGAACGTCAGCGAGCTGTTCCGAAGTCAAATCGTTTCAGCAACTTAGCTGATAGCAGGCCGTTTCCTCTCGACCGCACGTCTGTTTTGGGAATATGCGCTTACGCACCAGAAGCGGACATTCTTCGCGTCGGGTGGCAAGTCCGCTTTGTGCCAATAGCGGACATGGGACCAATAGCGGACACGGGACAATGACTTCGGTTTTCAATTTCCGGCCTTGATTGCTACAATGTTGTAAGTCGCCGGCCCCCGGACGTGGAACGCGGCTTTTGATAGGGTGACGTCAACGTTATCGCTTTGGGGACGGGACATGGGTAATACGATCGAAATTACCGCGTCGCCTAAGCTGCGCGCGGGGTTCGCCGTTGCCGCCTCTATCATGCTCGCTCTCTGGGGCTGGAGCCTTGTCCCGCCAATCGAGAACTGGGGCAATCCTAACGAAGACGGATTTTCTTACGTCGCCGTCTTCTACACGACGATCATTTGCTTACCCATTGGAATTTACCTGCTTGTTGGCGCGATTGCAGGCCACGGACGGTATGTGAGGCGCGCTCGTATGGCGTTTTTTATCGCTGCCGGAATAGCCTTGCTCGTAATGGCGTTCTTGGTCGTTCAGCACATCGCTAACAACAATGACGGAAAAGTCTTCGGGATTCAAATTGGCTTTCAACTTGATCACCAGGATGGTCGCGAAATGTGAATTGACCGCTTTGGGTCATGAGCGGGAATGGCGTCCTTGAACCGGGACGTTCGCTATTCCACTAAACGCGGACATTGACTGGCGGCATGTTTGAAATCGAAGCGTGGGAAGGTGCGGGCCTCGCGCAAAATAATCTTTAAAGATCATTTTTGGCCCAACAGCCTCATCGTAAGAAATCGAGCACGGCTGAGTTAGCAAGACGCACTGGATCGTGCTCCCCACGCTCAATGTGGCGGAGGATGAGCAGTGCTAACTTGCGCCTCGCTCGGTCGTTCTCTTGGAACTTTGCAGGAAGACTTTTGTGCGCGCTATCAAAAGCAACCGCCATGATTCTCAGCGAGTCGGGATCGTAGACCCGTTCAAAATTGCGGAACGAGGCCATTGTGCCCCTCCTATTTTAAACCCGAATGTGACTAGGGAACTCGCACGGCAGCGATGGCCTTGGCCGAAAACGACTCCCGCGCAAGGCATCGTGTCTTATAATTTTGTGAAATCAATGTGGCACTGCAGCTGGTGTTGGTTCCCACCAACGACAGGAGGGCTCGTTAACTGAGATCTGGCGCGGTTTTAGTTTGTAACATATTGCAACTCTATTTGATGCTCTGGGAACAATTTTAAGGCGCATCCTGCCCAAACCTTTTCCCGCATCTTCGTCGAGCGCAAACAGAAAGAAATCCGATCATGAAGTTTAATCAGATTGCGATCTCATACTATGAATACAGTATATGCGACAACCAAATGCATTCCGATCTTAAGATATCCTGTGCGCAAACTCTCGACCGCACCAAGCTGAAAAGAACTAAGTGAAAAGGGCCTAGAACTGGTTTTGGCGCCAGTCCTTAGCAGCAGCGCCGGAGTTGTCGTCGTGCAGGCTCGCGACCGCAGGCCGCCGGTGCTTTCCGGTAATAGTTTTCTTCGCGCGGTGTCGTATTGCGGTCTTGCTGCCGGAGTCTTGGCCGATGCTAGCCGGGACCACGCGCGGCCAAGCGCCCTTGTTTGCGTCCGGTGATGCGACAAGTTCGGGCAAGGATTCCGGGCGCTCGCCCACCGCTACCACCTGAACAACGTGGTATCCGTGGTCCTTTAGTTCCTTGAGCAAGGTCGGCAGTGCGAGCGCAGTTGCTGGATGGATGTCGTGTAGCAATAGTATGCCCCGGCCTCTTTCTTCGAGCCGCCGCATCGCGCGGCGTACAATCTCACGGGCGCCGATGTGCTTCCAATCATCCGCAACGACGTCAGCGCTCCAGGTCACCAGCGACTTAGAAGCCAAGTAGTCTTCGATTGCGCTGTTTCTGCCCAAGCCCGGAATTCGGAAAAATGGCGAAAGCGCTTTTTGATCGCCCAGTGCGGCGTCGACTGAGGCGATTCCCCCATCGACTTGTCGTTCGACGCCTTGCATTGACAGGCGCTGAAATGCGTATGGGTGGTTTTGGCTGTGCGTGCCGATTGTGTGTCCGGCATTAAAAATTCGCCGAACGATTGACGGATATGCCTGCGCCATCTCGCCGACGAGGAAATAGGTGGCCTTCACACATTGAGAGGCCAACGTATCGAGGACGGCATTGGAGTAGGGCGGTAAAGGCCCGTCGTCGAAAGTGATCACCACTTCATGATCGGCAAGCGGCAGCGTCTGCGTGTACTGCATGCTGCCGACCCGGCTGAATTCGCTCGGGCTGATCTCGAGCACGCGGCTCGTGCCAAGTGCGTCGGGGTTGCCCGGGCACGGTTCGCCTGCGGCCGCAGCGATGCCGCCGGCCAGCCAAAGAACGACAAACACTACACCGCGCATCAGGCCCCCCGGACCGCCCGCGCCGTCCACCTCCAACTGGAGGCTCCCGACAATATGATGCGCGACATTAATGGATGATTACGCGTTGGGAACGCAGATCGCGTTGTTTTCCAACGATTTTTGGCGGACTGAGGCAAAAAAGCGACTCTTTTAGTGTGCGCCGCGGTCTCCCGCCGGAATGACGTGCACGATACTGTAGCCGCGATGCTTCAATTCACGCAGAAACGCCGGCAGCATTTGGGCTGTCTGAGCCTTGGTGTCGTGAAACAGCACGATGCCCCGTCCAATCTGATCTACGCGGGAGAGGATCAGGCGCAATTCCTGCTCCGGCGTCATGGACACCCAATCACTCGCCCATGCGTCCGCGCCAAAGACCACGAAGCCGCGCTCGTTCACACGGTCGAGAAGGGCGCGGTTTGAGGCGAAACCTGGAAAACGAAAGAATGGCGTTGTTGGCTTTGTGCGTTGCACGCCATAAAGCGCGAGCTCATCCGCAGCGATACCCCGGTCGATCTCGGCCTCCGCCTTCGTGATGGACATGCGGTCGAGCAGGGGATGCGAATAGCTGTGGTGGCCGATGGTGTGGCCCTCGGCTAAAGCCCGGCGCGCGATTTGCGGATGTGCGGCAACATTACGACCCAGAAGGAAGAAGGTCGCACGCACGCATTCCTGCCTGAGAGCGTCTAGAATCTTTGGTGTCGTGCCGGGCCAGGGGCCATCGTCAAAGGTCAACACAAGCTCCTTGGACTGTAAGGGCAGTGTTGCAGGAAATTGCTTGCGGCCGACCCGTGGCGTGGTCTTCGCGTCGATCTCGATCACCCGCTCTGTCCCAAGCGCCGCGGGATTGCCGGGGCACGTGGCACCTGAGGCCATCGCAGGAGCAAGGGCCAGTGTGAATGCGAAAAAGAATGCGCGCATCATGGTCATATATTCAATGCCGCCGCCGACCGGCAAGCGCACCATGGAGAACATATTTATGCGTTAATCATTTGCCCGCAGCTTGTGATCGGGCGTACAAGCATCGCGTTTTCATGCACGCCGGCAGTTATCGATATGCTCGATCAGGAACAAACGAACAGCACAGAGTCCGCGCAACTGCCGCGCAACAAGGACGGCTCTATTCGCAAGACCTTCGTGAAGAGCATCGCTCGCAGGATCGAGGCGGCGGACGCCACCGGTCTACGCGCGGCAGTCGGCGATCTGCATGAATCCGATATGGGCTCGCTTATCGAAGCGCTCCCCCCGGAACAACGATCGCGGCTTGTCGAACTGCTCGGCATCGATTTCGATTTCACCGCGCTCACTGAGGTGGACGATACCGTCCGCGAGGAAATCCTCGACGAGTTGCCGACCCAAGCCGTGGCAAAGGGCGTCAGCGAACTCGAGTCCGATGACGCGGTGGCGATCCTCGAGGATATGCCAAAGGATGAGCAGGCAGAAATCCTCGATCAATTGCCGCAGCCTGAACGAGCCGCACTGGCGCGCAGTCTCGACTATCCGGAAGACTCCGCAGGCCGGCGCATGCAGACCGAGTTCATTGCTGTGCCGCCGACATGGAATGTTGGCCAGGCGATCGACTATATGCGAGAGACGGTCGAATTGCCGCACCGCTTTTTCGAACTTTATGTGACGAATGAAAACGGTCACTTTCTCGGGACAGTCCCGTTAGACCGCTTGTTGCGCAGTAAACGCCCGGTGCCAATTTCGGACCTGATGGCACATGACCGGCCGCGCGTGAGCGCTGTCCAGGACCAGGAGGAAGTCGCGCGCTTGTTTCAGCGCTACAATTGGGTGACGGCGCCTGTTGTCGATGCGAGCGACCGCCTGGTCGGTGTCATCACCTTCGACGATGTTGCTGACGTGATCGAGGAAGAGGCGGAGGAGGATATCCACGCCCTTGGCGGCATCACCCGCGACGAAGAATTGTCCGACACGGTATGGACGATTGCACGGGGCCGCTTTAATTGGCTGTTGGTCAATCTTGCGACCGCGTTCCTTGCGTCGTCGGTTCTGGGACTATTTGAAGGTCAGTTGGAGAAAATGGTGTCGCTGGCGGTCCTGGCCCCGATCGTGGCGAGCCAAGGCGGCAATGCGACCACTCAAACCATGACAGTCGCCGTGCGTGCGCTCGCGACGCGCGAACTAAGCGATACCAATGCCTGGCGCGTGATCATGCGCGAGCTCATGGTTGGCCTGCTCAATGGGATGGCCTTTGCGGTCATAACGGGCGTGGCCGCTTACGTCTGGTTTAAGGTGCCGGGGCTCGGGTTTGTGATTGGGCTTGCGATGATCTGCAACCTGATCGCGGCCGCGCTCGGCGGAATTCTCATTCCTCTCGCCCTGCATCGGCTCAAGATTGACCCCGCCGTGGCCTCAAGCCCATTCGTAACCACGGTGACCGATGTCGTTGGCTTTTTCTCGTTTTTGAGCATTGCCAGTATGTGGTTTGGCCTGCGGTGAGGGCAAAGCGCGGTTACGACTTATTCACCCTATTTACTGACCAACGTTTAAAGCCCAGCCCGTAACCCTATACCCAGACGCCGAAGCGTAGGCTGGGAGCATCCCGGTGCACGAAGTCAATACTGGAGCAGCGGGCTCAAACCCCGGCCGCTGGCTACTGGCTTCGGCATGGCGTCGGCGGGTCATGCAAGGAGCTATGGCTGGGCCACCTGCGCCCACCAAACGCATCTTGGCTGCGTCGCGGCTGATCATCGTTTTCACTGCACTCGTCATCGTCGCGACCGTCCTCAGTGCAAGCGTCGGCTACAGGTTCGCACATCAAAGCGATGAGCGGTTGACATCCGAACAGCACGCCGCCGTTCGGAATGCTGTTTCCGAAATGCGCTCCCCGTTCAGTCCGTCTGCCGAAATTGATCCGCATATCGTGCGCATCGTCGAGCAGACCGCGGGCGTGAACAATCTCAAATTTGAAAGCGATCCGAACACGGCGGGCCGCGAAACGCGGCCAGCGATGAATGCGGATGGCCGCATCGAGGGCTTTTTCACCTGGGATACGGCGCGTCCCATGATGCTCGCGATAAGTCGGCTCGCGCCGCTCGTTGTCGCGATCAACCTCTTGCTGGTTGGTTTTTCCGCTTTATCTCTGTGGCAACTCCGCCGGGCGCGGCGCGAACTCGCAATGAGGGAAGTGCAGGCGGCACGAGCCGCCGACGAGGATAAACTCACGGGGCTGCCCAACCACGCCAAGACACTGGAGCAGTTGGACCTCGCTCTTGCCGAGCGCGACGACGACGACTGGACGACCTTCGCGCTGATCGAGCTCGACGGTATGGAAGATGTTACGGCCAACCACGGCGTCCTGGGTAGCGATGAGCTCATTGTCGCGGTGGCCAAGCGGCTCAAAGAATCGTTGCCTTCGCCCGCCATGTGCGGCCGGATAGCGAGCGATGAGTTTGCGGTTACGTTGACGTCCAACCAAACAGACGACGCTGAAGCGATTATCCGCGCTGCGCTTGAGACGATCTCACGGCCGCACTGGATCGATACAGTGGTGCGAGTGAGCGCCCATGCGGGGTTCGCGCAAGCGCCGCGCCATGCGACCACGCGTGGCGAATTGACGCGCCGCGCCGACCTTGCGTTGCGTGCGGCTGCCAGGCGAGGGCCGGGTGCCGTCATCATGTTCGATCTGTCGATCGATACCGTTTCGACCGACCAGAAATTCATCCACCGCGAACTGCCGCGGGCGATCAGCGCGAACGAACTCGAAGTGCATTATCAGCCAATTGTCTCGTCCCACGGCGGACGAATGGTCGGCGTCGAGGCACTGTTGCGCTGGACTCATGCAACGCGAGGCATGATTCCGCCGGCGACTTTCATTCCAGTCGCTGAGCAAATGGGCCTCATGGACACGATTGGCGCTTTTGTGCTGCGTCGTGCGTTGCAGGAAGCCAAGAGGTGGCCTGATGATCTCTATGTGGCCGTAAATCTGTCACCGTTACAGGTGCGCGACCGAACCATCGTCGATTTGGTCCGCTCTGCGCTGGCCGAAAGCGCGATCGCGCCCTCGCGGCTCGTACTTGAAATTACCGAAGGCGTCCTGATCGACAACCCGGACGAAATGGTCAAGCGCATCAAAGATCTGCACAGCCTCGGCGTACGGGTGGCGCTCGACGATTTCGGCTCGGGTTATTCCAATCTCGGCTACTTGCAACGTTTCCCACTCGACAAACTAAAAATCGACAAGAGCTTCGTTGCTGCTTTAGGCCGCTCGGCCAACGGTGGCGTGATTATCCAGGCGATTGTGGCATTGGGCCGAGCGCTTGGGCTGTCGGTGCTTGTCGAAGGTGTGGAGACCGAGCACCAACGCGTTCTTCTACGGCTGGCAGGCTGTGACGAGATGCAGGGGTTCTTGTTCGCCAAGCCGGCGCCGGCCAAGGCGATCGACAAGCTCCTGGCTCAGGCGAAACAGGGTGGCAAGGCTCTCCCGGCGCCGGGCGAGACGCTGACAGCGTGACATTGAGCTTATAGAGTCAATCGCCAACCGATGCCCCGGCCGGGCATACGCGTGGAGGGCGGCGAATGATCCCCAATGCATGGGCGGGCTTCGATTTCGGCCTCGGCTCCGACGTCGACATGTTGCGAAAGACGGTCAGCGGATTCGCACAGGACCGCATCGCCCCGCGCGCGGATGCAATTGATCGCGAGAATGTCTTCCCGCGCGACTTGTGGCCGGAAATGGGCGCGCTCGGCTTGCATGGCATAACGGTCGAGGAGGAATTTGGTGGTTCCGGCCTGGGCTATCTCGAACACTGTGTCGCGATGGAAGAAATTTCGCGCGCCAGCGCCTCGGTCGGTCTGTCGTATGGCGCCCATTCCAATCTCTGCGTGAACCAGCTCCACCGCAATGGCGGCGATGAGCAAAAGCGCAAATATCTGCCGAAGCTCATCTCCGGAGAGCACGTCGGCGCACTGGCGATGTCGGAGCCAGGCGCGGGTTCAGACGTCGTGTCGATGCGCACCCGAGCCGACAAGAAGGGTGACCGTTATGTGCTCAACGGGTCCAAAATGTGGATCACCAACGGACCTGTGGCCGATACGATGGTGATCTACGCCAAGACCGATCGCACCGCAGGCGCGCGCGGCATCACTGCATTTATCGTCGAAAAGGGATTTAAGGGTTTTGCGCCAGCGCAAAAACTCGACAAGCTTGGAATGCGCGGTTCCGACACCAGCGAACTGGTGTTCACCGACTGCGAGGTTCCGGAGGAAAACGTGCTCGGGGCCGTCGGCAATGGCGTCAACGTGCTGATGTCGGGGCTGGACTACGAACGCGTCGTCCTCGCGGCGGGTCCCTTGGGAATCATGCAAGCTTGTATGGATGTGGTGATCCCTTACGTGCACGAACGCCAGCAGTTCGGGCAGGCCATCGGGCGCTTCCAGCTTGTGCAGGCTAAACTCGCAGACATGTACGTGACCATGAATGCGGCCAGGGCATACGTGTATACGGTGGCGCGCGCCTGCGACGAGGGCCGCACCACCCGGGAAGATGCTGCTGGTGCGATCCTGTATGCCGCAGAGCGCGCCACTTGGATGGCGCTTGAGGCAATTCAATGCTTGGGCGGCAACGGCTATATCAATGACTTTCCGACCGGCCGGCTCTTGCGCGACGCCAAGCTTTACGAGATCGGGGCAGGAACGAGCGAAATCCGCCGCATGTTGATCGGTCGAGAGATCTTCGAAAAGACGCGCTAGCGCCGAGCCGTTAACTTTTCGCCACGCCGAATCAGGTAGTGCATTGGCCGACATCAACGGTGATGGGGATTGCAGCCATGATGCGGGTGCGGCTGAAGGCCGACGGGCGGATCGTCGAAATCTTGCCCGATGGCACTGAGAATACAGTCGATCACAACGATCCGGCACAATTTGTGCGGCACGTACGCGCGCGCTGCGGACTGACGCAGGCCGCCTTTGCGCAAAAGATTGAGGTGCCGATCGAGACCGTGCGCAATTGGGAGCAGGGCAAGCGTCACCCGCGCGGCCCAGCGCGCGCTTTGCTCAAGTTGATCGATCAGGCTCCGGACGTCGCTTTCGCGACGCTTGGCGGCAGGCGCCGCTGAACGGCTACTCGGCTGCCGCAGGAGCGTGTCGGCGCGGCGAGGGGCGCGCGATCCGCATCAGCAGAAACGTCGCGAACAGTGTTGCGATATAGACCATGAGCTGCATCTCGGTCGGCTGATCAATGTAACCGACCAGTGTGTGAAGCAGCCGGCCGAAAATACTTTTTTCCGACAATAACCAGGATGTATCCCAGAGGGTGCGGTCGAGCGCCACCACAACACCGGCGTTGTTGAGGAACTGCACGGCTTGTGCCGCCATGCCCGCGGCGAGCAGAGCGATGAGCCAAGTCGTCACCGAGAAGATATAGCGGTTCGGGATTGCCAGAAGACCCAGATACGTCAGCGCGGTGAATGCCGCGCCGGCGGCAATTCCGAGCACGCCACCAACCAGCAAGGCAGAGCCCGACGTGCCGGATGCCATGATGCCATACAGGAACAGCACCACCTCGGATCCTTCGCGCAACACGGCCAGCCCAACGACGACCGCAAGCGCCGTAAGTGGCCTGGCGCCTTCGCTGACCGCGGTGCCCACACGCCGCATTTCGTCGGCGATCTCGCGGCCATGCCGCGCCATCCAGACGTTGTGCCACATCAGCATGACGACGGCGATGCTGAGCACGCCGGCATTGAACAGCTCTTGGCCCGCGCCCTGGAATGCGTCGGAGATGACGCCGGCAAACATCGCGACGACGCTGGCGCCGAGGACGCCGCCGCCGATACCGATCGTTATCCAACGGCCGCGACCGGCGACGCCGCGCGTTGCCGCCATCACGATGCCGACGATGAGGCCGGCTTCAATCACTTCGCGAAAGACAATGATGAGTGCGCCGAGCATGATTTATTCCGCGATGACCACGCCCTTGGCGGTGGCCTCATGATATTCGCCAATGAAGGGATACCGGCCGGGCTTCAGCGGCCCGATGCGAACAACACCCTTCGATTTTCCTGCCACGACCTTTTCCACCTTTAGTGCGCCGCTGTCGAACTCCTCGGCGGTTGGGTCCTCGTTGATCACAGTGACGGCCACTCTTTGGTTGGCCGGCACTTTTAATTCGGCCGGCGTGAACCGATGGTCCTTGATGGTCAGTACATAGTCATCGGAGCGCGCGGGCGCAGCGACCAAAGCCAGCAGGCCAATGACTCCCAAAGCCGCAAAAACCGTCCGCATCCGGCCCTCAAGGTAGAGAATGGCGGACACAAAAGCATTAAATGCCATTGATGCAATAACTTTCTTTTAGTCTTGAATTATTCCAATGTAAGAACTGGCGCGAGCAGGTTGTGCCGCAAAGTATTGTCCCGATTTGTTCCAAAGAAAAAAATTACGTGGTCTTTAGCGGCATATCCCGTCGCGCCGCGGCCGGCAGGAACCCCCGTTGGCAGCGGCCTGACGACAAGGCATTCTTCGCGACCCCGCCTCAGGCCCGTTCCAAAATGCTCCAAGGAGACCGTAATGCAAGTTGTTGAAGCTCATGGCGCCCGCATTCCGACCATTGGTCTTGGCACCATGACACTCAAGGATGACGTCTGCGTACAGGCGGTCAAAACCGCATTGCAGATCGGTTACCGCCATCTCGATACGGCTGCCTTTTACGGCAACGAAAAAGAGAACGGCGAAGGCTCGCGTCAGTCGGGGATCAAGCGAGAGGACGTATTCGTTTGCACCAAAGTGCGGCAGGGCGACTTGATGCCGGACGCTTTCGCCAAAGTGCTAGAACAAAGCCTTGCTAATCTCAAATTGCCTTTCGTGGATCTCTTGTTGATCCATTGGAACAACCCGGATGTGCCATTCAAGCTTTCAGTCGGTGCGTTGTGCAAGGCAAAGAAAGAAGGCAAGACCAAACATATCGGCGTCGCCAATTTCACGAGCACCATGTTGGACGAAGCCTGGGCAGTAACATCCGAGCCGCTCGTCTGTAATCAGATCGAGATGCATCCCTTCCTCAATCAGGACAAGGTTCTTGCCAGCTGCAAGAAACACGGCATGGCAGTCGTCGCCTATTGTCCAATCGCGCGCGGCAAAGTCCCGGGCGCCGACGTTTTTGAGCGCATCGGCAAGGCGCACGGAAAAACCGCAGCGCAGATTTCGCTACGCTATCTCGTGCAGATGGGCGTCTGCTCAATTCCGCGGACTGCCACGCCCGAACACCTGAAGCAGAACCTCGATGTGTTCGATTTCAAGTTGTCGGACGCCGAAATGGCGGAACTCAAAAAGCTCAATGCAACGAATATGCGCGTGGTGAATCCGCCGCACGCGCCGAAATGGGATACGCCGTGATACGTCTCGTCATCGCCGCACTCGTTTCGTTGAGCGCAATCCCCGCGCTGGCGCAAGACAAGCCGAGCCCAAAGGATTCCGCGGCGGTCGAAAATTGCATGAAGGCCAAGACCGGACATAACTGGGCGTGGGAACAGTGCATTGGACTGATTTCCGAGCCGTGCGCGAAGAACGAACTTTCGATGCCTGCATCGGAGGTGAGCGCCTGCTATTACAGGGAGCAGGCGGTATGGGACGACATCCTCAACAAATCCTATCAGCGCTTGCGCGAGGCGCTCGACGCTGAGCAGGTGGTCAAGTTGCGCGAGATGCAGCGCGCCTGGATTGCATCGCGCGACAAGACTTGCGGCTTTCTCTACGATTATTTCCAGGGAACGATGGCCAACCCGATGATCGCCGCGTGTGTCAGCCGTGCGACGGGCCTGCAGGCGCTGTACTTGCGCGGCTTTGCGAATGACGTCGCCGAGAGAAAATGAAGGCTTGAGATGCGCGCGGTCGAAGCCAAGGGCTTCAGAATTCCTGTTGTCGGGCTCGGCACTTGGGCGCTGCGCGGGCGTGAATGCGCGCGGCTGACCGAGCGGGCAATCCGCCTTGGCTACCGCCACATCGACACCGCTCAAATGTATGACAATGAGCGCGAGGTCGGTGAGGGCGTCCGCGCCTCGGGCAAGCGCGCAGAGGTCATGGTCACCACCAAAGTGCAGCCGACGCTGCTGGCACCACACGATCTCGAACGTTCGGTGAAGGAAAGCCTGGCGCGGCTGCAACTCGATGTCATCGATCTTCTTTTGATCCATTGGCCGAATCCGCGCGTGCCACTTGCCGAGACGCTCGGCGCTATGGCCAAGATGAAACGCGAGGGCTACACGCGGCAGATCGGTGTTTCGAATTTTACGGTGGCGCTGCTCGATGAGGCCAACAAGATTTCAAGCGAGCTATTGGTCTGCAATCAAATTGAGTGTCATCCCTTTCTCAACCAGGACAAGGTCGTTGCCGCTTGTCGGAAACACGGAATGGCGGTCGTGGCCTACAGTCCAATCGCGCGCGGCAGCGCCATTGGCGACAAGGTGCTGGAAAAGGTTGGCAAGGCCCGAGGTAGAACCGCAGCGCAGGTTTGCCTGAGGTGGCTGGTTCAACAGGGCATTGTGGTGATCCCACGAACCAGCAAGATAGAGCGGCTGGAAGAGAATATTGCTTTGTTCGATTTCGAATTAAGCGATGCCGAGATGCGGGAAATTGCTGGCCTTTCCCGCCGGGGCAATCGTATCGTCGATTGGACGTGGTCACCGAAGTGGGATTGAGGCTACAAGGTACCTGTGACCCTTCGCACTGATACAGCTCTCGTTCTCTTTTCCGGCGGACAAGATTCAACTGTCTGCCTCGCTTGGGCGCTCGAGCGCTTCGCGCGCGTCGAGACGATCGGTTTCGACTACGGCCAGCGGCACGCGGTTGAGCTCGCGGTGCGCGCGCGACTTCGTGCGCATATGGGACATCTGCGCGCAGACTGGAAAGCGCGCCTTGGCGAAGACCATGTGGTCAAGCTCGATGCCCTTGCCGCGATTTCCGATACGGCGCTCACGCGCGAAACCGCCATCGAGATCGCCGACAGCGGCTTGCCGACCACGTTTGTTCCCGGACGAAATCTGGTCTTTTTCTGTTTCGCCGGCGCACTGGCCTATCGGCGCGGGGCCCGCCACCTCGTGGCCGGCATGTGCGAGACCGATTATTCGGGATATCCGGACTGCCGCGACGACACCATTAAGGCGATGCAGGTCGCGCTAACGCTCGGGCTCGACAAGCGCGTCACCATCCACACGCCGCTGATGTGGGTCGACAAGGCCGATACATTCGCCATGGCCGAGCAGATCGGCGGCAAAGCTTTTCTTGATCTCGTGATCGAGGACAGCCATAGCTGTTACTTGGGCGACCGCACGAAACGCCACGACTGGGGCTATGGATGTGGCGAGTGCCCGGCCTGCCAGTTACGTGCGAAGGGCTATGCCGAATTCATCGGGCGAAGGAAATCATGATCGATAATGAAAAACGGAGAAATGTTGAGGGCAGCATTTTTCTTGTGCTCTTCTGCCTGACAATCCCCGCGGCCAACTGGATGATCGGGCATGCGGGAACGACGTGCGTTCCGAGCGGGCCGTGCCTGGTTCCGGTTGCGCCTGGAGTTATGGCGCCATCCGGCGTGCTCTTGGTCGGGGCCGCTCTTGTGTTGCGCGATCTGGTCCAGCGCCGGCTGGGCGTCGAGTTCGGATTGGCTGCAATCGTCGCTGGAGCCGCAATTTCGGCCGGGCTTGCTCCACCTTCGTTGGTGCTGGCGTCGGCGGTGGCGTTCCTGCTGTCGGAACTCGCCGACTTTGCGGTGTACACACCATTGGCGCGCCGCCGGTTGGTGGCGGCGGTCATCGCTTCCAGCATCGTCGGTCTGGTTGTCGATTCGATTGTGTTTCTGTGGCTCGCGTTTGGGTCGCTCGAATTCCTTCCTGGCCAGGTCATCGGCAAACTTTGGATGGTGCTGCTCGCAGTGCCTTTTGTTGCGTATCTACGCCGCCGTGACGAACGGCTCGGCCTGAAAGCTGCGTGAGGCCAACCATGAGTTCTGCCACCGAAATTCTGCGCGACGTCACCACCGGCACCATCACCACGATGCTGC
>DATFVF010000103.1:0-17164 GCA_035260465.1 Pseudolabrys sp. | reverse complement strand
AAACAGCCGTTCAACCGCCGCAGCAATTCGGAACAGCCTATGATCCTGCCCGTTGCGTGCCACCAACATCAGCGACGTCGGCAAGCCGCCCTCCCGAGGCAACGGCAGCGCGATGGCACAGAGATCGAAAAAGTTCACGATCACCGTGTTGCGCAACAGCATAGCGTTCTTGCGCGCGAAATCGTCCGCTGACGCCACTTCCTGCATTGTTGGCGCCACGATTGGCGTTGTCGGCAAGGCGAGCACGTCGAGGTCGGCGAGCCGTTCGTCCATCAACCGAATGAGGCGCGCACGCTGCCGGACCATATCGATGTAGTCCGCTGCAGTGATATTGCGCGCACGCTCGAGACGCACACGCACATTCGGGTCGATGGCGTCGGCCCGCCGCGACAATAGATCGCGATGCACAGTGAAAGCTTCCGCCGGCTGCACGCCGCCTTTGCTGTTGACCTGCGCCATGTCGCCGAGCAGCGACAATGTCTCGTCGGACATGTGGGTGCCGGCTTTGCGCAGACGGCTGATTGCATCCGGAAAGCGCTTACCGACGGTTTCGTCCAGATTCTCGAGGGGCGCGCCCTGCACGATGCCAATGCGCAGTCCGGCAAGGGAAGTGGGCTCGAGCGGTACAAATGTTTCGCCGGCCATCACCGCGTCGGCTTTAGCGCAGGCCTCGACCGAACGCGCAATCGGGCCAATCGAGTCGATACTATATGAGAGCGGGAAAGCGCCATCCGTTGGAGTGCGCTGGCGACTTGGCTTGTATCCGACGATCCCGCAGAGCGCGCCAGGAATGCGGCACGAGCCGCCTGTATCGGTGCCGATCGCAATCTCGCACATGCCATCGGCAGCGGCGACTGCCGCGCCTGAGGACGAGCCGCCGGGCGCACGCTTGCGGTCGGCCGGGTTGCCAGGCGTGCCGAAGTGCGGATTGGCCCCCACGCCTGAATAGGCGAACTCACTCATATTGGTTTTGGCCGCGATCACGGCGCCACCGGCACGCAAGCGCCGTACCACCGGCGCGTCGGTTGCCGCAGGTTTGGCTTCCTCGGCAAGCGCTTTGGAGCCTGCGCGTGTCACCTCACCGGCAACGTCGAATAGATCCTTGATGGTCATGATCGTGCCGTCGAGCGGCCCAAGCGAAATTCCGGCACTGGTGCGCGCGTCGGCGGCATCAGCGGCTGCTTTCGCTTGCTCGCGATAAATTGTCAGGCAAGCACGAGCGCCCTCACCTTTCGGATCGTCAATGCGGCCAAACGCGGCTTCAAGTCGTTCACGGGCGGAGATTGTTTTCATGCTGCGATCCCGATCACTCGAGCAAACAGACGCGCGTCAATGCATAACCTTTGCCGGCATATTTTGCACGGTGCGTCACGGTCGCGCGCCATGCGCTTTGTTAGGAATTTTTTCAAAAGATGACCGCCGTATTTCATCCTCAGAATTATCAACAGCATTCCGGACGGGGTTGCCTCCGCGCGCAATGGGGGTAGGCTTTCCCGCAGGTCACCCATCTTCGGCTCTGCCGGACACGGATGGCCGCCATGGCCGAACGGGCATGGGACGTGGGTGCTGCTTGCAGTACTTGTGGTCCATGGTTGCCGGTCCTGGCTCTCAGTAACTGGTACCAGCCGAGCTCACGCTTGCGCTGGATATGGATCCGAGAGCTTGTAACGGGTGGGCGACGGTCCGCCCGTTATGGCTTTTGGGCAGCCGTCTTTCCGCTAGAGACTGGCGCCGTCGAATTTTTTCACCTTGAACTGCTCCGCATCGACTCCCTCGAGGCAGCGCACGTTAAGCATCACCATCTCCTTGCCGCCCGGCCCTTTGCCATAGGCGTAGGATTCGATGCCGCAAGTCTTGCAAAACGGGTGATGGATCGTGCGGTTATTGAATTGGTAGTCCGTCATGTCCTTTTCGTCGGAAAGCAACTTAAAATCGGATTTCACGACGGCGGATAGCAGCGGACCAAGTTTGCGGCAACGCGAGCAATTGCAGGTGATAACTTCGCCGATGTCGGCTTGGGCTTCGTAGCGGACATTTCCGCACTGGCAGCCTCCGGTGTAGGTCTTTTTCATCGTTCGCCTGCTCCTTTTGTACGGCCTTCCCACAGCTTGACCGCCCAGTGCTCAACCTAGTTTAACAATCCGGCACGAAAAAGGAGTTGCGCGATGCCGGACCAGAAGACCGGGCTCGTCATAACCGCCCATCCCGGAGATTTCGTCTGGCGCGCGGGTGGCGCCATTGCGCTGCACGCCAAGCGCGGTTATCGGGTCAAAATCGCTTGCCTGTCATATGGCGAGCGTGGCGAGAGCCAGTTCGCCTGGAAAGAAGCCGGCGCGACGCTGGAAAAGGTCAAGGCCGGCCGCAAGGACGAGGCCGAACGCGCGGCCAAGCTGCTCGGGGCTGAAATCGAATTTTTCGATTGCGGGGACTACCCGCTCAAGCTCAATGAATCGCATTTCGATCGTATGGTCGACATTTACCGCGAGCTCAATCCGTCCTTCGTGCTCACCCACGCACTTGAGGACCCGTACAATTTCGACCATCCGAACGCGGCTCATTTCGCCCAGGAAACGCGCGTCGTGGCCCAGGCCATGGGCCATAAGCCGGGCGCCAAATATCAATATTCGGCCCCGCCAGTGTTCCTGTTCGAGCCTCACCAGCCCGAAATGTGCAACTACAAGCCCAATCTCATTTTAAAAATCGACGAGGTGTGGGAGCAGAAATACCAAGCCTTCCAGATTCTCGCCGCGCAAAAGCACCTATGGTCCTATTATGAGCGGGTCGCGCTCAATCGGGGCATTCAAGGCAGCCGCAACACCGGAGTGCCGATGACCTATGGCGAGGCGTATCAACGGCTATTCCCGACCGTAGAGGAGATTCTGAAATGAAGCCCGTCGTCGTCCGCAACATCAAACGCGCCGACAGCAATGCCATTGGCACGCTCGCCGGAGTCGGTGTCTCAACTGCGCACGAGGCGCTCGGGCGCTCGGGCCTCATGAAGCCCTATATGCGGCCGATCTGGGCTGGCGCACAGGTTGCCGGACCCGCCGTGACCGTACTGGCGCAGCCGGGAGACAACTGGATGATCCACGTTGCCGTCGAGCAGTGCCAGAAGGGCGATTTTCTGGTGGTCGGATGCACGGCCGACAATACCGATGGCATGTTCGGCGAATTACTGGCGACGGCCCTGCGCGCGCGCGGCGTATGCGGGCTTGTGATCGACGCTGGCTGTCGGGACGTACGTCCTATTTCCGATATGCGATTCCCGGTGTGGTCGAAGGCGATATCGGCAAAGGGCACCGTGAAGGCGACGCTCGGTGCGGTCAACGTCCCGGTGGTCTGTGCGGGTGTGAATGTCGAACCTGGCGATGTCGTGGTGGCGGACGACGATGGTGTCGTGGTGATCCCGAAGGCGCGCGCGGTCGAGACGGCGCAGAAAGCGCAGAAACGTAAAGACGACGAGGACGGAAAGCGCAAACAACTCGAAGCCGGGACGCTCAGTCTCGACATGTACAAGATGCGCGAACCGCTCGCGAAAGCAGGTTTGATTTATGTCGACCGTTCAGAGGACGCCTGATCGGCGGATACGCATCTCGCGCATCGACTGTGCGAAAGAGTCAAATCAGCCGCAGTATATAATGCAAGCGCTACGTTCGCGACGGCTGCAACTCGCTCGTACTGCTGACGACACACAGTTGTCTTTAAGCGGCACCTGAGACGACATGCAGTTGTCGTCAAGCGGGCCTAATTTTTTGAAATTTGGTACGCGCACTCGAAGATGCTTTTAAGAGCGCATCGGTAGTGTGGCTTTGTTTCCAGCCACAGGGAGTACGCGGATGTTCAAAGTGTTTGCGTTTTTGAGAAGCGAGTCCGGCACCACCGCGATCGAGTACGGCCTCGTCGCTGCCGGCGTTGGAGTTGTCATCATGGCGACCGCCAACGCGATCGGCACCAATCTCAATTCCATGTTCAACTTCCTCTCGAATTAACCGAGGAAGACTCGCTGCGAAAATGTCTCGCTATGAGAACGCGTTGAACAGGTTGCAGCCGCCGGCAATGGCGGTTGCTCTTTTTTCCGGACTTCTGACGGCATCTCGGTCGCAGCCGGTCCAAGACGAGCGCCCGCACCCCGGACATTCCACCAGATGGCCAGTCCCAGAACGGGGCCGGTTTCGCCTGGCGGCAGTGTTGGAACTCTTAGCGGTTTGGATAATAGCCCGTTAATGCAATGAGGCCTGCCAACTGAAGATATTGTCTCGTCGTTGCGTAACATCGTTCGAACGGCTCAGATTCCGCCGAAAATTCAGCCTTCGTGAAACCGGTAGCCGTCGGCATGCCTGATACGTCGCGCGAATTTTCGTAAGTATTGAAGTAATTCTATCGCCTCCACCGAAATTTCTTTTTAACAGGCCACAGGTACGGTCATGCCATCAGCCATCTGGATGATGTCTGACGTCTCGTGTTTCAGCCACATGGAGGATGTCTAATGTCTAAGGTTGTTGGGTTTTTGAAGAATGAGTCGGGCGCCACCGCGATCGAATACGGCCTGATCGCCGCTGGCATTTCGGTTGTGATTATTGCCACCGTGAATGCGATCGGCACGACCCTCAATGGCAAGTTCGACAGCATTTCTACGCAGCTCAAGTAGTTTTACGCATCGTTCGAATTGCATGAAGCCGCCGCCAACGGCGGCTTCTTCTTTTTGCCAGTCGCGACGCAAATTGCTGTTTCAGAATGTCGGGTTGGATGGGGCCGGTCGGAATTTTAATGCGGCGGCAACACCGACGATCAAGAATATGGTGAGCGCCACAGTCTGGGCGATCAAAAACGGCGGCTCGGATTGTGTGGGTGCCAATACCTGCAGTTTTGGCAGTTTTTGGAATGACTGAACGATCAGCACCAGTATATTGAGATACAGTGCGCTCACAGCGCAGGCGACATAGATCCAGCGCCACGCCCCGCCGAGATGTTTGCCGTAAAGCGCGTAGAGCGCAAACGCCAACAGAAAGCTAGATACAATGCCGGTGCCGAGGCCGGGGGTAAAGCCATGAATCGGAAACAGAAAGCCGGTGACGCTGGTAAGGATGGTTGTGACTAGAAAAAAGGCGGTCCAGCCTCGCATCGGGCGCGAACCGAGCATTCCAATCAGCACCACGATGCCGCTCGCGATTGCCAGCAGGCTAATGATGACATGAATGATTGTGAAAGTTTGGAGCGACAGGCCGATGATCATAGCGGACGTCCTCGCAGATATACACAATAGACGGCGGACGAAGTTTCGCGCCCCCAAATGACAAATTCAATGGGGGGTAAGAGACTAACGGTTGGCGTTGCTCCATGGCGCAATGCGGCGTCCGACCCACTTTAACAACGAAGTCAAAGAGACGCCGAGCACCATCAGCACAATCACCGGGACAAATGTCTTATCCATCTCGAACACGTTGGCGTAGCGCGTGATCATGAATCCGAGGCCGGAAATCGTGGTGTAGAATTCAGCGATAATCATGCCGATCAGCCCACGGCCGATGGCAAGCCGGATGCCAGCGATGATGTAGGGCACCGCGAAAGGCAGCAGCACGTCCTGCCACACCCGCCATTCGCTCGAGCGGAACGAGTGCGCCACTTCCAGCATGTTTTTGTCGCATTCGCGGACACCCTGATAGGTGTTGATGAGGACAGGAAATACCGCGAACAAAAACACCACGATGATTTTCGCCTTCAAGTAGATCCCAAACCACAGCACAAGCAAGGGAACCACTGCGACCAATGGAGTTGCGTACAGCGCGTTGATCGGTAGATCGAGCGCCCAATCGAGCCAGCGGATGCGCGCCATCGCGATGCCAAGCGGGATGCCGACAATGAGCGCAATGGTCAGGCCGTAGACCATGACTTCCAGGCTCTGCCCGAGAAAGTACGGCAACTCACCAGACACAGTCGTCGTATAAAAAGCAGCCGCGATCTTCGTCGGGTATGTAAAGAAAATCGGATTGATGAAGGGGCCAACGATCTGCCAGACGATGAGGATCAGCACGACAAAGCCATAGCGAAAAAGGGCAGGACGTTCCCACCATGACGATTTGATCGTCGTTGCGGCCGGCGTCCCGTCGGCGAGAGATCCGCCATGAACTTGATTGGCAATGCTCATCGCAATTTTTCCTTGGTGCCTTTTGTCGGCTCTTTAGTGCGACGGGCGCCACTGATAAGGCGGCGCCCATCGATTATCCCGTTAAAGCCTCAGAACGCTGCGGTCGGACAGACCGGGCCTTTCCACTCGCCCACCTGCTCGATCGCCTTTTTCGCAAAAGTCGTGTCGACGATCTCTTCGTATTTGGGCGTCTTGCCCTCTTTGATATTGCCCACTTTGGTCATCAGGTCGGCGGTGAAGTTCACGCGCTCCGGGCTTAGCCCGCTATTGGCGTCCCAAATGCATTCCTTGACCAAGAAGTCAAAACTTTCAGACAGGATTTTCTCCGGATAGCCAGTCTGCTTTACCAGGATCGGCAAAATTTTGGCCTTGTCGGTGTACATGATCCGGGTCGCCTCGATATTCGCGGTAACGACCGCCTGCACAACCTCGGGCTTGTCCTTGATGGTCTTTTCGGTCGCTGACAAGAAAGTATAGAGCGTCTTTGGCTGGAGCTCCCACATGCGCCCGATCGCGTGCAGATCCGGCACCTTGCTCTTCGCGAGCATTTCCTGCTCGACGTGCAGAATCGCTGTATCGACCTGATTGGCGACCAACGCCGGCACGTCTTCGCTCGCGATGCTGACGAAGTTGACTTCTTTAGGGTCGATCTTGGCCGCGCGCAGCACGGCACGGCTCAGGATATCGGCAAATCCGCCCGGCTCCTGGATGCCGATGCGCTTGCCTTTCAGATCTTCCATCGTTTTGATTTCGGCGCGCACCACCATTGAGGCTTCGAACTTCGGCAAGTTGGCGGAAATGGCCTTGACCTCGGCACCGTTGGACCGGCCGATGATGGTCGGAGCGCCCGGAGTGAGACCGAAGTCGATGTTACCTGCCAGCAGTGCGCGATAAACTTTGACGCCATCGCCAAGCGACACGATGTCCACGTCGAGGCCGGCTTTCTTGTAGAGGCCAAGTTCTTTGGCGACGATCGTAGGCATATGGACGATGTTAGGCGGCGACGTCGGAATGCCGATGACTACCTTCTGCTGCGCACTGGCCGCTGATGGCAACATCATCGCTGCCGCGACGAGCACAGCAAAAGTCGAATAAAGGTTACGCATTTCATCCTCCCAGATTTCTTTTTCTAGGGCCATCCGGCGCGTCGCACGACGAAACATGGACCACAGGCTACCCGCTGAAACGCCTATTTTGCCTGATCACACCCCTAAAAACAACGAAGTCAGTCATGTCGTCCATCCGCTGCGGCCAAGCTGAGGCGTACCTTTGACCCTGACATTGCGGCATGCCTTAGTGCGCCACGCAATGCATCCGGCTACAGCCATGGTTAAATTCGTTGTCGACTTTGCAAAAACTGGAACACCGCCTGCGCCGGACGGGCGGCTGGATGCACCCGCATTTCATCGCAACCATGACGCTATCTGGTCGGCGATTGCGCCATTTTTGGGCACGCAGAAGGGAGACGTGCTGGAGCTCGGTAGCGGTACCGGACAGCATGCGGTCACGTTCGCGCGCCGCGCCCCGCAGCTGGTTTGGTGGCCAAGCGACATTTTTCCGTCGCACCTCGACAGCATCGCCGCCTGGCGGGAGCACGAAAAGCTTCCCAATATACGCCCGCCGCAACGCATTGATCTCTCCGTTTCCGACTGGAATTGGCAGAAAGGCGAAAACGCCGGCCATGACCTCGCAGCCATACTCTGCATCAACGTGTTGCACATCTCACCTTGGCGCGTGTCGCAGAATCTCTTTTATGGCGCTGGACGGTTGTTGCGCGCGGACGGCCGCTTGTTCCTGTACGGGCCATTCATGCATAACGGTGCTCACACGGCGCCAAGCAACGCCGTATTCGACGCTACTTTACGAGCGGAAAATCAGGAATGGGGAGTACGCGACATCCGTGATCTGCGGGCGCTCGCGGACCAAGCTGAACTATCACTGACCGATATTATGGCAATGCCAGCCAATAACCTGGTGCTGGCATTTGCGCGCGTGCTTCGGCAAAATTGATCAAAGCGAGAAAAAAGACCGGAACCCATGGCAACCGAACCCATTCACGACATTGCTCATCTTGGCCATGTCGAACTTTTGACGCCCAAATTCGAGGAGAGCCGCAAGTTCTTTATCGATGTGATGGGGATGACCCAGAGCGGCGAGAAAGGCGACAGCGTCTTCCTCCGCGGCTGGGATGATTACGAGCGCTATTCGCTTAAGCTCACGGCGTCGAAGACCTCGGGACTTGGCCACGCCGCCTTCCGTACCCGTTCGCCGCAGGCTCTGGAGCGCCGTGCGGCTGCGTTAAAAGGTTCGGGCTTCGATGTCGGCTGGAGCGACGGGGATCTCGGCCACGGCAAGACGTTCGTGTTCAAGGATCCGGATGGACACAAATTCGAGATCTACTATGACACCGAATGGTACCAGCCGCCTCCGGACCTAAAACCCGCCCTCAAAAACCAGGCCCAGAAGTTTCCTGCGCGTGGCATTAATGTGCGTCGGATCGACCATTTCAATGGCCTGGCTACCGACATCAAAGCCAATCGCGAGTTTTTTCAGAACTATCTCGGCTTCATGTTGACCGAACAGATCGTGCTCGACGATGGCACGGAGGCCGGCATGTGGATGACCGCGACAAACAAGAGTTACGATTTCGCCTACACGCGCGACCATACCGGAACCAAGGGACGTCTGCACCACGTCACCTTCGCGCTCGACGCACGTGAAGATGTGCTGCGCGCTGCCGATATTTTTCTGGAGAACGGCATCTATATAGAGACCGGCCCGCACAAGCACGCAATCCAACAAACATTTTTTCTGTACGTGTACGAACCCGGCGGTAACCGCGTCGAAGTCTCCTGCGCCGGCGCACGGCTCGTGCTGGCTCCGGACTGGAAGCCCATCACCTGGACCGAAGCGGAACGCAAGAAAGGACAGGCCTGGGGATTACAGACAATCAAATCATTCCACACCAAGGGAACGCCACCCGTCCCCGGCGTTCCAGATTCCTGATTACGAGTCGCCTATGAACCGCCGCAACACCCCGCGCATATCGTTCATCGGCTTTGGTGAAGCCGGGCAGGCGATCGCCTCCGGCTTGCGCGATGTCGGCATCGAACAGATCACAGCATGGGACATCTTGTTTCCAGAAGCTGCGGGCGCGCGATTGAAGGCCGCGGGCGACGCGATTGGGATTCGACCAGCCACATCAGCCGCCGATGCCGTCCGCGACACAGACATGATCTTTTCGGCAGTGACAGCCGCATCCAGCGTTGATGCCGCGCGCTCGGTTGCGCCATACATCAGCGGCAGCCCCTACTATCTCGACATCAACTCGGTATCTCCGGGCCGCAAGCAGGAGACCGCCAAGCTGCTCGGCGATCACGTCCGCTATGTCGATATTGCCGTCATCGCGCCGATCCACCCTGCGCGCCACCGAACACCGCTGCTAATCGCCGGCCCGCACGCAGAGAAGGTATCGCCCCTGCTGCGTGAATTGGAAATGCAGCTCACCGTCGTCAGCGCCGAAACCGGAGCCGCCGCGGCCATCAAAATGATCCGCAGCGTGATGATCAAAGGCATCGAAGCCCTGACGCTCGAATGCTTCCTGGCAGCCGCCCGCGCCGGCGTACTGGAGGAAGTAACGGCGTCGCTCAAAAACAACTATCCAACGCTCGATTGGCGCACGATCGCCGACTACAACCTGGAACGGATGGCAAGCCATGGTGAGCGCCGAGCGGCCGAAATGGAAGAATCGGCGGCGACACTGCGCGAATTGGGCCTCGATCCGCTCATGGTCGAGTCGACGGTCAAACGCCAGCGCGAAATGGGCGTCATCGGGAAGCAGCAAACAGTGCGTGAAACACTGACATCCGGGCGAGCTGCGATGCTTGACGCCATCAGCGCCGCTGCAAAGGACAGGTAGTGAAGTGCTGGCCACATGAACGCACGTTCAGATTGGCAGCGTCCGCAAAACGGTAAAATTCTTGTCATCGCAGCCTGTTACCTCCTACTATGTTTTGTCTCATTGTTGGGAGGAATGACATGAAGATCAAAAACCTTGCCTACACTACGTTCGTTGCAGCGGCAGCCGTCGCATTCGTGATCGGCTCGGCTGTGCCCAGCGAAGCCGCTAAGAAGAAAAAGGCTGCGGCTGCACCGCCGCCGCCGGCGCCGGTGCTATCGTTGTGCACGGGAATGGAATCGGCACCCGTTTGCGCGACCAAAGGCGGGATGACATTTACTTATGCGAACTCATGCTTCGCGAAGAAGGATGGCGCCACATCTGCTACACCCGGCGCATGCAAAGCCGCGAAGGCCGGCGGCGGCAAGAAAAAAGCTTCGAAGAAAAAGATGTAAGCCACTTCAAACGAGATTGACGCAAAGACACGGGCCGCTGTAATGCAGCGGCCCGTTTGCTTTGTGTTCAGGTCGAACGCGGTTCTATTTTTTTCGCGGCGGAATCTGCAACAATTCCGCGATCTGCTCTTTGGTTAAAGGCGCGTCCAAGAACTTCAAAGTCACTGCATCGCGAATAGCACCGTCGAGATCTGCAAATTTATCGGTCTGCAGTGTCTCCTTCGGCTGGAATTTATCCATCGACTCTTTGAGCAATTCGACTGGTTGATGGATCTTGGCCGAATACATTTCGACGGCTTTCGGATCGGAGTACATCCAATCCACGGACTCGCGGTAAGCGTCCATGAAACGCAGGATCGCGTCCCGCTTCGTTTTGAGCGAATTGGCATTGACGATCAGTGTGCGCACCGTCTGTCCCCGAAGCGATGGTACGTCGCTACCCTTCGCGATGATGCGGATTTTACCCTGCTTAATCTCCTGCAATCCGAACGGCGGCGCTGCCCAGCCGATATCGACTTGACCGGACATCACTGCAGTCAACGTTGCGGCCGGACCGCCGGTAGCCGTCGGTTTCGCCTTCGCACCAAGCTCACTGACAAAGGCGACCACAATGTTGTTCGAGCTCGAGCCGTTGGTCGAGTACGCGATGGTGGTCTCCGGTGTCGTATCCTTCAGGCTCTGGATTTTGGAATCCGCTTTCACGTACCAGAAGAGATCACCGGTGCCCGTAAAGGCCGGCGCCAGGATGCGCACCGGCGCGCCTTTCGAAAAAGCGCGCATCACGCCGGCTGCACCTACGCCCGCTCCAATATCGGCGCTGCCCGAAATCACCGCTTGGATGGTTTCACCGGCACCCTGCGTGCCGGTGTTTTCCAGGACGATGCCGTGCTTTTTGAAAATGCCGGCGTCTTGGCCGAGCGTCGGGGCCTGGTTTTCCCAGTTGTTGATTTGCCCAATGACGACCTTAAGGGTGTCTTCGGCCGATGCAGAGCCAACACACAGCGCGAGCGGCAAAACGAGGCCGAGTGCGCCGACAATGTTCTTGACGGTCTTCATGCGATTCCTCCCTCCACGATTTATTTTGTTTATCGCTCCCAAGGTGGCCAGCATTCAACACCGGGGGCGGCCCACGGGAAAGCCTAATTTGTCAGCGTCGCCGCCGCTTCGCAGCCCGTTTCGGTTTGGCTTTGGCGCGTGCCGGCCTGGCTTTTGCACCAGCCGATTTAGCCCCTTTGGTCGCGGACGCCAGACCCCCAGCTTTGTTGGCCACGCGCATTGACCAGTATTCCCACGAGCGTGTGAGGCCCGTCGTCTTCGCACTGATCTGTCCGGCCAACTGCGTTTCGCCAGGCGAAAGCGCCGCAATATTCGAACCAATGGCCATTGCACGGACCTGATACTCGGCGTTGCGCGCCGAAAAGACCGATCGGAACACGCAATCGCGCACGCTCGTCCCCGCGACGGTGACGCCGTGACGCATCATCAGCACCATCCAATGCTTGCCGAGAGCACGCGCAAGCGAGGCTCCCTCCTCCGGCTTGATCACCAGCATGTTGGTGTCGCCGAATTCGTCGCGTTGATCCCAGAACGGCGGCCGGATGCCACCCACCGCACCGAGATGAAAGATCGGCATGTAGTCTGTGCCGGTCGCGAGCAGCGGCATGAACGCCGGGCAATGGTGGTGGCACACAGAATTTACTTCCGGACGCGCCTTGTAAATTTCGCCATGGATGACACGTTCGGAATATTGGCCGACTCCGGGATCGCGCAGCGGCTGCGAGTCGATATCGTATTCAATGAAATCCTCCGACGTCACCAGCTCTGGCGCGCGCGATCGCGACAGCAGATAGCGGCCCGGATTATCCGGATGCCGCATGCTGACGTGGCCAAAGGCGTCGATCACGCCCTCGTTGGCGACAATGCGGTTGGCGAGCGCAAGCTCGCGGCGGACTTCGACAAGCGTATTGGGCACTGACGTTTCCTCTCGAATGCTCTGACTGATGTCCCACATTATAGGACAAGGCCCGAACCGAGCCAGCGGACGAAGCTTGACAGATCACACGGGTTAGGGACGCTTGCAAGATCATGGCCGCAGCTGCGCAAATCGTTATTGACCGCGTGAACCATCTGTACCGCCCGACCCACGGGCGCGAAGTGCTGGCGCTCGACCAAGTCTCGCTCAACGTTGCCAATCGAGAGTTTGTCGCTCTACTTGGGCCTTCTGGCTGCGGCAAGTCGACGTTGCTGTACCTGATCGGCGGCTTCTTGCCGGTGGAAACCGGCGCAATCCTGGTCGACGGCAAAAAAGTTACCGCGCCCGGCCCCGATCGCGGCATCGTTTTCCAGCATTTCGCGCTGTTTCCATGGAAAACCGTGCGCGGAAACATTCTTTATGGGCTCGAACGACAAGGCATGCCGAAAGATGAGCGCGAAAAGCGCGCCATGGATTTCATCGAACTCGTCGGACTTTCCGGGTTTGAAGACAGTTATCCTTCTCAGCTGTCTGGCGGCATGAAGCAGCGCACCGCGATCGCCCGCACCCTCGCCTTCGATCCGAATATTCTGCTGATGGACGAGCCGTTCGGCGCACTCGACGCGCAGACACGCGGACTGATGCAGAGCGAGTTGCTGCGTATCTGGCAGCGTACGCCGAAGACGGTGATTTTCGTGACCCATGACGTCCAGGAAGCCGTTTATCTCGCCGACCGTGTTGCGGTGATGTCGGCACGGCCTGGCCGTATCAAGACCATCGTCGATACCAAATTCGACAAGAACGACCCGGACATCTTGAAAGCCAAGGCCTTTGTCGAGAAAGTCGACGAAATCTGGCACCTGGTGCGTGATGAAGCGATCAAGGCGCAAGGCAAGCGGGCATGAAAGCTTTGTTCATCCGCTATCTGCCGCTTCTTCTGCTCGCCGCTGCCTGGGAGCTGACGGCGCGGCTTGAATTGGTGTCGACCACAGCGCTCCCGCCGTTGTCCGACGTGATTGCGGCCTGGATCGACATGATCAAGGACGGCGAGCTGGTGACCAACGGCGCATCGTCGCTTTACCGCGCGGGTGCGGGGCTGGCGATTTCGATCGTCGTTGGCACCGTCCTTGGAATATCCATGGCTTGGTGGAAACCCGTCAATGTGCTGATCGCGCCAATCGTGGAGATCTTCTACCCGCTTCCGAAATCGGCGCTGATCCCGGTGACCGTGATCTGGCTCGGCTTTGGCGACGGCTCCAAGATCTTGCTGATTTTCCTTGGCTGCATGTTGCCGGTGACAATTGGCGCGTTCAACGGCGCGCGAGCGAGCGAACAAGTGCTCGTGTGGTCGGCGCGCAGCATGGGCGCGAGCCGACTGCGTATGTTGTGGGACGTGGTTTTGCCGAGCGCCATGCCGGAATTGCTCAACGGCGTTCGCACTGCGCTTGCGCTCTCCTTCATCCTGCTGGTGTCGTCTGAACTCATCGTCGCCCAGAAAGGCTTTGGCTATTTGATCGGCTTCCTCGGCGCCAACGGTACATATGACGCAATGTACGCTGTCGTCCTCAGCGTCGCACTCCTCGGCTTCGCGGCCGACCGCATCTACCAGGTGTTCGTGAACCGGATATTGATATGGCGGCAATAGACCAGGTCCCGCCGGCGCCATCGGCTTTGCGCATGTTGCGCTCGACGCTCTGGGCTGGCGCCCGGGTGATTTCGGTCATGCTCCTGCTCACAACGTGGGAAGTGGTGGCGCGCAGCGGTATCGTTACCCCATTTCAGTTACCGGCTCTAAGCAACGTGCTGGAGCGCATCTGGAGTGACGCCGTCTCGGGCGACCTCGCAATCAACACCACCGTTACGCTCTATCGCGCCATGGTTGGTTTCATCATCGCTGCGGTTGGCGGCATCGTGCTGGGCATGGCAATGTCGCGCAACGTACTGGCGCGCTGGTTCTTCGATCCGATCATCTCAGTTGGCTTCCCGATGCCGAAGATTGCTTTTTTGCCTGTTGTGATGCTGTGGCTTGGCGTTTTCGATATTTCCAAGATTACAATGATTGTATTCGACGCCATTTTTCCGGTCGTGGCAGCGACCGTGATCGCCATCAAGGGCGTCGAGCGCGAGTTGATCTGGTCGGCGCGCAACATGGGCGCAGGCGAACGCGAAATGCTCTGGCAAATCATCCTTCCGGCGGCATTGCCGACGATCATGACCGGCCTACAGGTTGCGCTGCCGCTCTCGTTGATTGTCGCGGTCGTGACCGAGATGCTCATGGGCGGCTACGGCCTTGGTGGCGCGATGATGACAGCATCGCGTTTTGCCAATTCCACCGGCGTATTTGCCGGCATCGTGGAAATCGCGGTGGTTGGCTACATATTGGTCAAGGCCATGGCAGTCATCCGCCGCCGCCTTTTGGTCTGGCATCAGGAAGCGCAGGCCCCAAGCACCGCCTGAGTGTACCGGATGGCGGGCGTTTGCCGCACCGCTCGGACTTGCCAAAATCAGTTGGACCTCCGACAATCTCCACCGTTCGCGACGAGAAGCTTGCCGATGAAATGTGCAAGCCCGGCGAAACTGGGAGGACAACCATGCGCTTTCTGAAATTCGCGCTCGCAGGCGCGTGCGCGCTCAACCTTTTAGGCCTCAGCGCCGCCAATTGCGCTGAACCCGTGAAAATCCGCATGTCATGGGTAGCGCCTGTCGCCAACTGGGCGTCCATCATCCTCGAGAAAAAGGATTTGGCCGTCCACATGGGCAAGTCCTACACACTCGAATCTGTTCGCTATCAAGGCACGCCGCAAATGATCACGGCGATCGCCAACAATGAATTGGAAGTCTCCAACCTCGCCTATTCCTCGCTCGCCATCGCGATCGAGAACGCCGGGCTCGATGACATCCGTGTCATCGCCGATGAATTCCAGGATGGCGTTCCCGGTTATTTCAGCCAACAGTTTTACGTTCGCAAAGATAGCGGCATCAACAAGGTCGAGGATCTCAAGGGCAAGGTGATTGCAACAAACGGCGGCGGCAGCGCTGTCGACGTTGCGATGCGCGCCATGCTGAAGAAACATGGCCTCGAGGAAAAGCGCGACTACACGATGATCGAGGCGCCGCTGCCGACGATGCCGGCCATTCTGTCGGACAAAAAAGCAGACCTCGTTCCGGCCGTGCTGCCCTTCGCGCTCAATCCAAAGCTTAGGGAAGAAGGCAAGGTGCTCTTTGAGCAGCGGGAAGCCATCGGCGTCACCCAAATGATCGTGTGGACCGCTCGCAAGTCGTTCATCGATAAAAACAAGGCTGCCATGGTCGACTTCATGGAAGACATGCTGCGCATTACGCGCTGGTATCTCGACCCGAAGAACCACGATGAGGCGGCCAAGATCGCCTCTAACGTCACCAAAGTGCCACCCGAGCGGTTTGGCTGGTTGTTCACCAAAGCCGACACCTATCGCGATCCAAATCTGTTGCCAAACTTGGAGGCTCTCCAGCGCAATGTCGACATGACGCAGGACCTTGGCTTCGTGAAGAAAAAGATCGATATCAAGAAACACGTCGACTTGAGCCTGGCGCAGGAAGCGGCCAAACGGCTGAAATAGTCCGCTACAGTTTCTCTTGAGCTTGGGCCCCGGGGATCGTCCCCGGGGCTTGTTCTTTTTCGCTCAGATACGCTTGAGCGGAATCGCGCCGAGGAAGTCTCGCTTGCCGACTTCAACGCCAAAATTTCGCACCGCAATGTAGGCCGCCGTGAGATGAAAATAAAAATTCGGCAGTACGAAATGATTGAGATAGTCGGCGCCCTTCATCTGGCCCTTGCTCGGCCCCAGCGGAAAAGTGATTTCCCGCTCGGATGAGGAATCAATCGCCTTGGTGTCGAGCGTTTTCAGATAAGCGACGGTTTTTGTGATCCGTTCCCTGAACTGGTCGAGCGTGGCCTCGGTGTCGTCGAATTTCGGCGGCTCAACGCCGGCGAGCCGCGCCGAGCCATTCTTGGCTTGATCGCAGGCGACCTGTACCTGACGACCGAGGGCGAACATATCCGGCGCCAGCCGCCAGCCGACCAGCACCGGCGGATCGATTTTCTTCGCCGCGATATGGACCGCTGCTTTGTCGAGCACAGCCAGCAGAGCATGAAGACCGGTCTCGAAGACCGGCAAGGAAGTTTGCGACATCGTGAAGGGCATGCAAGCCGTATCCTTTTTTCGGAGAAAACGTGGGTGCGTTCGTCGCACACAAGTCGCGCTTGTTACAACGACCTCGCGCACGCAGTTTGCAAAACTTTTTTTCCGGCTGGCCGCGCAAACACACCCGCAAAAACCGAATGAATGCCCCGCACTAAGACAGCTTCTCGAAATATTCTAATTATACATTGGAACACGTCTAAATCATTGATATTGAAAGATTTTTTGTGACCCCCGTCTTGATGACCCCAATGTGTTATAATGTTACATTGCCCGAAGGACCCATAAAATGGACAGTGGTGAGATGAGCCATCCTTCACGCATTGCGCAGCACCGGACCCTTGGTGCGGTCCTGCTCGCCGTCTGCCTGCTGTTGCCCGCCGTTGCCTTGGCGCAAGACCCGACGCCGGCTTCCGGCGCGCTACTTACGTTGCCGCGCGACTTGTCGCCGTGGGGCATGTTCATGGCGGCGGATATTGTCGTGAAAGCGGTGATGGTCGGCCTCGTGTTCGC
>DATFVF010000102.1:0-4440 GCA_035260465.1 Pseudolabrys sp. | reverse complement strand
GTCAATGGCGGCCAGCAGATTACCCGTGAAGAAGCTATCCGCCTCTACACCGTCGCGAACGGCTGGTTCCTGAAGGAGGAGGCTAATCTGGGCTCCATCGAAGAAGGCAAGTTCGGCGATGTCGTGGCGCTGAGCGACGATTATTTCAACGTGTTGCGGGTTCCCGATGAGTCGATCAGGAAACTCCACTCCGTGCTGACGGTCGTCGACGGAAAGGTGGTTTATAACTTGCTGGGTCGGTAATTCGGCCCTGCCGAAAAACCCGCGTCGCGACTATTGTTGGCGTCTCCCCTGCGCAGTTCGGAGGGGAGACGTTTTCTTATTTGCCGAGTTTTTTGGCCGGCCAGTTCGGCGGATTAGCGCCCGCTCCGCCGCTGGAGGGGCAACGAGCATATACAGTCCAGTCGTCTTAACGGTTCAGGCGTCGACCCTGAAATGGCAATTCGGACGGCCTGATTGCGACAGTTTTGCCTGCTGGCGACTATTTATGCGCAAACGTGGCACAATTCTCGGTGCCGCCAAGCGGGAACCAGCGTGGAGCAGATTTTATGTCTTTCTTACGAGCTCGGATATGGCCGCACTTTTTTGTCACGGTTGCGGTCTTTCTTGCAATCAGTGTGCCCGTCGTCCGTTCGGCCGATTACCCAAGCCGGCCGGTCACACTCGTCGTGGCGTTCCCGCCCGGCGGCCCAAGCGACGTGCTCGCCCGTATCGTCGGCAAGAAGATGGAGCAATTGCTGGGCGCGCCGTTCGTGATCGAGAATCGTCCTGGCGCAGGCGGCAACCTCGCGGCAGAGGGCGTCGCCCGTGCTGCCCCCGACGGTTACACGCTGCTGATGGGCAACAACAGCATCCTGGCGACCAATGAGAGCCTGTACAAACATCTCAATTACAGTCCCGCGAAGGACTTCACCCCGATCACATTGATCGGAACGCAGGCCAATATTCTCGTAGTCAATTCGGAGGTACCGGCGCATTCTCTGAAAGATTTGATCGCGCTTGCGCAGAAACAGCCGGGTAAAATCAATTTTGCATCGTCCGGCTATGGCGCAGCCGCGCATCTCGCCGGCGAACTGTTCAAGTCGGAGGCAAAAATCAACATCGTGCATGTACCTTACAAAGGTGCGGCGCCAGCACTGCAAGATGTTATTGCCGGACATGACCAAATGATGTTTGCCACCGCCGCGTCGGTGGTAGGGCATATCGAAGGTGGGCGCGTGCGTGCACTTGCAGTCACAACACTCAAGCGCACGCAGATCCTGCCTGACATTCCGACCATGGATGAGGCAGGACTTAAAGGTTTCGACGCAAGCACGTGGCATGGACTCGTTGCGCCCGCAGGCACGCCGCCGCAAGTGGTCGCGACGTTGCACGATGCTGCGATCAAGGCGCTGCACGATCCGGGCGTGCAAGCTTCACTCGGTAAGCTCGGAGTCGACCTTGTGGGCGATACGCCGAAGGAATTCCAAGCCTATATTGATAGCGAAATCCCGAAATGGACGGCAATCGTGAAGGCCTCCGGTGCCACACTGGACCAATAGCTGATGACAGTAGAGCGACCGAACGGTGCGCTGGCGCGTAATGTGCGGCGGATCGGCCATGTCGATCTGCCCGGAGCGGGACAGGTCACCATCGCGGGGAACTATGCCTATGTCGGTCACATCCCGAACAAGGAAAACCTCGGCACGTCGATCGTCGATATATCGGATCCGAAAAATCCGCGGGTGGTGGCGGCCGTTACGCTCGACGATCCCACCTCGCACAGCCACAAAGTGCGTCTTGCCGGCGGTCTGATGGTGGTGAACCACGAGCGCAATCCGACGCCGGTCGGCAGACGTGCCGAGCAATTGCCGGGCGTACGACGGGAGTTGCGCGAGGCGCTTGGCCGCGAACCAACCCGCGTCGAACTGGCGCAGAAACTCAGCATTACCGAGGCAGATCTCGCTGCAGTCGAGGCGGCGGAAAAGCAGCCCTATCGCAACGGCGGCTTCAGAATCTATGACGTTGGCAATCCTGCTGCGCCAAAGCTCATCCACCATCAATTGACCGGCGGCATTGGTGTGCACCGCTTCGATATGGACGAGCGTTACGCCTATATCTCAACGGAGATGGACGGCTTCATCGGAAATATCCTTGTCATCTACGATCTGCGTAATCCCGGAAAGCCTGAAGAAATCTCGCGATGGTGGATGCCAGGACAAAATCTGGCTGCCGGGGAAAAGCCTTCATGGTCCGGCAAGCGCCACCGCCTGCATCACGCGCTGCGTTTTGGCGACGAAATGTGGGCAAGCTGCTGGCATGGCGGCTTTCGCATCGTCGACATCGCCGATTTGAAAAAGCCAAAAACGGTCGCGTCTTACAATTATCATCCGCCCTTTCCGGAGCCAACGCACACGGTCATGCCGATGCCGACCAAACTCGGGAGGCGGCGTATCGCAATCGCTATCGACGAAGAGGATCAGGCGCAAAGTGTCAACGAGGAGCAAGCGCGCCGCGGCCGGCCGCATGCGGGCATGTCGATTTTCGATGTCAGCGACTATGCGAACGTGAAAGCACTGTCGCTATTCGAGGTCAGCGAACTCGACTCTCCCTTCGCGCGGACACCGGGTGCGCGCTTTGGTGCTCATCAATTCCACGAACGAATGGCTGGCACGCTTGTTTTTGCGGTGTGGTTCGGCGCCGGCTTGCGCATTGTCGACGTCGCAGATCCATCGTCACCGCGCGAAGTCGGTTATTTCATTCCCGAGCCCGTGGGCGGTCGGTCAGCCCCGCAAAGCAACGACGTCATGCTCGACCAGCACGGGCTTGTTTACGTCGTCGACCGGCACGTCGGCTTCGACATACTTGAGTTCGACGGTGGTCGTGTGGCCTGACGCAGTTATTCGGACACGCGGTAGAACGCCGCGGCATCGGCGGTGAACGCCTTGCGGGAATCCGGATCGAGATAAAGCATGTGACCGCCGCGGTAGAGCTTGAGCTGCGCTCGCCCCGGGGGATCGAACGTCGGCATGTGATCAAGAATATAACGCGTCATGGCGTAAGGCGTGATCATGTCCGAATAGCCGTGCGCGATCAGCAATCGGAAAGACGGGCCGTAGGCGAGCAGCGTGCGTAAATCGTCTTCAGTGCTCGCCTGCAGGCGGCCTCCCTGCCAATCCCAATGGCCGGTGGCGTCACCAGAGAGCAGCGTATAGGTCATCTCGGTCTGGAAACCGAGCTCGTTGCGCGCGTAGGAAGTCATGGCGCCGCCGTAGGCGCGCGAGACAGCATCGAGAATTGGATCGGGCGCGCGCGACGAGCGCCGCTCCGGGAAAGGGTCATCAACAGCGAAGGTCGCATCGTAACGGCTGACGATCTTGCCGTCGGCTGCGCGCAACGTCTTCACGTAGGCGTTTGCAGCGAAACCGCGCGCTTGCGTCACCGCGTCCACCGGCACGCCGGACACTTTGGCGACGCGTTCATAAAACGCGGTGGCCGCTTCGCCCTTGGGGCGCGCGCCGGCTAACGTCACCAGATAGTCCGTCATTGCAAATTTCTCGGCCGTGGCGAGAGCGTCGAGGCTGAAGGCGTGTTTGCGTTCAAGGTCGGCTGCCGCCAGCGAAGGTAGCTGCAACGCCGCCTGTAGCGCGGACTGGTCGTCTCCAAAAGTAAGCCAACCTTCCAGGAGCGGCGACAGCATGACAATTCCGGAAATAACGATACCTTGGTCGCCCTGCAGCGTGCGCGCGACCTTGGCGGCCCGGAAACCGCCGTAGCTTTCGCCAAAAAGATATTTTGCCGAACCGGCGCGATTATTTTTGGCGACGTAAAGCGCGATTGCCTTGGCCATTGCATCCGTGTCGCTGCGGACGCTCCAGAAATGTTTCGCGTCGTCCGATTTGGCCGCGCGACTCCATCCAGTGCCGACCGGGTCGATCAATACAAGGTCGGTGAACGCGAGCCATGTGTCGGGATTATCGCGCAGAACGGCGCGGGCGGGGTCGTGAGCGTCCGGACCGAAATCGAGGATACGTGGACCAACTAACCCGAGATGCAAAAATGCTGAAGCCGCACCCGGCCCACCGTTAAATACGAAAGTCAGCGGTCGATTCGGCTGCGCGTTTTTCGCGACATACGATGTGTAGAAGACCAATGCACTTTGGTCGCCGGATTGATCGTAAAAAGCGAGCGTGCCCGCGGTCGCCGTATAGGCGAGCTTGCCGGATCGCGTATCAGCTGAATGTTCGGAAATGGCATCGGCGGGCAGCAGCCGCAGCACGCCTTTGTTCGGTTCGTGACGCTCGGACGCGTTGGGTTGTGCGCGCTCTTTAGCGGCATCTTGGGCGCTAGCAATGCTGAACGTGCTGGCGAGCGCGATCACCAGCGCAGCACGTAAAATGGAAGACATGCTCATGGCGCGTTCGGGACTCCAATGATGCGCGCGCCCCTGAACGCTTGAAC
>DATFVF010000101.1:0-10129 GCA_035260465.1 Pseudolabrys sp. | reverse complement strand
CTACCGCGGCAGCTCCGCTGATTTTGTCGGCATGTCGGTGGAAGTGACAGTGACTGCGCAGAGCTAGCTGCCGATTAGGGCCGGCCTGGCGCTCGACGCGTAACAGCAGTTTCGATCAACGATGACGATGACCTATGATGTCAAAGGCAGCTATGACTGTGACGATCGTCACAAGTCGGTCACATAGTGACGATGTCGCCGTTCACCCGGTAACCGTCATATGCGTCGAGGCTGTAGCCGAGCATTTGTTCCACTGCATCGAAGCTGTCGATGATCGACACGTAGTCGATAACTTTTTCATCTCGGAACTGGATGAAATGGGCGATGCGGTAGCTGATGGCGCGGCCGCCCGCACGCTTGGTCGCGGTGAGCCGGCCAAGCACTGCGGCCTGGTCGCCATCGACAAGCATTTTTTTGGTGACGAAGCGGCGGCCAGACAACAAGGACGGGATTTCCGCCACCAGCAGCCTCATCACCACGTCCTTGCCGACGCGCCGCCCGCAGAAAGGCAGGATGTCGACCGGACCGCTGATGGTCCAGACCACATCGTCGTCGAGAAAGGTCGCGAGCGCGTCCATGTCGCGGATCGACAGGGCGTGGTAAAACGCCTCAACGACCGCTCGCGGGACGGGACCGCTCATTGGCTTTGCATCCACGCGACAATTAACTCCGGTTGTATTGAGATTCCCTTACCCGTACCGCGACATATGGTAAGGGCGCGATAAACCAGGCCGTCGTCGGCTGCCCGCGCAACAGGCAGCACAAAATTTATTAACGACGACAAACATTTGACCGACCCTGCCGTTAAGGCCAGCGGCCAAAGATCGTCGAATCCTTAAGAACGCCGTGCTAAATGGCCCCCGCACAAACCCAGAATTTTCGGTTGTTTGAGACCCGGATGAACGCGAGCGTACCAACGCAGAGTAAGGACACACGGGCGGAGACGCTCGTCGCATCCTATGAGCGCACCGGTTACGCCCGTGTTGCGCCCGCCATGCTGCAGCCCGCGGAGCCATTCCTCGATCTCTCGGGCGAAGAAATCCGCAGGCGGATGTACCTGACGACTGCGCCGGACGGCGATGAATTCTGCCTGCGTCCAGACCTCACTATTCCCGTGTCTCGCGACTATCTCGCCTCGCCGCGCATTGGAAAGCCGACGGGCTACTGCTATCTCGGACCAGTCTTCCGCCACCGCAGCGATGCGCCCGCAGAATTTCTGCAAGCGGGTATCGAATCCTTTGGGCGGCCCGACAAAGCGGCGGCCGATGCCGAGATGCTGTCGCTCGGCCTGGAAGCAACGGCACACTATGGCGTCGCGACGCCCGACATCCAAATCGGCGACGTCGCTTTGTTCGCGAGTCTCATTGCCGGCCTTGATCTGCCTCCGGCCTGGAAGCGCCGTCTTATTAAAGATTTCAACCGCAAGACCAATCTTGCGCAGGACCTCGACCGGCTCGTGCTCGGCGGCAACAACGCCCGTCCCGAATATCAGGGCGTATTGGCAGCCCTTGCGGGCTCCGACCCGAAGGCTGCGCATGCCCTCGTCACCGACTTGCTGTCGATTGCCGGCATCAACGCCGTCGGCGGCCGCTCGGTCGGCGAGATTGCTGATCGCTTCCTTGAACAATCCGCGCTCGGCGCCAGCGCCAGGTTGCCGCGCGATGTGCGCGGGCTGATCGAGCGCTTCCTCACCATTCAAGGCGATCCCGACGAAGCGGCCGCAGCACTCCGCACGCTCGCGAGCGAAACAAAAATGACTCCTGCGCTCGCGCCCGCACTTGACCAGTTCGAAAGCCGCACAGGGTTCTTGGAGGCACGCGGCGTCGACGTGAAACGCGTGCGTTTCTCAACCGCCTTCGGACGTGGCTTCGACTATTACACCGGCCTGGTATTTGAACTCACCGATCCCAAGCGCACCGGTGACCCGCTGGTTGCAGGTGGCCGCTATGACGAATTGCTCACGCGGCTTGGTTCGGCTGAACCGATCCCCGCGGTTGGTTTTGCGGTGTGGATCGAACGGCTGGCCGTGTATGGAGGCGCACCATGACTGCGCCTTTGGTACTCGCCGTGCCGGCCAAGGGCCGCCTGCAGGAGAACGCGGAAGCGTTTTTCGCGCGCGCCGGGCTAACGCTGATCAAGCCACGCGGTGCGCGCGACTATCGCGGCGCCATTACCGGGCTGGACGGTGTCGAGATCGCCTATCTGTCGGCGTCTGAAATCACGAGCCAGCTTGCAGCGGGCGCCGTACATCTGGGCGTCACTGGCGAAGACCTGGTTCGCGAGATGATACCGGACGCCGACAAACGCGTCGTGCTCATCGAGGGTCTCGGCTTCGGCTTCGCCAACGTGGTTGTGGCCGTGCCGCAAGCCTGGATCGACGTCCGCACCATGGCGGATATCGATGACGTCGCGACAGGGTTTCATCAGCACCACGACCGCAAAATGCGGGTGGCAACGAAATACATGAACCTCACGCGCGACTTTTTCTCGGCACATGGCGTCATCGACTATCGCATCGTCGAAAGCTCGGGTGCGACCGAAGGTGCGCCTGCCGCCGGCACTGCCGAGATGATCGTCGATATCACGACGACCGGTGCCACGCTCGCCGCCAACGGCCTGAAAGTCATCGAGGATGGCACCATCCTGCGTTCGCAAGCGAACCTCGTGGCATCCCGTGGTGCGGCTTGGGAGAAGAATGAGCGCGATCTTGCCCGCATTATCCTCGACAGGGTCTCGGCGCAGGCGCGCGCCCGAGCGTTTCGCGAGGTACGGGCACGCTTTCCAGCTGGCACCGATATGCTGGTCGAAAATGCCAAGCGGAAATTCAATATCGAGACGCCGTTCGGCGGCCCCAGCTCATCGGGCATGCTGATCCTGCACTGTCCGCCCGATCAGGTGTATGCACTCACGAGCTTCCTGCGCGAAAATGGCGCCGAGGCGGTCGCGGTGGCCGATCTCGACTACGTATTTTCGCGCGACAACCCGCTTTATGCCAAGCTCGAAGCCGGCCTGACAGCCTAGGTGCTCGCTACTCGATCTTGATGTTGGCGGCTTTGATCATCGGCCACCACTTTTTCACTTCGGCTTGTTGATATGCGCCAAGCGCTTCCGGCGTCTGCTTTTCGCGGGGCGGAATGTCCAGGCCCGCCTCTTCCATGCGCTTGCGTACCGCGGCGTCGGCGAGGGCCTCAACGATCGCAGCGTTGAGTTTGCCGACAACGTCTTTCGGCGTTCCCTTCGGAACCCAAATGCCCGACCATAACTCGACGTGGAAACCCGGAAGGCCGGATTCGTCTACGGTCGGGATATCTGGAGCCGCCGTGAGGCGTTTGTCAGAGGTGACCGCATAGGCGCGGATTTTGCCAGCCTTTACCTGTGCCAACGAATTGGAGGCCTGGTCGACAATCAGGTCAATTTGTCCTGCGACGAGATCGAGCAAGGCGGGGCCGGTGCCACGATAAGGGACAAACTGCAATTTGGCGTCGACCAACTGCCCGAAATACACGCCGGAGAAATGCGCGCCAGAACCGACACCGGCGGTCCCTGCTGTCACCTTGCCGTCCTGTGCTTTGATCCAGGCGATCAATTCCTTCAGGTTTTTCGCAGGGATATCGTTTTTGGAAACGATCATCATCGGATTGCTTGCGATCATCGCGACGGGCTCGAGATCCTTCACCAAATCGAAGTTCAGAGGATAGATGGCACCGTTGACCACATGCGTTCCAAGATGGCCGATGCTGAGCGTGTAACCGTCAGGAGCCGCGTGTGCCGCACGGCCAACGCCAATTGTACCGCCGGCGCCGGTTACGTCTTCGATCACGATCGGCTGACCGAGAGATTGGCGCATGCGATCACCGAGAATGCGCGCCAATGCGTCGGTTGGACCTCCTGCCGCAAAGGGCACGATGATGGCGATCGGCCGCGACGGGTAGTTCTCCGCACTGCCGGTCGCGACTCCAGCCACGACGACCAGCGCGGCAATGATCAGTTTTTTCATTGAATCCTCCCGGCGGCGTTTTCAAGCGCCTTGGAAAAAATCATCTGCTCACAACGACGCAAAATCAATTGGCTTGTGTCGGTCGAGCGTACGATGCATTGGCGGCAACGGATATTTCAGTCCGCTCGCGCAATTGAACAACACGACCTGATCCGTTCGTTTCACGCGGCCGTCTGCAAGACTTTGCTTGTAAGCCGCATATGTGGCGGCGCCTTCCGGGCACAGCAAAAACCCCTCTTCGCGCGCCATTTCATCGAGTGCAGCGCTGATCGCATCGTCAGACACCGCGATTGCAAAGCCCCCGCTTTCGCGCACAGCGCGGAGAATAAGGAAGTCGCCAATCGCTTGCGGCACGCGAATTCCGGAAGCAATGGTATGGGCGTTTTCCCAACGCGGCGCATGCTCTTCACCGGCCTCGTAGGCCTTCACCATTGGCGCGCAACCGGCAGCCTGTACCGCAATCATGCGCGGACGCTTTTTGCCAATAAAACCGATCGTTTCCAGCTCGGCAAATGCCTTCCACATGCCGATCAGCCCTGTCCCACCACCCGTCGGATAAAAGATTGCGTCCGGCACCTGCCAGCCGAGCTGTTCGGCGAGCTCCAGGCCCATGGTTTTCTTGCCCTCGATTCGATATGGCTCCTTCAGAGTCGAGGTATCGAACCAGCCCACCTTGGCTTTTCCTTCACCGACGATCTTCCCACAATCGTCAATCAGACCGTTGACGCGGTAAACGGTCGCGCCTTGCAGCGCGATCTCGCTAACATTCACCTCCGGCGTATCTTCCGGGCAAAAGATCGTGGTCTTGATTCCGGCGCGCGAAGCGTAGGCGGCAAGCGCCGCGCCAGCATTGCCATTCGTTGGCATTGCCATGTGCTTGATGCCAAGCGCTTTGGCCATCGACACCGCCATCACCAGACCGCGTGCTTTGAACGAACCGGTCGGAAGCCGCCCTTCGTCCTTCACCAAGATGTCGCCGCCGCCGAGCGTTCGTGACAGGCGTGGCATTCGCACAATCGGTGTCATCACTTCGCCCAAGCTGACGATGTCCTCAGCTTTGCGAACCGGCAGCAATTCGCGGTAGCGCCAAAGGTCGGGCGGCCGCGCTGCAAGCGTCTCTTTAGTCAGCGCTTTGCGAACGCCTGCGAGGTCGTAACGCGCCAACAGCGGCTTGCCGGCGCGCGACAAATTATGCACCTGGTCGGCCTCGTAGCGTTCGCCGGTCATCGCACATTCAAGATGCGTGACGAAATTCGGAAGTTTGGCCGTTAAATTGTCGTCGTGCTTCATGGTCAAGCCCAGGTCACTGCACAGGCAATCGTCAATCAGTGTCGCCGCGCGGCCCGCGCGCACGGAACACCACGAAGTGGGAGAGTGCGAAGTTGACGGCAAAACTTACCAGGATCGACGCCAGCTTCGCCGGCAACACAGGCACGAAATAGGAAAGTGCGACCAGCGTCGTGGTGCTCGACACCATGCCGGCAACCCCCGAGGCAGCAAAAGCTGCGTAGTCGCGCCATCGCAGGATACGTCCCGACTCCGGGCCAAATGTGAAGAGCGAATTCATTGCGTATGAGAATGTCACCGCCACAAGCCAGGCCAAGACGTTGGCGGGCACCAAAGGCCAATCCAGAAAAGTGGCGGTCGTCCAGAAAACGCCGAAATCGACGGCCGTGTTAACAACGCCGACTAGCGCAAAGCTTGCCGCTTTGAGCGCGATAGCGCGCTCGTGCCAAGCCGCTGTGAGCCGGTCGAGGATACTCTGAAGGGGCGCCGGGATCATCGTCCGCTTTCGATTAGCACGGCAATTCAAGCCCTGGTAGGCCGGGCGCGACAGCGCCGTTTCGGTGCGGTATAGATCGCCAACAACACGGGAGCGACAGGTTAACCCGAGATGGCGGTGAAACTGACCAAGCCAGGCGCCCGCATACGATCATCATCGTCTGCGCCGACAATGTCGATTGTGGTGCCGCTGTTTAATGAAGCCAAGGGGCTGCCTGGGCTGCATGAGCGCATCGCCGAGGTCGCACGTTATCTGCAGAATAAGCGCGGATTGGCCATTGAAGTCATCTACATCGATGACGGCAGCGGCGATGGCACCAGCGACGTCGCCAAATCCTTGCCGGCCATTCCGGTCGACATTCAGGTCGTCACGCTGTCGCGCAACTTCGGCAAGGAAGCCGCGCTTCTGGCCGGCCTTGACCATGCCCATCCCGGCGCCGTGATGTTCATGGATGGCGATGGTCAGCATCCGCCGGATCTGATCGAAACTTTGGTCGCGCGCTGGCTCGATGACGGCTACGACGTCGTTTACACCGCAAAGGCGCACCGTGAGAACGAGTCCTGGGGACGGCGAACCGGCGTGCGATGGTTTTACTCGCTGCTCAACTGGGGATCCCGCCACAAAATTCCGGAAGATGCCGGTGACTTCCGCCTGCTGTCGGCGCGCGCGGCGGCAGCTTTGCGGCAAATGCCAGAGCGCAACCGCTTTTTCAAGGGGTTGTCGAGCTGGATCGGCTTTCGCCAGGTTCGCGTCGACTACGAACCGGCGTTGCGCAAACATGGCGCAACCACTTGGAATATTTGGAGCCTCGTTGGCCTGTCGATTGAAGGGCTCACGTCGTTCTCGGTGGCACCGCTGCGCGTCGCCAGCCTGCTCGGTGTGCTGCTTGCCGTAACTGCGCTCTTCTTCGGAAGCTGGATCGTGCTTCAGACCCTCCTCTACGGCAAGGATGTGCCGGGCTATCCCTCGCTGGTGGTCAGCGTCATGGTGATCGGCGGCGTGCAGCTTATTCTCATCGGTGTGCTGGGCGAATACATCGGCAAGCTGCTATCCGAAACCAAAGCGCGGCCGGTCTATTTCGTCGCCGAGCACAGCGTGAAGCGCGCGAGTGGATCGGCCAAAACACGGCCGATGACTTCTCGCGCAGCCGAATAAGCACAGTCACATGCAAACGGCTCGTCGCCGTATATGGCTGTGCGCGGATGACTATGGGATTTCTCCAGGCGTCAGCGCCGCGATCCGCGAACTGATCTTGCGTGGACGCATCAATGCCACTTCGGTCATGGTGGCAACGCCGCATTTCAATAGTAATGAAGTGGCCGCGCTGGATACGCTCAATTCCGGCGAAAAGCGCGCCGCAATCGGCTTGCATGTCACGTTGACGGCACCGTTCAAGCCGATAAGCGCGGATTTTGCGCCGCTGCGGCACGGTCAATTTTTACCGCTCAACGACATGTTGCGGACAGCTGTCGCGCGCCGCTTGCAACCGGAACGACTGGTGGTCGAGATCGCGACACAGCTGCGAACTTTCCTCGATGCCTTTGGCCGGCCTCCCGATTTTCTCGACGGTCATCAGCACGTTCATTTGTTTCCGCAGGTGCGCGACGCTTTTCTCAAAGTTGTATCGGAAGGCGCGCCCCGCGCGTGGGTGCGGCAATGCGGCCGCGCGCGCCCGGCGCGTCGCCTGCATGACCGCAAGGCGCTAACACTCGACCTTTTGACCCTGGGATTTCGCGGCAAGGCCAAGCGCTTGGGAATTACCGTCAACCCGGCTTTTGCCGGAACATATACTTTTAACGCGAAAGCCAAAATCGAAAAGCTTTTCCCGCGTTTCCTGTCCGGCCTGCCGGATGGCGGCCTGATCATGTGTCATCCGGGCTTCGTCGACTCAGAGCTCTTAGCACTCGATTCGCTTACGACGCTCCGCGAGCAAGAATTCGCTTTTTTAAATTCCGACGCTTTTCCGAAAGTGCTGGCCGACCATGGTGTCGCACTGATGCGAGCAGATTTTCGCGACAGTGCCTGACCTGCTTACAACACGACGACCTTGGTACCGACCTTCACACGATCATACAGATCGATGACGTCGGCATTGCGCATGCGAATGCACCCCGACGAAACGTTTTTACCGATCGTCCATGGCTCGTTCGAACCGTGGATTCGGTAGAGCGTCGATCCAAGGTACAGTGCGCGCGCTCCGAGCGGATTGTTCGGACCGCCGGCGACAAAATGCGGCAGGTACGGTTGCCGCTTGACCATTTCATCGGGCGGCACCCAATCCGGCCATTCCTTTTTTCCGGATACGGAGTGCTGGCCTGACCACGTGAATCCCGGGCGGCCCACACCAATGCCATAGCGCATCGCCCTTCCCTCGCCCTCGACCAAAAAGAGGAAATGGTTCGGCGTATCGATGACGACGGTGCCCGGCGCCTCCTTTCCGTCATACGCAACCTCCTGGCGCAGGTACCGCGGGTCCATGCGGTCGTCAGACAGCTGCTGCTCAAGCCTGGGATCGACCGGTGATGAGTTGGCGTAAGTGGCTGGCGGCGAACCATACCATTGCTGCGATCCACGCCGGGGCTGCTGGCTGGAGTCGCCGAAGAGGAATTCAATAAAGCCTCCACCGTAACTGGACGGTGGCTGCGCCGCGGCCACCACCATTGGCGGCGTCTCCGGCAAAGGCTCAGGGGGCGCGAGAGACATCGGCTCCGCCGATGCAAAATGAGACCAACAGATTGCTGCAAGCCCTATCGCGAACGAACGCCGCATTGGATGCACCTTACAAGTTCAACATTTTCACGCGTACCCTGAGTAAAAAGGCAAACGGACACCGAATGGTAAATTGCCGTAAACCACGATCCGACATGGTAAACGAGCGGTTTCCATCGGGTTTCCACGCGTTTTCCCTGTGCATGCAACGCAGCGTTAAACCTGCCTCGCTAAGAACATTCACCGGCATGCGTGGGACCAGAAACGTGCAGCGCAAGATATTTCGTATTGAGCAGATGGCCAGGGGTGGTCGTGACACCTACCGCGCTGCGCACCACTTCGCCGGCGAGCCGAGCCGGCCGGCCGAACCCGACCGGCCGACAGAACGACCGCTCGTAGCCATCCGGGACGACATCGCCCGTATCAGGCGCGAGCTGTCATTGCTTATCAATGATGGCAACGATCTCCGCATGGCGCGGGCCGCGGGTGAGCTTGCTGCTGCGGTCGAAGGCATGGAAACGGCCACACAAAAGATTCTGGCATCGACCGAAGTCGTTGACGATTGCGCGCGGATCCTCGCCTCGGCATTAACCGACGACTATCACCATGGGCTGACACAGGACGTGCAGGACCATGTCGTTCGCATCTACGAAGCGTGTAATTTTCAGGATCTGGCTGGCCAGCGCATCGGCAAGGTCATCCAGATGTTGATGATGCTCGAAGAGCGGCTGGTAGCCACGATCGAGCGCTACAACACAACCGGTGATCCGGCGCACACGCCGTCGCCGAACAACAACCTCATCAACGGTCCCAGGCTCGACGGCTCCAGCGGCCACGCAAGCCAGCAGGACATCGATGCGATGTTCGCTTAGTTCGGCCGGCGGATTGCGACAAAGCAAATCAGCGCGACTGTTGCGAAACCGGCGGCTAGCGCCAACGCCGCCGGGTCGGACGTGTGTTCGATGACAAACGCCATCACCAACGGCGCGGCCGATTGTACCAGCAGAAACGGCGCGGCGAGCCGGCCAATCAAGCGGCCGTAGCTGGATGCGCCAAAAAGCGCGAGTGGTACCGCGCCGCGCGTAATCGTGACAAGCCCGTTAGCACCGCCAAACATCAACGCGAACGCTGCGGCCGTCCCCGTCGACACGCCCAAAAACGCAAGCATTATGAAAGCACACAACAAGCTGGTGAGTGCAAAACGGGCGACCCACAGAGGATGTAAGTTGCGACCGAAGGAGAATTCGATCAGCCGCGCGCCGACCTGCGCGGGCCCAAACAAGGCGCCTATCCAGACAACGGTGCCGGGGTCAATTCCGGTCCGCCCGAAAATTGTCAGCAAATGCGCCGAGAGTCCGGATGGAACAAACGCATATGACGCGAACGCCGCCGCCACCAGGATAAACGGCAACCCATAGGGCGGGAGGACTTTGACCGGCGGAGCTGATTCACTTTGCACCGGCACATCGGCTTCGTAACGGCTGCGTGGCAGTGCAGCGGCATGGAGCGGAGCGGCGATGCACACGAGAAGCGCCGCGTATATGAGATAGGTGCTCTGCCAGCTCACGCGATCGATCAGAAAATGCGTCGCCGGCCAGCTGACTGTCGAAGCAAAACCACCGGCCAATGTCAGCGCGGTA
>DATFVF010000100.1:0-11684 GCA_035260465.1 Pseudolabrys sp. | reverse complement strand
CGTCACATCACAGATGGGCCATGTCGGCTGGGCCGGCCGCACGATCTATGTGTCGGCAAAGCACGCGCTCGAAGGTTTCACCAAAGCGTTGGCGGTGGAACTTGCGCCGATCGGGATTCGCGTCAACGCGCTGGCGCCGACCTTCATCGAAACTCCAATGACGGCGCCGTCATTCGAAAACCCGGTGTTTAAAAAAGCCGTCCTCGACAAAATCAAGCTTGGTCGCCTTGGCAAGGTCGAGGATCTGATGGGCGCGATCGTGTTCCTGGCCTCCGACGCCTCCGCCCTAATGACTGGAAGTTCGCTGGTGATCGACGGTGGGTGGACGGCCGAATAGGTTGTGAACTCCAATCAGGAGAAGCCGATGCGCGCCCTTGTGTTCGTCGCTATGCTGCTGATGGGTGTGCCTGCTCACGCCGACGACAAAGAAAAGATCATCGGCACGTGGAAATTGATTTCCGTGGTCTACGAAGATGCCCAGACCAAAGATAAGACGCCGGTTCTGGGTGAACATCCGCGCGGGTACCAGATCGCAACGCCCGAGGGTCGCTGGATCGCGCTCGTCACCGCCGACGGCCGCCCTGTGCCGAAAACCGACGAAGACCGCGCCAAAGCTTTGCGCACGATGATCGCTTATAGCGGCCGTTACCGTGTTGAAGACGGCAAGGTCATTACCAAGGTCGAAGTCGCCTGGAATGAGGCTTGGGTCGGCGGTGAGCAGGTCCGCTTTCTGCGCTTCGAAAACGACGATCTCCTGCACATCGAAAGTCCGCCGATGCGGCACCCCAACGTCAACGACAAGGTGGTGCGCGTCATCGTCACGTGGCAGCGCGACAAGTCGTAAACGAAATGGCCGGGACGAGCCCGGCCACGGCGTACTTTATTGCGTTGCCGCCGACTAGAGCTTCGGCAAATCAGCGAAATACTCAGGATGCTCCTTCTGCACCTCGGCCATGAACTGCGGCCGGAACAGGCTCGGCACGTCGAGACGCGGCGCGCCCTTCAGCGTGTTCATCAGCACCTCGTCCTCGGCGTTCTCGAAGGCGCGCAAGACATTCGGCGACAATCGGGGATCGAAGGAGATGTGACGGATTGCCTTCTTGCCGATCGCAACGTCGGTGCCCGGCACCCATTTGGCAAAGATTTCCACCGCTTCGTCGCGGTTGTTGCGGGTGAAGTGCGAGGATTGCGCAAGACCGCCCGCAATCGCCTTCGCCAGATGCGGTTTACTCTCGATCGTCGGACCATGCGCAGTCGCCACCATCACATAAGACATATGCTGACCGCCCCGGATCACCTCATACGAATCCGGCACCTGGGTAAGCACCTGCGTGACGTAAGGCTCCCACGAAACGATCGCATCGACCTTGCCTTCCTTCAGCGCGGGCGCGAGGCCGAACTGCGACCAGATGTTTTCTATGGTGAGTTCCTCGTATTTCATCTTGGCGCGGCGCAGCACCATCTTGAAATACTCATCGGACGTCTGCCCGCGCGCCAACCCGACCGTCTTGCCCTTGAGATCGCTGAGCTTGCCGGCTTCGATGCCGCGGCCTTTTTTCGTGACGATGGCGAGCGGGGTATCGCAATTGTCCTTCGTGGCGTCGTTCATGATGAGGCCGATCACCTTGAACGGCTCGCCGGCGTGCACCGCCTTGAGATAAGTCGTAGTGCTCATGTCGCCGATCTGCGCGCGGCCATCGTGCATGGCGTTGACCATGTCGGTGCCGGTATCGACCACCAGCATTTTCGCGTCGACGCCGTGTTTCTGGAAATAGCCCTTTTCCGCGCCAATAAACATCGGCAGGTGACCGAAATTGTTCCCAATCACCACGTCAAGCTTGGGCAAATCCGCCATGGCAGTCCTCCCGTTTCTGTTGTCATCACCGGGTTTGTCCCGGTGATCTCGCTTCTGACGGCACTGCCGTGCCGCATCAGTCGGGATGGCCAGGACAAGCCCCGGCCACGACGGTTATTTTTTCAGTACTTCCGGATTAACGCAATTCGGCGGCGTGCGGCCGTCGATCAGCGCTTGGATATTGTCCACCACGATATTTGCCATCTGCTCGCGCACTTCCATAACGGCGCTGCCGAGGTGTGGCGTTAGCACGACATTCTGTAGCGTTTTAAACGCCGGCGGCACATTCGGCTCATGCTCGAACACATCAAGAGCAGCACCCGCGATTTTCTTTTTCTTCAGTGCGCGGAGCAGCGCCTTCTCGTCGATGATCGCTCCGCGTGCCGTGTTGACGATAAACGCGGTCGGCTTCATCAGAGCGAATTGCTTGTCCGAGATCATGTGCCGCGTTTCGTCATTGAGCGGCGGATGCAGCGAGACGAAATCGGCCTCAGCCAGGAGCCGATCAAGCGTGACGTGTTCGATACCAAGCTCGCGTTCGGCGTCGTATTTACGCCGGGGGCCCCAGTAGATGACTTTCATCCCGAAGCCGCGCGCACGCCGCGCGGTGGCCTGGCCAATGCGGCCCGCACCCACGAGACCGAGAGTCTTACCGTACACAAAGCTGCCGGCGAGGTGATTAGATTGCGAACCCGGGAACTTTCCGGACCGCAGTAACCTCGCGCCTTCGCCCATGCGGCGTGCGACCGCAATAATCAACCCGAAATGAATGTCGGCCGTCGCCTCTGCCACAATCGGCGGAACGACGGTCACCGGAATGCCGCGCTTGGTCGCGTCCGCGACATCAATGTTGTCCGGTGTGATCGACATCGAGCAAACCGCGCGCAATTTCGGATTGGCGGCAAGCACCGCACCGTCGATCCGGTCATGCAGAAGCGCGAACAGGATATCGCACTTTTTCACCCCCGCGATCAGTTTGGGCTTGGCGATAACCTTGCTCGAGTCGGGATTGATCTTGACGTTTGCGATGGCGCGCAGGCGTTCCAGTGCACTGGACGCAATCGGCTGACTGACAAAGACGCGCGGTTTGGCCATCACCGCTGCCACCGCACGATACCGGCGACCCCATCGACAGCGCACTGAGCGCCATCGGGAATCTTGCGGGTGGCATCAAGCACGCCGAGGACCATCGGAATGCCACGCTCGCGGGCAAGTGAAGCCAGATGTGAGGTGGAACCGCCAAGCTCGGCGACCACGCCGGAGACCCGCGACAGGATATGGCTGAGCGCCGGCCCAGCAACACGCGTGACTAATATGTCACCGGGCGCGACTCGCGAGAGCTCACATTCGCAGTTTACGACGACGGCACGGCCCGATCCCCAGCCGATGCCAGCGGGGTGGCCGTTGAGACCCGGATGTTGCAGCCAGATCTGATCCGGCACGATGGCTGGCTCCATATGAAGTGGACGCGATTGCAAAAGTTTGAAGCCGCCCTCGTCCATTGCCCATTCGATCTCAACCGGACCGCCGGCGAGCTGTTCGCATTTGCGTAGCAGGCGCCCGAGAACAACGGCTTCGCCGGCTGAGAGGCAAGGTTCACTGACAAGATTGTCGGGAACAAGCTGCGGTGCCGAAACGCCATGCTCACAGGTATCGCGATGACTCTTCCGCCCCGCTTCGACCGTCCGCAGGAAGCCGGATTTACTCAGCACGATGCGGTCGGGCACGACCTCGCCTTGTGCGATCGCAGAGCCAAGGCCCCACGTTGCCGAGATCAGCATTTGTCCTTCCGCGGTCTCGCTCAAGCCGCCGCCGGACGCCCGCGCCGAAACCAAGGGCTGGATAAGGACACCCATCGCGGTTTCGGCGGGGGAAAGCCCGTGGTTATCCATGTAACGGCGAGCATGCGAGGTCCAAAGCGCCGCCCAGCAGGCGCGCACGGCAGTCAGGAATTCGGTTTCGTCGGAAAGGCCGAGGAAACTTTCGAACTGTCCAGCGAAGTTTGCACCCTTGCGGTCTTCGATCAGTGCGGACGAGCGCACGACGCCGAGTGGAGATGTTTCGCGCTGTTTGCGCCAGGCGGCGAGCAAGGGCTCAAGGATTTCCGATGCGATCGGCTTTTCGTAAAGCGCCAGCCTGATCTGAATCGAAACGCGACGCGAGTCCGGCAGATCAGCCTCGCGATATTGCCGCAACATATCGTCGACGCCGAGGTGGCGCAGCTGATGATGATAGGCGTCGGCCGTCAGCGCGAACCCGCCGGGCGTCGGCAGGCCGGCTTGCGTCAAACTGGCCAGATTTGCGGCCTTTGGCCCGACCCGTTCGGGATCGGCGGCAGCAGGATCACTGAGCGGAAGAATGAAAGAAGCCATCGCGATCGCTTTGATCTCTCTGCTGTCGTGGCCGGGCTTGTCCCGGCCATCTCGCTTAGGAGGGCACAGCTTGCAACTCGAGATCCCCGGGTTTCGCCTTCGCCTTGCCCGGGGATGACTTCGGCACCGCCGAAGTCATTTTACGTGATCGCCATAACCCGGCAGCGGATCGACGACGGTGATCTGCTTCACAGGGAAGTTTGACACGATCTCGATCTCGTTCTTTTTCACGATCAGCATTTCCTCGATGCGCACACCGTAGCGGAAACGCTTGCCGTGCTGGGTCTCGAGCGCGAAGGTCATGCCTTCCTGGATGTCGACCGGGTGGTCGAGCGACCAGATGCGTGAGATCACGGGTGGATCGTATTGCGCGAGACCCAGGCCGTGTCCCCACAGATTGGCGGCAGCCTGATCCTCATCCTCATAGCCCCAGGTTTCCATGGCCGAGGGCCACTTGAGCGCGATATCGCGCGTGGTCGCACCGACTCTTACCGCGCCGATTGAATCGTAGAGCCACTCGAGCGCTGTGGCGTAAGTGTCCTTCTGCTCCTTCGACGGCTCCTTGCCGACGCAGTACGTTCGATAATAGCAGGACTTGTATCCGTTCCACGTCAGCGCGGCCAAATCCATGAACACGATGTCGCCGGGCTGGATGATGCGGTCGGAGAAATTGCGCCAGTTCGGCCAGGTGTTCGGGCCGGACGACACGATTACGTCTTCGACGTCTTCCATGCCCGGGATGTTGTAGAGATATTCCATCAGGTGCGCGGTCACCTGATTTTCGGTGATACCGGGGCGCAGGAACTTCATGCACTCCCAGTGCGTCGCATCGCCAATCGCGCCGACGATGCGGAAGCATTCCTGCTCGTCAGGGCTTTTGACGGCCCGCGCTTCCATCATCGGGGTCATCCCGTCGACCCAGTTGACGTTGTTCTCCTTGAAGATGTTGATCATGTTGATGTCGATGAAGTCGACGCCAAGCTTTTGTCCGGCGACGCCGTTGTCCTTCATCGCTTGCAACACAGCTTTGGTGAACTTGTTCACTTGCTGGGTCGAGGCAGGGCCCGCAGCACCTTTGATCCACGCGAAGGAGTGACGCACGTTCTCCTTCGGGATCCACGGTGAGTGACGCTCGATCTGAAAACCGAGATCGCCTTGCTCGAACAATATCGGGCGACCGTCACCGCAGAGCATGGCGTAGCGCAGACCCGGCTTGAGTCTGTTCCAGCCCGGCGTGAGCGTCCCGGTGATGTAGCGCACGTTCTCGTCGTACATGCAGAGCATGGCGCCAAGACCGTGCTTCTTCATCATCGTGCGCGCGCGCTCGATGCGGTACTCGCGCAGCCGGTCCCAGTTGACCCGCTGCTGCCAATCTACGCCGCCAATGCCGAAATTCGCTCCCATGGCCGTCCCTCCCGACCGGCGCGTTGTCGCGCCCGTTGCTGATTGGCCTAAATCCTAAGCCGGTTGGCACATAAAGAAGAAATAATATATTCTGCGTCCGACCATTAGGTTTTCTAATAGTCGTATTTTACGAGGCGTTTATGGCCAATATCCCCTTGCGCCAAATCCGGGCCGTTATCGCGGTCTGTGAAGAGGGCTCTTTCACGCGAGCGGCGCAACGGGAGAACGCCACCCAATCCGGAATCTCCCAACACGTTGCAGCCGTCGAGCGCACCCTCAAGGTCAAATTGTTCGAGCGCACTGCCGGCGCGGTGACCCCGACACCGGCCGGACTGCGGTACTACAAGCGCTGCGTGGAAGCCGTGGGCACGCTCGAACACGCTGCTGAGGAAGCGCGCTCGCTCGCCGGCGAAGTCAGCGGCGAACTGCGCATTGGTCTGATGCCGACATTCACGCGTGCTGTGCTGGCGCCGGTGCTGGACGATTTCGTGCCGCGCTGTCCGGAAGTGCGGCTGCACATCGTCGAAGGCTACAGCGCGCTACTCACCGAAATGGTTCTCGACGACGAGCTCGACTTCGCAGTGGTGCCAGCATTCGAAGGCACAATCGGATTGAAATCGCGCATGCTGGTGCGCGACCGCGAAATGCTGATTTCGGGGCCGCGCGCGGGCTTTACCGCGCTCGCGCCGTTGCGGCTGGCCGAATGTCGACCGCTAAAGATTGTCGTCCCGGGCCCCGATAATATCCGCCGTCGTAATCTCGAGACCTATTTCCAGGCTCATGGCGTCGAAATCGCTGCGATTCTCGAGATGGATGCGATGATCGCGACGCTAGAATTCGTCGCCCGTTCCGATTGGGTAACCATCCTTCCGAGCGTCATCTCGGTCAACGACATTGGCCGCGGCGAATTGAACGTCAATCCGATCACCGATCCCGAGCTGCACGCGGAATTCGTCGTGATCCAGCCCACGCGGCGCACGCTATCGACACAAGCACGGATCTTCCTGCAGCGTTTTGAAGCGGAAGTCGTGCATATCCATGAAGTTTGGGATCGGACGATCGCCACGCCGGCGAAGCGAAAGGCGACGGCATAGTTCCTGCCCTCCAATTACTCAGGCACGCGGCCCTTCACGGCATTCGCGCGTGCACTGTAGGTGATGCGGCCGGCACTATCCGGCGGCTGCTTGGCGCGCACGCGCGACTTGAGCACCTCCGCGTCGGCGATCGGCATGGCGGCGATCGTCGGGGCGATGCTCGGCCCGAGCGTGGACGTTGCCCAAAACACATCGAAATCGGGAAAGCTTCGCTCGACAGTAATTTCCCTCGTCTCTACGGCTTCGAGGCCTGCGCCCGTCCACAATTCATGCAGCGCGTCCATCCGCGACGCACTTGCGCTTGGTGGATAAGGTACCTTCAGCCCCAGCGCTCGCATTTCGACCTGGACCTGGTTCCACGGAAAGCCACCGCCTAACATGTCCCAAGCATAGGCCGCGACGGTGCCGCCGGGCCGGACGACGCGTGCCATCTCGGCCACGCCATTCACCGGATCCGGAACGAAGAAAATCACCAAGGCCATGGTCGCCGCGTCGAACTCATTATCGCCAAACGGCAGCGCCATGGCGTCGCCTTGCTGAAACTTGGCGACGTTCGCTTTGTGGCGATCACGAGCGAAGGCCAATTGTGCCGGCGATGGATCGATGCCCTGCACCTCCGCCGGCGCGCAGCGCTCGACCAGAAGTTCGGTAAAAGCGCCGTTGCCACAACCAATGTCGATGCAGCGCAAGCCGGAAGGCAGCTTGAGCCAATCGAGGAACACTTCGCCCGCAAGCCGGCTCCAAGCCCCCATCACCCGCTCATAGGCGGCACCATCGTCAAAACGGAATTGCGGTTCGGCCATGATCACACCGGCATCCACGCGCCATTGGCATCGACTGACTTGAACACCGCTTCCAACGCCGAGGCGGTCTGCAGGATACCTGCGGGCGGAATCGGAAACACCCCCTGCCCCAGTACCGCTTTGGCGAAGTAATCGAGGTTGCGGCCGAGGTGGTTGTCCGCTGGCCGGTCGATCACCTCGGGTTGCTTGCTCGCGCGGCGAACAATCGCGCGCGTTTCGCTCACGCTCTCGGCCCAGCAATGCTCGCCGAAAATCGCAATACGCCAGACGAATGGGGTCTTCATGGTGGTCGCCAGCGTGCCGGTGGCACCGTTCTCAAATTCGATCAGCGCCGATGTGGTATCGCCCGTCGCAAGCTTGAGCGCACGCGCTTTCGACAAGGCGCTGACGCGCTTCATCGGCCCCACCATGTCGCGAAAGCAATCAAGCACGTGGATGCCCATGCCGGTCATACCGCCGGCACGGCTTTCTTCCGCACGCAGGCGCCAGCTGTCGGCCGGATAATCTGCCAGCCAGTCGTGACTGTAATTGCCTTCCACGTGCATGATCGTGCCAAAGGCGCCGGCCTCCTTGAGTTCCGCCAGCACACGCATCGACGGCATCAAACGGAAATGATGTCCGACCGCAATCACGATACCGGCGCGTTCGCATGCATCGAGCGCGGCCCGCGCGTCTGCTTTGCTGAGCGCAAACGGCTTTTCACAATAAATATGCTTGCCCGTTACGGCGATTGCCTCCACCTGTGCGCGATGCTTGGTGTGCGGTGTCGCCAAGACCACGGCCTGAATCGATTTATCGCTCAGCACATCGTCGATCGAGGTACTGAGCGCAATTTTGTGCTCGCCGGCGAAGTCCCGCACCGCATCAGGCTCAAGCGTGACGCCGCGAACAAAGCGAAGAGGCGCACCGAAATCGGCTGCCGCCTTCACAAGCGTTTTGCCCCACCAGCCGAGGCCGACGATCGCGGTATTGATCATGCGGAGCTGGCTACTACGCTGCGGCCGGCGCGCCCGGCTGCTTCAGCGGGTGAGCGCGCGCAAAGGCATCATTTTTGGCGCAGGTGGCAGCGATGCGACTGACAGTTGGATATGGCGCCAAGTCGACTTTAAAGAAATTCGCGCCTGCGACCTGACTGGCGAGGCAGATGTCCGCGATGGTGATCTGCTCTCCCTGGCAATAGGTGCCCGTTTCCTTTTCAGTTGAAAGATGCTCTTCCAGCGCGGTCAGCGCTGCCCGGTGCCAATGTTGGGCCCATTTCATGACACCGGCTTCGTCGATCTTGAATTCGTGAGCGAGATATTCGCGCACGCGGGGCACGATTAGCGGATGCGAATCGCAAGCGACAATTTGAGACAGTCCACGGACGCGGGCGCGGGCCTTCGGATCCTTCGGCATCAGCGATGGATTTGGGTGCGTCTCGTCGAGATATTCGATGATCGCAAGCGACTCAAATAGTGTCGGCCCGCCGCCATCGACGAGAGCCGGGATCGCCATCATCGGATTGACCGCGCGGAATTCGGGATCCCGCTGATGGCCTTTCAGCAAATTGACTTCAATCACCTCGGGCGCGAGGCCCTTGAGATTCAAAGCTATGCGCACGCGGTAAGTCGCAAGCGACCGCCAGAATGAAAATAGTTTCACGAAAACCTCCCTGATTGTTGTCGTACCGGCGCTTATTTTTTGGCGCCGCCCGGATCTGCTTTCAGACCTGCCGCCTCAATTCCGGCGACCGCGATGACCTCGTCATTGTCGCCGGTGTCGCCGGAAATTCCGACGGCGCCGAGCACGCGGTTATCGGTGTCGCGAACCAGTACACCGCCTGGATTGGGCACAAGGCGCCCATCACTCGCGGCTACGATCGCGGTAAGAAAATTTGGATTCTGCGCGGCACGCTCCATCATCGTGCGTGAGCCCCAGCCCATGCCGAGCGCGCCATAAGCTTTGCCGACGGCCACTTCGAAGCGGATGATACCCGACCCATCTTCGCGTTTGGCGCAGACAAGATGGCCACCTGCGTCGAGCACAACCACTGTCTGCGGCATTTGCTTAAGTTCTCGCGCTTTTTTCAGCGTGGCATCGACAATGCTCGAAGCCTGAGCCAGCGTCACGGACATTACTCAACTCCACATTTTTTACGCATAGTCTTCAAAAACCGGTTTCCACCCCGGATCAAGTCCGGGGCAGGCTTTTTCGGGGTCATGCGCCGGATTTCTTCCGACTGGCCCAATAGACCGACATACGCGAGCCGTCGCCGCCGCCGAAGCCGCGCCCGGTCGCATCTTCGAAACCAGCAAGCGCCGCTTTGGTAACGAGCATATCCGCGCCTCCCGCCTCGCCGGTCTCGACCATCGTGCGCAGATCCTTCACGCCGTTGGCGATGCTGAAAGTGGTTGGCCCGGGGTCGCGCCCCTCGAACATGGTAACGATCATGTCGGCGCGGTTTTTCAGCGCCGGATTGGCGCCGTTCGTGTCGACAAAGAGATCGAGCAATCGTTTGGGCTCCCAGCCCGCCGCGCGCGCGATAGCGAAAGCCTCGCCATAGGCCTGCCATGCCACCATCAGCGGCAAGTTGATCGCAAGCTTCATCGACGCGCCCGTGCCGACCGGGCCGCAATGCTCGAGCCGCCGGCAAAGCTGATCGAGGATCGGTTTGGCGCGGTCCGCATCTGCGGGTTCAGCGCCCATCAGGCCGAGCAACTTGCCTTGACGTGCCGGCGCGGTCGATCCGCCGACCGGGCATTCCACCATCGCTGCACCCTTCGCCCGCACTTTGGGCGCGAGTGCAAGCGGCACCTTTGGCGGCACCGTGCTCATTTCAATGAGCAGCTTGCCCTTCACATCGCCCGCCAAAAGGCCATTTGGTCCGTTGTATACTGCGTCAATCGCGGCGGCGTCCGTCAGCATAGTGATCGTCACTTCGACAGCGCTCGCGAGCTCCGCCGGCGTCGATGCCACCTTCGCGCCGGCATCCGCGAGAGGCTTTGTCTTTCCGGGTGTTCGATTCCACACCGTTACCTGGTGGCCGACTTCCATAAGACGCGCGGCGACGGCCGCACCCATGACCCCAAGACCTGCAACGCCAATTCGCATACGACCTCCTCGATCCAATTTGCGCCGACGATAGGCGATCACGGCCGCGCTTAAAAGCCGTCTTGCGTGCTCGACTCGACAGCCCAACACTCAACGCATAAGACGGAATGGAACCACGTGGATGCGATTCCGCATCGAGGAGACGGTGAATGGCAGTGAGAAGGACCAAGGGCACGGTCGGCGTGATCGGCCTCGGCATTATGGGCGGCGCTTTCGCCAAGAATTTGGTGGCGGCCGGCTGGCGGGTGATCGGCTACGACACAAATCCTGCGCGGCGCCGCGAAGCCAAGCGTGCGGGTATCGAGGTCGTGAACAATGCTGCCGAAGTCGCATCCGCGGCGCCGACCATTCTCACCAGTCTGCCCAAGCCGCAGGCGCTTGCCGAAACCGTGCAAAAGATCGCTGCCGCCAAACTCAAGAGCAAGGTGCTGGTGGAAATGAGCACCTTCACAATTTCAGATAAGGAAAAAGCGGCACGCGCATTGCACAAAGCCGGCCACGTGATGATCGACTGTCCCGTGAGCGGCACCGGCTCGCAAGCGAAGAACCGCGATCTTGTTTTTTATGCCAGCGGCGATGCCCGGATTATTGCCCGGTTACGTCCGCTGCTGACCGCGTTCGGCCGCCACGCCTTCAATGTGGGCCAATTTGGCAACGGCAGCCGCATGAAATACGTCGCCAACCTATTGGTCGCCATCAACAATGTCGCCACCGCCGAGGCCATGGTGCTTGGCATGAAAGCCGGTCTCGACCCGCGGATGATCGTGGATCTGGTCAAGGCCGGAGCCGGCAATTCGCGTGTTTTCGAATTGCGCGCGCCGATGATGGCAAAGGGCCGCTACGACGACGTCACCATGAAGATTTCGGTGTGGGACAAGGACATGCAGGTGATCGGCGATTACGCACGCAAGATCCGCGTGCCAACTCCGATATTCAATGCCACCAAGGGTATCTATCTCAAAGCCATGAAGAGCGGCCTCGGCGGCCGCGATACCGCTGCCGTCTGCGCCGTACTGGAAAAAATGGCGAAAGTGAAGCGGCGCCGGAAGTAGCGCGGCCATCTCGC
>DATFVF010000099.1:0-3948 GCA_035260465.1 Pseudolabrys sp. | reverse complement strand
GCCGCGACCGCCTCTGTCATCGCGCGCGTTGGGTCGAGCGGCGCCGGCGACATGACGTCATCCATTCGGTCATAAAAGGCTTCGACCCCGAGCTTCGCCTGTTCGAGCGAAAAATCGGCGTATTGCGGGTTTTTCGCAATTTCCTCATTGCTCAGCCGCCGCAACGCGCCATTGCCCTCGCGCACGATCGGCCGGAAGCGTTTGAACCCCGGGCCTCCAAGCGAGGGATCCTGCGCGAACAGGAAATTCCCGCGCCAAAAGCGCTTGCGCGCGACCGTTCCGTCGGGCTGCGCATCAACGGCAAAGAAGACGCCCGCCGCGTCGTCCGTTTGCGACACACGCCGCGCAAGCATCAAAACGTGCCCGTACGGATCGGCATATACGGCCCCCGGACGCAGCGTCCCCTGCGTCAGCGGTATGGGATAATAATCGGTGTTTTCATCATTCGCCGCCGTTCGCGCGGATCCGGAATGGACGGCGTCCGCGGTGGTCCGCAGATAGTGGCCGAACGACGTTGCGAGCCCCGGCCCCTTTGCCGCAGGTGCGCTCGATGCGGTTTTTTGTTCGGGCGAAGAGGCGCGAGCTGCTTCGAGATTCTGGATACTGAACCACTGGAAGCACTTCGGCGGCTGGCCCCCGCCGCCGCGCGAGCACTTCGCATACCCGAACGGCAATCCCATCTTGAAGGCGAAGTAAGCGCGCAAGAAATACGGAAGGTCGGCGCAGTCCGGGCGAATAACGATCCCCATCTCATCTTCGCCGAGGCCCAGATGGTTGAACAGGAAATTGCGCGAGCGGTCGCGCAGTACTTCATGCAACGCCGTCCATGACGGGGCCGCGTCGAGCGGCGCATCGAACAGCTTCTCGATCCATGCTGAAAACAAATTTTCCGTCGAGCGATTCCACGTATTGCGCAACGGCCAGACGGTTCCCGACGCCGCGCTCAGCGGCGGCGGTTTGTCGTCGCGCACGGCGATTTCACGCGTGATTGTGCCGCAGCCGCCTCGCGCGTTCGCGAGCGTCGCGTGCCATGTCCCCGCGGCCGGCGACGCGACCTCGGCAAACCAGAAATACGGCGGTCCGCCGAACCGTCCGCGCGATTTGGCGGCGACGCTTCCATCGGGCGCGATCAGCGAAAGTTCGCCCTCGAGCGGCTTCTCCACGGCGAAAACGACGCGCAATGGCGCGCCCTTCCATGGCGAAATCGGCGACGGCAGGACCACGAGCCCGGCCGCGTCTTCGCAGGCGTTTGATGAACTTTGGGCCTGTGCGTCCGCTCCTGAGACGGAGACGACGAAAAATGCACCTGCGATCAGCAACGATGCTGTCACAGCAGCGGCAAACTGGCGTGCTGGAAACAATTGAGCCCCTTTCCCGGAGTGCCCCATTTGATCGCAATTTGAAAATAGCGCGACCGCTTTGGCTGAATCATGGCAAAATCCATCGCCGGGCGAATTCGACGGTGACGACATCGACCTAGACCTCTTCGGCTTTGCGTCTGACTGTTAATGGCGTCCGGCGACCGGCCCGAGCGAGAGCGGGAATCCTTGGGGTTCAGACTATCCCCTTAAGGCCCCGCTCGCACGTGCATCCTGATGGCCGCTCCGGGGAACTTCCCACTTCGCGTCTGTATTGGTATATCCACCAGCGGCTGACCGTCGCCCGCGCAGCAGGTGCGCGCTCCATCGAGAGGGATTTGGCTAACAATGAGAGGCGTCTGGATATCGCTCGCTATCGGCACTGTACTTAACGCAACCGTTGGCCTGCTTGCGTTTGCCCAATCCGTGCAAACGCCCCCTTCTCGGGCGGCAGCCATCCATGAGTGCAACGTGTTCGCTAGCCCTTTTGCATTATATACATGGGGCAACTGGCAACTTTACCTCTACCGCGAATGCATGGCCAAGCACGGCCAAATCGAATGATAAGAATTTAGCGTTTTCCGCCGAACGCATCTGATTGCATCTCCCGATCGCGGCATTTGCCTCATACTCCCGGAAAGGCGATGTCGGCGACGCGTTTGCACGTCTGCTTTCGCCCGTATGGCGCAATTTGGCTTCACCGAATAGTGAGCTAGGCTGTCGGGCAACGACCAAACAAACGGCCTGACCGGAGCCGCCCCGCAGTGCGGCAACCGCTTGGGGGGGGGAGAAATCATGGCACGGCAGATCAATGTCATTGCGAGCGCCGTCGTGGCGCTCATCATAATCGCCGGAGCAATCGGCGATACCCGTGCGCAGGATTGCCCGCGGGGCGATCTCGACCGGGCCTATTGCGATCGAGACGGCGATCTGGTGGCCGATACGCCGAGCGACGCCAAACAACTCATTAATCCTTCGACGCTGATCTTTGCCTATACGCCGGTCGAAGACCCCGCGGTCTACACCAAAGTGTGGGACGGCTTTATCAAACACATGGAAAAGGTCACCGGCAAAAAGGTCGTGTTTTTTCCCGTGCAATCGAACGCCGCCGAGATCGAAGCGATGCGCTCCGGGCGTCTGCACATCGCCGGCTTTAACACCGGCTCCAATCCAATTGCGGTGAATTGCGCGGGCTTCGTGCCTTTCGCCATCATGGCCGGCAAAGACGGCACCTTTGGTTATGAAATGGAAATCATCGTGCCGGCCGACAGCGCGATCAAGACGCCGGCCGATATCAAGGGCAAGAAACTTGCCTTCACCGCGCCAACCTCGAATTCCGGATTCAAAGCGCCATCGGCGCTGCTCGAATCGGAATTTCATCTGATAGCGACGCGCGACTACGAGCCGGTGTTTTCCGGTAAGCATGACAATTCGATTCTCGGCGTTGCCAACAAAGACTACGACGCAGCGGCGATCGCCAACGAAGTGATGTTCCGGATGTTCGAGCGCAATGTCGTGGACAAGGCCAAAATCCGAACGATCTACAAGTCTGAAACTTTCCCCACGACTGGTTATGGCTTGGCGCACAATCTCGATCCGGCGCTGCAGGCGAAAATCAAGGAAGCGTTCTTCACTTACCCCTGGGAGGGGTCGTCACTCCAGGCCGAATTCAAGGGTCAGGATAAATTCGTCCCGATCACCTACAAGAAAGACTGGAATGTGATCCGCAAGATCGATGCGGCGAGTGGCGTGAAATACACTTGCAAGTAAGAATGCGCGGCCACGGGGGGCTCGAATGCTGCGCATCAAGGGTCTGACCAAGCGCTATCGCACGGGCGACCTCGCGCTTAAGGGCATCGATATCGAGGTGCCCGACGGCCAGGTCATGGCACTGATTGGCCCCTCGGGTGCGGGCAAATCCACCGTGCTCCGCTGCATCAATCGGCTGGTCGAGCCGACCTCGGGTTCGATCGCGCTCAATGACGTTGATGTCGTCAAGCTTGGCAATGTTGAGCTACGGCGCGTACGCCGCCGCATGGGCATGATTTTCCAAGAATACGCGTTGGTGGAACGCCTCTCGGTGATGGAAAATGTTCTCACCGGTCGTCTTGGCTATGTCGGTTTTTGGCAAAGTTGGCTGCGCCGCTTTCCGCAATCCGACATCGACGAAGCATTCCGCCTGCTGGAGCGTGTCGGCCTCGATCACATGGCCGACAAGCGCGCCGACGAGCTCTCCGGGGGGCAGCGCCAGCGTGTCGGAATCTGCCGCGCGCTCATCCAGAATCCTGAATTGCTGCTGGTGGACGAGCCGACAGCCTCGCTCGACCCGAAAACCTCGCGGCAAATCATGCGGCTGATCAAAGAGCTATGCAGCGAGCGCAAGTTGTCTGCGATTATCAATATCCACGACGTCATGCTGGCGCAGATGTTTGCCGAGCGCATCGTCGGTCTGCGTCTGGGTGCGATCGTTTATGACGGGCCGCCCGACAAGCTTACGCCGGCGGTGCTCACTTCCATCTACGGCGAGGAGGACTGGTCGGCGACCATCCGCAAAGTGGATGAGCAGGCCGGCGAGGGCGATGAAGACAAT
>DATFVF010000098.1:0-5027 GCA_035260465.1 Pseudolabrys sp. | reverse complement strand
CTCGGCATGATCCTGCCTGGAACCGCTGCTATCCCTGCCGTACACGCCGACCGCCTGCGCGCGGCAGAAGCGACGGGCGCTGCCGCGGTTAAGTTGATCGGTTCGCAGCTTACGCCCGATCGTATCGTCAACAAGAAATCGATCGAGAACGCATTGCGCGTTCTGCTCGCGATCGGCGGTTCGACCAATGCCGTGATTCATTTGACAGCGATTGCCGGCCGCGCCGGCATCCCGGTATCGTTGCAGCGCCTCAATGAATTGTCCGACACGACACCTGTGCTGGTGAACCTGAAGCCGGTCGGCAACGGTTACATGGAAGATTTCTTCGCCGCGGGCGGCATGGGGGCGCTGCTGCGCGAATTGAAAGATCTCCTGCACCTCGATTGTATGACCGTCACTGGTGAAACGCTTGGCGAACGACTGGTAAACGAAGGTGCCGAGTGGGTTGATCGAACAATTATCGCAGAGCGCAACAGCCCATTGGAGCCACAGGGCGGGCTGGTAGCGTTGTTCGGAAATTTGGCGCCGCAGGGCGCAATTCTCAAACGCTCGGCGGCCGATGCCAATCTTTTCGAGCATGAGGGTCGAGCGGTCGTATTTTCTTCGCTAGAAGACCTCGGCGCACGGATCGACGACCCCAAGCTCGATGTTGATGCCAAAGACATCCTTGTTTTGCAAAACTCCGGTCCGCATTCGACCTCGGCGATGCCGGAAGCAGGTTATCTGCCTATCCCGAAGAAGCTTGCCACCAAGGGCGTCAAAGACATGGTGCGGGTTTCGGATGCCCGCATGAGCGGCACCGCCTTTGGTACCATAGTATTGCATGTAACTCCCGACAGCGCTTCCGGCGGGCCGCTCGGCCTCGTGCGGAACGGTGATCGCATTAAGCTTTCGGTCAAACAGAGACGAATCGACCTGTTGGTAGAGGACGCCGAGCTCAAGCGGCGGGCCGCGGAATCCAAATCCTCCGTCCAGCCTCCCTCGCGTGGCTATGCACGTTTGTATGCGCAGGAAATCCTCGGCGCTGACCAGGGCTGTGATTTTGCTTTTTTAAAACCACGTTGACGGCCTCGCTTCCGAACGCTGCTTAAACCTGCAGCGCGCATGTACACGCATGCGTAGTGTTAACGCCGATTAACCATGGCTTGTGTCGGAATTTAACACGGCCAAAGAATTGATCCTGCACAATTGCTGGACGTCCGTAACCGCGGGCAATCGCGCGTCCATCGGCCAGGTGTGAGTCCGATGTTTCGTAGGTTGAATTATTTTAGCGAGTATCGCGACTGGCGAATGATCGTTTTTGCCGGGGTGCTCGGCGTCGTCATCGCCCTCGCGATGATGGCGATTATCGGTCACTATTCTGCATCTGCGAGTTCAATTTCCATTGCGCTGGCAGCCGTTGTCGGCGGCTTCGGTATCTGTCTTGTTGGATCGACGTCGGCTTGGCGTATTCGCCAGAGACTGAGTGAGCAAAATCTTCGACTCGACGTTGCGCTAAACAATATGAATCAAGGCCTGTGCATGTTCGACGCACAGAACCGGCTGGTCGTCTGGAACGAGCGATATCTGGAGCTCTACAATATCGATCCAAGTCATGTCCGGCGCGGCAGTACTATTCGCGACCTGCTCGATGCGCGAATTTCCGCCGGAACGTTTCCCCTTGATCCGGGACGCTACGACGCGGATCTGCGCGCCGCCCTGAAGCAGGGCAAAGCCTTTACCCTCTCCGTCGAATTAAAGGATGGCCGCACGATTGCGGTCGCGAACCAGCCAATGAAAGACGGCGGCTGGGTAGCGACGCATGAGGATATTACCGAACGCAATCGCGCCGAACGTGAACTTGAACGCACCCGCTCATTTCTTGACACTATTATCGAGAATGTGCCGTCGCCGATTATCGTGAAGAGCATCCCCGACCTACAATATTTGCTGATCAACCGCGCAGCTGAGAAATATCTTGGCGCCGATCGCTCCAATATACTTGGCAAGACCGTCACTGATATTATGCCAAAATCCAGCGCTGAAACGATTGGAGAAGAAGATCGTAAGCTCATCGCTTCGGGTCAAACGGCTTTTCTTGGCGAACACGCAGTTCTTACGCCGGGCAATGGGATGCGAATTGTTACCGCGACCAGGCTGCCGGTGAAAACCGCGGACGGAAAGCCGCAATACCTTATAAGCGTCATCAATGATCTGACCGAACGGAAGCGCCATGAGCAGCGCATCGAGCATATGGCTCACCACGATCCGCTGACCGATTTGCCGAATCGTGCCGCCTTCAATGATTGCATCGTCTCAACCGTTGCGCTTGCGGCGGCTGCCAAAGAAAGTTTTGGTCTGATCTGTATGGATCTGGATCGATTCAAGTCGGTCAACGATGTGTTCGGCCATGCCGTCGGCGATGCTTTGCTGCGGGAAGTCGCGCGTCGCCTCGGGACCACGTGCCAAGGCGCTTATTTCGCGCGCCTCGGTGGCGACGAATTCGCCGTCATCACCCCGACAGGCTCACAGCCGGCAACGTCAGAGGCGCTGGCCGAGCGATTGTCGGCGGCGCTTGATTCCGACATCGAAATCAACGGCAACGTTCTGCGCATCGGGCTCACGATCGGCATCGGTATATATCCGCAAGATGGCATTGATGCGCCGACGCTCGTCGCAAACACCGACGCCGCGCTGTTCCGCGCTAAATCCGAAATGCGTGGGTCGATTCGCTTCTTTGAAATCTCGATGGACAAACAACTGCGGGAGAGACGCGCCCTTCAACACGATTTGCGCTTGGCGATTTCGCGGGATGAGCTTGCGCTGCACTATCAACCGCAGGCGCACATAGAAGGGGACATCACTGGTTTTGAGGCGCTGGCGCGCTGGCATCATCCACGCCATGGACTCGTGCCGCCCAGCACCTTCATTCCATTGGCCGAGGAAAGCGGATTTATTCTCGAGCTTGGCGAATGGATTTTGCGTACCGCATGCCGCGAAGCTGCTTCATGGCCGCGGCCATTGCATATCTCCATCAATTTGTCGCCGGTCCAGTTTCAGCACGGTGATTTACCGCACCTGGTTCACCAGGTCTTGTTAGACAGCGGTCTCGCGCCGTCGCGGCTGGAAGTTGAGATCACCGAAGGAGTCCTGATCGGCGATTTCACGCGCGCTGTCTCGATTTTGCGGCGGTTGAAGAGCTTTGGCGTGCGCATCGCCATGGACGATTTCGGCACAGGCTATTCGTCGCTATCGTATTTGCAGTCATTTCCATTCGACAAGATCAAGATCGATCAGGCTTTCGTTGCCAATCTCAATCATAGCCAGCAAGCGGCGACGATCATTCGCGCAATCATTGCTCTTGGTCGCGGGCTCAATCTTCCGGTGGTGGCGGAAGGCGTCGAAACGGAAGAGCAGCTTCGGTTCCTTGCGGATGAAAACTGCAATGAGATTCAAGGTTATTTCGTTGGCCGGCCCAAGCCGATTGACGATTACGCAGAAATTGTTGGCCGCGCGCGGGTTCAACGGCGGCCGGGGAGGAAGTCGCTGGCCGCTACGGGTTGATCGGATCCGTGCAAACGGGGTGAACTGGATCCGTGGGAGACGGTGGTGCTGCCGGTGTGGATTGAACACACGACCTCCCCCTTACCAAGGGGGTGCTCTACCACTGAGCTACGGCAGCTAAAATCGCGCGACAAGGAATGACGCGGCGCGAATGTGCCGGAAACTGCCATAAGCGGTACCCGTGGCGCAAGGCGATGGCCCCGCTTGCGAAGCATTCCGGCGAGCGGATAATGCACAAATGGCCCGGGCTGGCGAGCGCAACAATACAAAGACAAGTGGCAACCGCAAGGAACGCCTTGCGGCGGCGCTGCGCGAGAATTTACGCCGGCGCAAGGCGCAGGAGAGGGCGCGCGACGCCTCGCCGAGCAGCAATAAAGGCAGTTCAGATCCGCCTGTTAGTCGGACGCGCTAAAAGAGCGACGGTCTGGGGTCCGACTTTCGCCGCAATTTCGCGGCGGAAAGTGCTAGTCTTTTAGATATTGGGCTTTACGGAAATGCGGCCGCCGGTCCACAGCCTGGACCTGATAGGGTCAAACGGGCCGCAAGCGGGCGACAAGCGGGCGGGGCGAGTATGGATCGAATACGTATCGTAGGTGGGCAGCGTCTGACCGGCACGATTCCGATTTCGGGTGCCAAGAACGCAACGCTTCCTTTGATGATCGCGAGTCTGCTGACCGAGGACACGTTGATCCTCGAGAATGTTCCGCGGTTGGTCGACGTCATTCAACTCCAGCGCATTCTCGGCAATCACGGTGTAGACGTGCTGATTGCCGGAAAGCGCCCTGGCGATGACCCTAATCAGGGCCGCACGATACACATCTCGGCAAAACACATCGTCGATACCACTGCCCCCTACGATCTCGTCTCAAAAATGCGGGCGAGCTTCTGGGTCGTGGCGCCTCTGGTCGCGCGCATGGGTGAAGCAAAGGTTTCAATGCCCGGCGGCTGCGCCATTGGCACGCGGCCAGTGGATTTTCTGATTATGGCGCTCGAGAAGCTTGGGGTCGAAATCGAGATCGAAGGTGGGTATGTCATCGCGCGCGCCAGAAAAGGGCTGCGCGGCGGCGAGATCGTCTTTCCGAAGGTGACGGTCGGCGGCACCCACACGGCATTGATGGCCGCCTCACTGGCCAATGGTACTACCGTGATCGAAAACGCCGCTCGGGAGCCTGAGGTCGGCGATGTCGCAGATTGTCTCAACAAGATGGGGGCGAAGATTTCCGGCGCCGGCACCTCGCGCATCGTTGTCGAAGGCGTAGCAAGGCTACACGGCGCACGTCATGCAGTGCTGCCCGACCGGATCGAGACCGGAACTTATGCGATGGCGGTGGCGATGACGGGCGGCGACGTGTTGTTGCAGAACGCGCGTCCAGAGTTGCTACAATCGGCGCTCGACGTATTGGCGCAAACCGGAACCTCGGTTACGCCGACAAATGAGGGCATACGCATTGCCCGCAATGGACTCGAGCTTGCGCCGGTCGAAG
>DATFVF010000097.1:0-5430 GCA_035260465.1 Pseudolabrys sp. | reverse complement strand
GGCGGTAAGGGGCCGTGGGGCTCCGGACCACAATCATCCGGGCCGACGCCGCCGGACCTCGAGGAAATTTTGCGCCGAGGCCAGGATAAATTGCGGCGGTTCCTGCCCGGCGGAAATCTCGGCGGTCGCGGTTTTGCTCTTCTTGCGCTTGGCGTCGTAGCGCTTTGGGGTTTTTCCGGCTTCTTCCGGGTTGAACCAGACGAACTCGGCGTGGTCCTGCGTTTCGGCAAAGAAGTACGCGAGGTGCAGCCGGGCCTGAACTACCATTTGCCATATCCGGTTGAGAAGGTCCTGACGCCCAAGGCGCTCCGCGTGAACAAAATCGACATCGGCATGCGTGTGGTTGATGACAGCCGCAGGGGCGGCACCACGGTGCGAGATGTGCCGGAAGAAAGCCTGATGCTCACCGGCGACGAGAATATCGTCGACGTCGACTTCTCGGTGTTGTGGAAAGTGAAGCCGACCGGCGTCGGCGAATTCCTGTTCAACATCCAAAATCCGGAAGGCACCGTTAAGGCGGTAGCGGAAAGCGCCATGCGCGAAGTGATTGGGCGCTCCGACAGCCGCGAGATCCAAACCGTTGCACGCCAGAGCATCGAGCTGTCGGTACAGGACCTGATGCAGAAAGTGCTGGATCATTATGGCGCCGGAGTCATTGTTCAGCAGGTGCAGCTCCAGAAGGTCGACCCGCCGTCGCAAGTGATCGATTCGCTGCGCGATGTGCAGGCCGCCCGCATTGACCAAGAACGCGCGCAAAACGAGGCGCAAACATATGCCAATCGAGTCGTGCCGGAGGCACGCGGAAGGGTGGCGCAAATCACGCAAGCCGCCGAAGCCTATCGCCAGCAGACGGTGGCCGAAGCGACCGGCCAAACGTCGCGCTTCCTGAATATTTATGAGCAGTACAAAAAAGCGCCCGACGTCACCCGCGAACGTATGTATCTCGAAACCATGGAGCGCGTGCTCGGCGGCACCGATAAAATCATTCTGGATTCCGGCGCGGGCGGCAACAATGTGGTGCCTTATCTGCCGCTCAACGAGCTCGTTCGTCCGCCACAGACGACTGGCCAGCCGCCAGCGGGAGGCCGGCCATGAGACTGAATTTTGTCGGCGGCATTATCGCCGTGCTGGGCGTGGCCGCGCTGATCGTCGGGTATTCATCGCTGTTCACTGTGTTTCAAACTCAACAAGCATTGGTGATCCGCCTTGGCCAGCCGGTGCGTGTTGTCAGCGAGCCTGGCCTCAACCTTAAAGCACCGTTCATCGACTCAGTTGTCTACGTCGACAAGCGAATTCTCGATCTTGAAGCGCCGCCGCAGGAAGTGATCGCTTCCGATCAGAAGCGGTTAGTGGTTGACGCATTTGCGCGTTACCGCATCCAGGATCCGCTCCGCTTCTACCAAACGTTGGGTTCAATCACGGGCGCCAATTCGCAGCTTTCCATTCTGCTCAATTCGGCGCTGCGTCGCGTGCTTGGTGAAGTGACCTTCATGCATGTCGTGCGTGATCAGCGTTCCGATCTCATGGCGCGCATTCGCGAATTGGTCGATCACGAAGCCACATCTTATGGCGTCCAGGTGGTAGACGTGCGAATCCGCCGAGCTGACCTGCCGGAGCAAAACAGTCAGGCGGTCTATCAGCGCATGCAGACCGAACGCCAACGCGAAGCGGCGGAATTCCGCGCCCAAGGCGCACAGCGCGCTCAGGAAATCCGCTCGCGCGCCGATCGTGAAGTCACCGTGCTGGTCGCGGAGGCCACTTCAAAGTCAGAGCAAATTCGCGGCGAAGGCGACGCCACGCGTAACCGAATCTATGCTGAAGCCTTCAACCAGGATCCTGAATTCTTCACCTTCTACCGCTCGATGCAGGCCTATGAGCGCGGGTTTAAGCAGAGTGACACTCGAATGCTGCTCAAGCCGGACTCGAACTTCTTCCGCTATTTTACCAATCCCTCGGGCAAGCCGCCGGAGAAATCGGCGACGGTGCCGACGACCCAGCCGCCAGCCCGCTAGCGAACACGCGCGCCCGGTATGTCGGATTTTCTGGCCGCTCTCGGACTGGTTTTTGTCATTGAGGGCTTGATCTTCGCGGCATTTCCGGAGGCCGCCAAAAAGGCAATGACGAGCGTGCTGGAGACCCCGGATTTTTCCCTGCGACTGGTCGGGATCGGATCGGCTATCGTCGGCGTAGGTTTGGTGTGGCTCGTGCGCGCATGACGCAGGGAATCCGCTCTCGCATGGTATTGGTTCGCTGTGCCCTTGAATCGCCTCGAAGTCGGGGCCACTCTCATTATTAGCTTACTCCCAGGAGATACGACGCCCATGGGCGCATCCTTTTTCCGCATGAGACCCACCGCAGGCCGTTCTGGCTTGGCCATTTTCGCTGCTGCTGCCATCGCTTGGCCGGCTCTAACCGCATCCGCTGCGGCGCGAGGACCGGAAGGCATCGCGGACGTCGCGGAGCAGGTCATCGACGCTGTTGTCAACGTGTCAACCAAACAGTCGGTCGATTTGCGAAGCGGGGCCATGCCGCAGCTGCCGCCGGGTTCGCCGTTTGAGGAGTTCTTTGAAGAGTTCTTCAAAAACCGCCGCGGGCAGGGCGGCCAGGGCGGGCAGGGCGGGCAGGGCGGCCCGGGCGGACAAAACGGACAGAATGGCCAAAACGCACCGGACGGACAGAACAGCCCGACGCCCACGCCGCGGCGCGTGAATTCGCTTGGCTCTGGCTTCGTCATCGATGCTGCGGGACTGGTGGTGACCAACAACCACGTCATTGCCGACGCCGATGAGGTCAACGTCATCCTCAACGATGGCACCACATTGAAAGCTGAAGTTGTCGGCCGCGATCAGAAAACCGATCTCGCTCTTCTTAAAGTGACGCCGAGCAAACCTCTCAAAGCGGTGAAGTTTGGCGACAGCGACAAATTGCGCCTCGGCGAGTGGGTAATTGCCATCGGCAATCCGTTCAGTCTTGGCGGCACGGTGACCGCAGGCATCGTCTCGGCGCGCAACCGAGACATCCAGTCGGGGCCTTACGACAACTACATCCAGACCGACGCCGCCATTAACCGCGGCAATTCCGGTGGACCCCTGTTCAATCTCAACGGGGAAGTGATCGGAGTGAACACGGCGATCATCTCGCCTTCCGGCGGCTCGATCGGCATCGGCTTTGCCGTGCCGTCGAAGACCGTGGTCCCCGTGATCGATCAATTGCGTGAATTCAAGGAGGTGCGCCGCGGTTGGCTCGGTGTGCGCATCCAGCAAGTGAGCGACGAGATTGCGGAAAGCCTCAGCGTGAAACCGGCGCGCGGCGCGTTGGTGGCCGGCATCGACGACAAGGGTCCTGCAAAGCCGGCAGGAATTGAGCCGGGTGATGTCATCGTCAAGTTTGACGGCAAGGACGTCAAGGAAATGCGCGATCTGCCCAAGATTGTTGCCGACACACCCGTCGGCAAGGATGTTGAGGTCGTCGTTATCCGCAAAGGCAAGGAAGAAAAGAAAACCGTCAAGCTTGGCCGGCTGGAGGATGAGAAACAGGCGGCCCTCAATACCAAAAATGATGCGGTGCCGGACGCAAAACCGGTGGTGAAAAAGGCGCTCGGGCTCGACCTTGCCAATCTCACCGACGATCTGCGCAAGAAGCACAACATCAAGGACAAAGTGAAGGGCGTGTTGATCACTGGCGTCGATCCCAATTCGCCCGCCGCCGAAAAGCGGCTCGTGCCGGGAATGGTCATCGCCGAGGTGCAACAGCAGGCCGTGACGAACGCGAGCGAACTTCAACAGCGAATCGACAAGCTTAAGAAGGACGGCAAGAAGGCGGTGGTGCTGCTGGTCGTGTCTCCGGATGGAGACCCAAGCTTTGTAGCACTGAGCCTGCAGTAATCCATTCGGCCATCAGGACGCGAGCGGATCACGCCTCTACGAAATCCGCTCGCCTGTAGCCTTGCACATAAAGCAGTGCCGTAAGATCGCCATGATCGATGCGTGCGGCGGCGGTAGCGGCAACCTTCGGCTTGGCGTGGTATGCGACGCCAAGTCCGGCCTCCAAGATCATGTCGAGGTCATTGGCGCCGTCGCCAATTGCCATAGTTTCTTCTTTGGTGAGGGCGAATTGCTGGCGTAGTTCGACCAGCGCGGCACGTTTGCCGTCGCGGCCAAAGATCGGCTCGGCGACTTTGCCCGCGAGCTTGTGTCCATCCACAATTGTGAGCGAATTGGCGCGGCTTGCATCGAAGCCGACCATCGCGGCGATGCGATCAGTGAACAACGTGAAACCGCCGGACACCATGCAAGTGTGGGCACCATTCGCACGCATGGTCGCCACAAGCGTTTTGGCTCCGGGCGTCAATTTGATACGGTCGCGTAGAACCTCCTCGATCACCGAAACGGGCAAGCCTTCGAGTAACGCGACCCGCTCCCGTAATGCCGGCTCAAAAGCGATGTCGCCGCGCATAGCCCTTTCGGTAATTGCTGCGACATGAGATTTGATCCCGACGTAATCGGCGAGCTCGTCAATGCACTCTTGTTCGATAACGGTGGAGTCCATGTCAGCCAAAAATAGCTTTTTCCGCCGATTGGCCGCGGGCTGCACCACAGCATCGATACCGGTAGCGAGGGCGCGCAATTGTTCGGCCGCGCGTTGGTCTGTTGCGTTTTCCGCGTTAAAGGGAATGTCGACGGCGCCGGGCCCGAGCCATTGCTCCATGCCGGCGCCAGGCAACGCCGCGCGCGCGTTCTTCAGCGCCGCGGCAACCGCGTCTGGAGTACCGATCAGGGTCGCGACATGAGTCATGCGAGGCACAGTGCCAATCGAGCGGTGCTTATTGCAGGGCCGACCGCCAGCGGCAAGTCGGCACTTGCGCTTGATCTGGCAGAGCGGCTCGGAGGGGTCATTATCAACACTGATTCCATGCAGGTGTATCGCGACCTGCGTATCATTACAGCTCGGCCGAAACCCGAAGATGAGGCGCGGGTGCCCCATCGGCTCTACGGACATACAGATGCAGCAGAAAATTACTCGGTCGGCCGCTGGTTTGGCGATGTCAAAGCGGCCCTTGGTGAGGCTGTCGCGCAGCGCCGCCTGCCGATTCTGGTCGGCGGTACAGGTCTGTATTTTAAAGCGCTGACGACGGGCTTGGCGGCGGTGCCGCCAATTCCCGCTGATATTCGAACCGACGTCCGAAGTCGATTGCAGCGTGACGGCGCGCCGGCGTTGCATGATGAACTTGTGCGTCTCGACCCTGAAACCGCTCAGCGCGTCATGATCAACGATCGATCGCGAATTTCACGGGCGCTCGAAGTCGTCGTGGCGACCGGCCGTCCGCTATCGGACTGGCATCGCGAAGGTCTGCCGCCGCTTATAAATTCCGAGGGCGCCACAAAATTATTTATTACATGCGAACGCAAGGAATTGGTTCGTCGCATCGAG
>DATFVF010000096.1:0-3059 GCA_035260465.1 Pseudolabrys sp. | reverse complement strand
TCTGGGCCACAGCGCTACGGCATCGACTTATGGGGCAGCGGGTTCGCTAGTGGTGATTTTGTTGTGGATTTACTATTCCGCGCAAATTCTGTTCTTTGGCGCGGAGCTTACCCAGGTTTATGCGAACCAGTATGGAACGCGTGTCGAAAGCAGAAGCGGAAGGCTACCACAAATGCAGTATTCGCGGCGCGAAGCGACTGCCCAACGCTGACCGCGCTCAAATTTCTGTCGTGCATAAGCGACGCAAATGCGTTAGAATTATCCGGTTGCTTATTGCAGGGTGACAGGGCATGACAGATCGCTATTTGATCGTCGGTCTGGGCAATCCAGGCCGCGAATATGAGAAAACACGTCACAATATTGGCTGGCGCTGCGTGGACGCCATTGCCGCTGCGCTCGGTTTGACGTTTGCCAAAAAACAGTCGAAAGCAATCGTTGCCGACGGCATTATCGCAGATCGGAAAGTATTGTTAGCGAAACCGCAGACGTATATGAACTTGAGCGGTGAAGCCGTCAGAGGACTTGTTGATTTCTATAAAATCCCTATCGAGAATCTGCTGGTGATCAGCGACGACATGGATATCCCGCTCGGCACGCTGCGCATCCGTGAGAGCGGCGGGGCAGGCGGTCAGAAGGGACTCAAGAGCATTATCGAGCATTTAGGCACGCAGAATTTCGCGCGGATGCGCTTCGGACTGAGCCGACCACCGGGCCGTATGGACCCAGCCGCTTACGTGCTTCAAGACTTCGACAAAAGCGAAATGCCGCTGGTCAATGAAACGCTGGATCGTGTCGTGAAGGCAGTTGAGACCTGGCTGCGCGAAGGGACTGCCATTGCCATGACGCGCCATAACGGGACGGCTGACGAGGCGGCCCGCAATGCTGTCACTCCGCAACTTTCTGCTCCGAGAGATGATGCGGCTGGTCAGTAATTAGCACAATGCACCTGGAAGGCTTACTCCCGATCATGCGGCAACTGCCGTCCTATCCAGCACTGTTGGATAGGCTGCGCAGCGGCGGCACGACGCCCGATCAGCATTTGCTGCGGGCGGCGCGGCCATTTGTCAGCGCGGCGCTGGCGCAAGACCTGGATCGTCCGGTCCTGATTGTTACGGCGCGCGTCGAACGCGCTTACAACGTCGCCGAACAACTCCCGGTCTGGTTACCAAATCGACAGGTGTTGCGCTTTGCCGAACCGAGCGCCCTGTTCTACGAGCGATCTCCGTGGGCCGCGCAAACGATCCGCGCCCGGCTAGATGTGCTCTCGGCGCTGTGTCCGCCGATTGGACTGGACACGTCAGAGCCGAGTTCGCCGCCTGTCATCGTCACATCGGCGCTGGCGTTGATGCAGCGGACACTACCCGTCCGCGATTTCCGCGCGGCGTCACGAGTCCTGAAGGTTGATCAAATTGCCGAGCCAGATAAGCTGCTGCGGCACTGGCTGAGCATCGGCTATATCCCGGCGTCGGTAGTGGTCGAACCGGGAACGTTCAACCGGCGCGGCGGCATTATCGACGTGTTCCCGATCAACGCTGAGCGCCCCGTTCGCATCGAGTTTTTCGGTGACACCATCGAGAGCCTGAGGCTGTTTGACCCGGCGACGCAGCGTTCATCGGACAACGTGAAACAGGCGATCATCAGTCCCGCGCGTGAAGCCTTGCCCAAACTGGCCGAGGAAGTGGCTGGCACACTGCGCGAATGGTTTCTCCAGCAGCCGTCGCCCGATGACGATGTGACTTCGGCGCAGCCTGATCTTGAACTGCTTGCCAGCGGATCGGCCTTTCCACTCATCGAATTCTATCTGCCGTATTTTTACGGCAGCACCGCCAGCCTGCTCGATTATCTACCTGAAAATACGCTGGTCATCGTCGAAGACTGGGGCGCGATGTCCGATAGCATTGCCGAGCTTGAGGTGCAGGCCATCGAGACGCGACGCGAGAAACTTGAAGCTAACCAGCTTCCGCCCGATTACCCGCTGCCCTATTTCACGTGGGACGAGCTTCAAGAAGCAATGATAGAACGCAATCCGTTGCATCTGGGCAGTACGCCCGTTGACGGCGGACAGTCAGTGATCGAGCGTGCGGAGGATCAGCCGCTACGCTTGGGCAGTGCCTTTGCGCCCGGACCGCATCATGGCGGACAGATTCGACCCTTTATCGATTCTTTGCAGCGCTCGCTTCTGGTCGGAGATCGCGCAGTTGTCGTGAGCAATCAGGCATTGCGGCTCACAGAACTCTGGCAGGAACAGCAGTTTGACACCAGTATCGAGCCAGTGCGCGATCTGGTTGCGCCGCCGGGTCCGCTGAATTTCGTTGAGGGAACGCTGACCGAAGGCTGGTCGCTCAAAACTGCCGATGGGCATTCTACACACCTTTACACCGATGCGGAGATTTTCGGCTGGAAGCGACCTGAGCCGCGCCGCCATCAGGTGACGCGTACCGGATTGCGCGAAACCACGTTTGCCGATCTCGCGCCCGGTGATTATGTGGTCCATGTCGAATATGGCATCGGGCGCTTTTCCGGACTGCGCAAGCGCGTTCTGGAAGGCAACGAGCGTGAATATCTGGTCATCCAGTTCGCCGGGTCGGACATGCTGTATGTGCCGATCCATCAGGCGGACCGACTGTCGCGTTATGTCGGCTCGAACGACGCGGAACCGACGTTAAACCGATTAGGTACAGGCGAATGGTCAAAAGCCAAAGAAGCGGCCCGCGAAGCTGCCGAAGAAGTGGCCCGCGAACTGCTGGAACTTTATGCGACGCGCGAAAATGTGCAGGGGTTCGCCTTCAGCCCCGATGCACCGTGGCAGCACGAACTCGAAGCGTCGTTTCCCTATGTTGAAACCGATGACCAGTTACGTGCTCTGCGTGACGTGAAAGCCGACATGGAGCGCTCCGTACCGATGGATCGCCTGATCTGCGGCGATGTGGGCTACGGCAAAACCGAGGTCGCCTTACGCGCGGCTTTCAAAGCAGTGATGGACAACAAGCAGGTGGCGATCCTGGTCCCGACGACGGTATTGGCGCAGCAGCACTTCATGACGTTTAGCCAACGACTCG
>DATFVF010000095.1:0-4849 GCA_035260465.1 Pseudolabrys sp. | reverse complement strand
CGCGCGCGTCATCGGTTCGCCGCAGGTCGGACATAGCAGCCGTCCGAACTTGTCAAACATGGGGTTCCTTCCTGGAAGATCAAATCGCCGACGCGGCGGATGGTTCCACGAACCGGTCAATAGCGGGCTGCTTTTGCTGCGATGCCCCTGCTATAAGCCAGAGCCGCTAACGGTGGCCTAACACTGATTTGTATCGGAAACCGTTTTGACAACCATTCCTGGCGGCGAATATGCCGACTCAGATTTAAGCGCGTCGGCGCGTAGCTTGTAATCTCGGGCCTTAGCAATGGGGCTAGTTGCCATGTCGTTATCGGAGGCTTTCCTCCTGGTTGTGCATTCGTTTTGACTTGGATCAATGCACTGCCTGCGGCGGTTGGCTAGAGAAGAGAGCACCCTTACGCTTAGGCCAGCTAACTAGGCACCTAACGCCCACGCTTTTCGGGAGGCGCAAAATGACAACGATCGACCCTTGGGAGAAGGCGACTGAATGCGAGCGCTGCTTACAAGCTGTCGACGATTCTCAACGACGGGCGATCTTTGCGAATCTGCGCGATCTGTGGGTAGCCCTTGGAAATGAAGAATCTCTGATGACGGTCGCAGAGCTTGCAAAAGAAATCGACACCATCGCGCAACTACAACGTGATTTGACCGTTGGCGAGACGGGTATGCTGCATTAGGCCTATCGCTTGCGAAAACCCAGTCCATCGACCTCAATTCCGAGGTATCTCACCGTACTCTCGATCTAGGTGTCCTGCGGGCGACCAAGTTTGAGTTGGTCATCAGCCTTAAAACTGCGAAATCGCTGGGCATTGACATTCGAGGCATTGTGCTCGCGCTCGCCGACGAGGTGATCGAATGATGTGAGGGAGGTTCAAATGAAACTTCCCCGCCGAAATTTTCTGAATCTGGCCGCGGGCGCTGCCGCGCTGCCGGTCGTGTCGCGCGTCGCTCGGGCGCAGACCTATCCGACACGACCGGTACGCATCATGGTCGGCTTTCCCCCCGGCGGCCCGGCCGACATCCTCGCGCGCTTGATTGGTCAGCGGCTGTCGGAGCAACTCGGCCAGCCATTCATCGTCGAGAACCGAGCGGGCGCTCAGGGGCAAATCGCCACCGAGGCAGTCACGCGTGCGCCCGCCGACGGCCATACGCTGCTTTTGGTAGTTCCCGGAAACGGGATCGCCAATGTGCTTTACGATAAGCTCAATTTCAACTTCATCCGAGACACTGCGCCGGTCGCGGGCATAAGCAATGGACCTCTTCTCATGGAGGTCGGTTCAGCGACACCGGTCTATACAGTCCCCGAGTTTATTGCCTACACCAAAGCCAGACCGGGCAAGGTCAATTTTGCGTCGCCTGGCAATGGGTCAACGATCCAACTGTGCGGCGAGCTGTTCAAGATAATGACCGGCGTTAACATGGTTCACGTGCCTTATCGAGGGAATGCCCCCGCGCTGACCGATCTAATCGCCGGTCAGGTGCAGGTGATGTTCGCCGACACGCCGTCATCGATCGAGCACGTTAAGGCTGGCAAACTACGCGCGTTGGCTGTGACCACAGCCAAGCGCTCGGAGATTCTGCCGGAGGTGCCGGCCGTCAGCGAGTTCTTACCGGGCTTCGAGGCTAGTAATTGGTTCGGGGCCGCCGCACCAAAGAACACACCCCCTGAAATCATCGACAAGCTGAACAGGGAGATAAACGTTGCTCTTGCCGAACCCCAGATGAAAGCGCGGCTCGCCGATTTGGGTGCGGCGTCGCTTGCGGGCTCGCCCGCCGATTTCGGAAGATTCATCGCCGCCGAAGCCGAGAAGTGGAGCAAGGTGATCCGGGCGGCCAATATCAAAGTCGACTAACGGTATTCCGACGCCAATATTCCGTAACGCCCGTTCCGCGAAATCGCTCGCCCTCTGCGATAGGTGATTGAATCCGAGCGACCAATGTCCGTTCGTGGCACGAAGCGGCGCATCAAATTTTGATTTGCGACGGTCGCTTTTGGGACGAAGCGGACGTGGACGGATGTGTGGCTTCGTGCGTCTCGATCGTGGATGACCCGAGGCGGACATCTGCCGGACCGAAATCCCGCGGTGCAGCGATCTCCTGCGCCCCAGATCGAGGCGATCGCCACCGCCGATACGGTGGCTCCACGGGAGCCTATTTCTTCGCCGCCTTGACCGGGTCTTTGACATTCTCCACGGTCGCGAACTCAATGTTCCAGAGCTCGCCATTCACCCTTTCAACCCTGCGCATATAGATGTTGCTAATGACATCGCGCGTTTCCGGGTCGATGGCCATCGGGCCGCGCGGGCTTTCCCACGACATACCTTTCACGGCGCCAATGAAGCTGTCGCCATCCGTTTTACCGCCTGTTTTTCTGATCGCTTCATAGATGAGATGCATGCCGTCATAGCCTGACACGCCGAAAAAATTCGCCCGCATGCCATTATTCGCCTGCTTTACTCCCTCGACGAATGCCTTGTTTTTTTCGGAGGGATGGGCCGCCGAATAAAAATATGCAGTCTCGATGCCCAGCGCGACGTCGCCCATGTTGTCGAGGAGGTCGTCATCGGTGATGTCACCCGCCCCGAACAGACGGATGCCGGATTTGTCGAGCCCGCGCTCCACAAATTGCCGCATCATGGTCGCGGCCTGGCCAGCCGGAATGAAGACGAAAACCCCATCCGGAGAAGCATCGCGCACGCGCTGAAGGAACGGCGCAAAATCCGGATTGAGCAAAGGCACCCGCAATGCCAGGGGGACCTCGCCGCCGGCGCGCGTAAAGGTTTGTTTGAAATACGTCTCTGAATCGTGACCGGGTGCGAAGTCGGAAACGACCGTAACCACTCTCTTTAGGCCATGCTTGGCCTCCCAATCCGCGATGATCACGACGGGCGCAGCTTGGGGAAAGCTCGAGCGCACAATATAGGGCGAGCGCTCAGTCACCATCGCGGTCGCGGCTGCCATGACCACCATGGGTGTTTTGGTCTCAGTTGCGAGCGGCGCGACAGCGAGCGCGATCGGGGTGAGTCCAAAGCCAGCAAGAATATTCACCTTACCGCCGGCCAGAAGCTCCTGGGCAATGCGCCTGCTGTTTTCGGCAATGCCCGCATCATCGCGCAGGATGAGCTCGATTTTCTTGCCATCAACGCTCGCGCCGTTTTGCTGCATATAGAAGCGGGCACCCGCTTCGACCTGCTTGCCGGTAGTCGTAAACGGTCCGGTCATCGGGAGAATGAGGCCGACCTTGATGGTCTCTTCGGCTACGGCATTGACCGAAGCCAACGTAATGAACGTCCCAGCGATCAATCCCCACCACATCGGTCTGTCCTTCCTAGCTTACGTAGCCCTGCTGCCTTTGCCCGCTACGGGCAGAAGTCGGCCAACGCCCGCATCGCAGCAGTCTTCTGCTGCGCCGTGTTATTTTCTCGGCGATCAGTCTAGCGGCGCGATGCCGGCTTCCTTAATGACGCGGGTCCACAGTTCGGCTTCCGTTTTGAGAAATGTCCCGACCCGCTCGGGCGCGTCGGGACTGCTCTCGTAGCCGAGCGGTAGGAGACGCCCCTGCACGTCCGGATTCGCGAGCGCGGCAATCGTGTCGGCATTCATTTTCATGATGATTTCGCGTGGAGTCTTGGCCGGCACGAAAAACCCGTACCAGGAGATCACGTTAAAGCCGGCGACACCGTCCTCGGCGATAGTTGGCACTTCGGGGGCGATGGCGGCGCGCGCGGCGCCGGTGTAACCGAGAGCCTGCACTTGGCCCGATCTCGCATTGTCGAGCGTGGCGCCGCCGGAGAAGAGGAGATGTACGCGACCGGGAATAAGGTCGTTCATCGCCGGGGCAGCGCCACGATACGGCACATGCACCATCTCGATGCCGGCCATGTGCTTGAACAGCTCGCCGCAAAGGTGCGGTGATGATCCTGTGCCTGGGGAGGCGAGCGTGAGCTTGCCCGGGTTTGCCTTGGCATAGGAGACGAACTCGCGCACGGACTTCACCGGAAGGGAGTTCGGCACGAACATGAAAAACGAGTAGCCGCAGATGAAAGCAACGGGAGCAAAATCACCAATGGGATCGTAGTTGAGCGAACGATAGAGAGCTCGTGTCGTCGCCTGCGACTGCCCGCCCATTAAAACCGTATGGCCGTCAGGCTCTGAGTGCGCGACCATCTCGTTCGCGATATTTGTACCGCCGCCCGGCCGGTTCTCGATGACAACCTGTTGGCCCCAGTTCTTCGAGAGCTGCTCGCCGACGATGCGCCCAATCACATCGGTCGGCCCTCCCGCTGCAAAGGGCACGATGATGCGCACAACCCGGGTAGGCCACGCCGCGGCGCGTGCCCCAACGGTGGTGACGACGCTCGGAAAGAGTAAGGCGGCGGACGCTGTCGCATTGAACTGACGGCGCGTCATCATCACGATTTCTCTACAGCAGCAGTGTAAGGTACTTGGTGGCTTCTCATTGAGGAACATCGCAGCGCGGCCGTGCGCTTGCAACAAAAACCGTATTCAGCGATGTCTGGCCTGGCGGCGACGCTACTCGCTCGGGCCGACGAGGCCATCGGTCCCAATTTCTTTGATGCACTGCATGAGTCCGCTTATCACTTAACGGACATGCTTTGACGGCTCGCGCATATCCACTTTGAGGGGTGAAGCAGACCGCAGCAGTCTCCTACTGTCTGGGCCGCGCCTTCCGGACCGTCGGGTTCCATCCTCAGAGTCTGACTCGAAAGGGTATCCATTGCTTCAAGCCCTTGCGAGACGGCGTGAGAGCAATCGAATGCTGGCGATCGTGACCCACGCCTCGGCGCTGGCAATGGTCGCCTCGAAGTCTTTGGCGAGGCGCCGGTTG
>DATFVF010000094.1:0-2991 GCA_035260465.1 Pseudolabrys sp. | reverse complement strand
CAAGAATCCAGAACGAGCGGCCGTGCGTGCCGACGATAAGATCGTCGCCATGAATGGCGAGGTCGCGCATCGAGGTATGGGGCAGGTTGAGCTGCAGCGGCTGCCAGTGGTCGCCGTCGTCGAACGAAACAAACACGGAGCCTTCCGTACCGGCAAAAAGCAGACCTTTGCGCTCGGAATCTTCGCGCACCGCGTTGCTCGCTCCGCCCGCGTGAATGCCGTTGGTGATTTCGGTCCAAGACTTGCCAAAGTCGCGAGTCCGATAAATGTGCGCGCGCAAATCGTCAAGACGAAAGCTATTGATGGCGGCGTACGCGGTGCCGGCGTCGAAATGCGAAGCCTCGATAATGGAAACCTTGCTCCAGGGCTTTAGCTCGGGCGGCGTGATGTTCTGCCAGGACTTTCCGGCGTCCTGCGTAATGTAAATAAGCCCGTCGTCGGTTCCGGCCCAAATTGTGTTCGCGTCCTTGAAAGACGGCGCAACAGCGTAAATCACGCCACGGTGCTTGCCTTTCTCCGGATCATAAGCAGCGAAAATACCGAGGTTTGGCGGCGTGTCGTAGGAAGAGCGCGCCAGATCGGGGCTGATCACCTTCCAGCTGTTTCCGCCGTCAGTGGATTTGAACAGGACGTTGGCTGCGAAATACAGCGCGTGCGGATCGACAGGCGAGAAAATCACCGGCAACGTGCGGTCGTATCGATACTCTCCCCGGCGGACGGGCTCGGGCGCAACGTCGGCCACTTCGCCTAGGGCCTGGTCTGTGCGTGTGAGGCGCGCGCCATACAAAATATTTGAGTCGAGGGGATCGACCGCGATGTAGCCGTATTCGAACACACCAACAGAGTGCCACTCGCGAAATGTGATTTCGCCGTAGTCGCTTCGGCTCATCGTGGCGGCAGAGCCGCTCTCCTGCTGCGCGCCATAGACCCAGTAGGGGAATCGATTGTCCGTGGTCACATGATAAAACTGCGCGGTCGGCTGGTTGTACCACGAGCTCCACGAGGCGCCGCCGTTCACGGTAATCACCGCGCCTTGATCACTGGAAAGCGCGATCGTTTGCGGATGCTCGCTGCTAATCCAAATGCGCTGGTAATCGTCTCCACCGGGAGCGCCTCTGAATCCCACAAACGTTTTCCCAGCGTCGCTGGATTTCCAGGTGGTGGTATTCGCGACGTAAATCACATCAGGATTGTCAGGCGAGACGGCGATGCCCATCGCCCCAGGGCCGCGGCCACCGATGCGGCGGTCGCTGTTGATGAGGCTCCAGGATTCTCCGGCATCATCCGAACGGTAGACTCCGGCTCCCTTCTTTGCCTCCACCGTGGCATACACGCGACGCGGTTGACTCGGCGCAACCGCGACACCGATGCGCCCGAGACCGCCGTCGTCCGAAGAAGGCAGGCCCTTCGTTAGCTGGAGCCAGGTGTTCCCTCCGTCGGTGGATTTGTAAAGGCCGCTGCCGGGTGCGACGAACGACTCTCCGCTGCGGATCTCCCATGGCGCAACGCGCGCGGCCCAGAGCGCGGCATAAATCGTCTCAGGGTTGCTGGGATCAAAGGCGAGATCAGCGGCGCCGACGTTTTCATCCTTGTACAAAATCTTTTCAAATGACTGGCCGCCATTGGTTGAGCGGAAGACGCCCCGCTCCGAGTTCGGGCCATACGGATGGCCTTGCAACGCTACGAAGATGCGATTCGAGTCTTTCGGATCCACAAGAATCGCTGTGATTTGCTGCGCGTCGGGCAGGCCCAGGTGCGTCCAAGTCTTTCCGGCGTCAGTTGATTTGTAGAGGCCGTCGCCGGTCGAAAGATCCGGCCGTTGCAAGCCTTCGCCGCTGCCGACATAGATGACGTTTGGATCCGAGGGCGCGACAACGATGGCTCCGACGGAGCCGCTGGCCTGACCGTCAAATATCGGCTCCCATGTGTTGCCGGTGTCCGTCGTTTTCCACACGCCGCCGTTCACCGCGGCGATGTAGAACACAGTAGGCTGGTGCGGCACACCGGTGATGGCTACGGTGCGGCCGCCACGGAAGGGGCCGATGCAGCGCCAACGCATTTCGGAGAAGAGTTTCTGGTCATATTGCCGCGCGGGCGCGGGAGTAGCTGCCGCGAGACCAGCCAGGACTCCGGTCACCAAAATTGTGCGTGCGCGAAACTGCATTCGTCACCTCCTTGAAGTGAAGGAGGATAACGTTTGCACGCCCGCCCTGCAAACGCTTCTTCCAGAGCCACAATGGCATTCGACGGATTGCGCCCATTTCCGTTAAACTCGATGCATTCTGCCGAGCTACTGAGGGGCAAACCGTGACGACTCCTGCCAAGCCAATGCCAGCGACGACGCGCAGCGATGAGATAGTCGCCAAGCACAAAAAATATCTTTGGCCGTCGGTCACCAATTACTACCAGCGGCCGCTGGTGGCGGATCGCGGCGAAATGCAATATCTGTGGGACCTGGAAGACCGCAAGTACTTGGATTTCTTCGGCGGCATCTTGACCGTCTCGGTCGGCCATTGCAACCCCAAAGTGACCAGCAAGATCAACGCACAGGTCAACCGCTTGCAGCACACTTCCACGCTGTATCCCAACGAGCATATCGTGGCACTGGCCGAAAAAATCGCGCAGATTACGCCTGGAAATTTGCAGCAAAGTTTCTTCACCAGCTCTGGAACGGAGGCGGATGAGGCGGCCATCCTGATTGCGCGGATGGCCACTGGAAGTTATGACGTCGTGGCGTTGCGCCATGCGTATGCCGGCAGCTCCGCGATCGCCAAAGCAGTGACTGCGCACGCGCCCTATCGCAAAAGCGGCGTAATTAGCGTGGGGATTTCGCACGCGGTGAACGCGTATTGTTACCGCTGCCCGCTGCATCTGACCTATCCATCCTGCGAAGTGGCTTGCGCCAATGATGTGGAGAATTTGATTCAGACCGGCACGAGCGGAAGCATCGCGGCTTTTATCGCGGAGCCGATCCAGGGAGTCGGCGGCTTC
>DATFVF010000093.1:0-20031 GCA_035260465.1 Pseudolabrys sp. | reverse complement strand
CGGCCGGCGCATTTGGCATCAACGCCAACACGGTCAAGGTCGACGGTAATGATGGCACCATCGCAGCGACGGGCACGAACAGCGACGCCATCCATGCGGCGACCGATGCCGACGTCCACAATACCGGCGGCACCATTCAGGCGACTGGCCGCGGCGTCTTTGCTAGCGGCATAGCTAAGGTGACCAATGACGGCGGCACAATCTCGGGCGGCCTGGCCGGCATCGCCGGCGCCACCGTCAACGTCACCGGCAATGCCGGCACGATTTCAGGTGTCACTGCCATCTTCTCCGAAGGCCCAGCCACGGTGCACAATCTGAGCGGCGGCCAGGTCAACGGCACCCTATTCGGCATCGATACCGTGCTCCCCACCAGTGTTGGCCAGCTCGACATCACGAATGACGCCGGGGCGACGATCAAAGCTAGCGATGCCGTCAATGGTGTTGGCATCCGCGGCTCCGGCAACGTGACGAGCGCGGGCACGATCACCGGCGGAACGGGAGCAGGAGGGGCGTCGGTGCAATTTGTTGGAACCGGCAGCAATACGCTGACGCTGAAAGACGCGGCGGTGCTGAATGGCGACGCGAAGGGCGGCGCCGGAGCGACCAATAATCTGATCCTTCAGGGCTCTGGGACCCTCACTAACAATTTCGTCGGCTTCAACTCGTTGGATATGACGGGCGCCAGTTGGACTTTGAATGGCAATTCCGAAGTCGGGACCGTCACGATGAATGGCGCGCAGCTGGTGGTCGGCAATTCCGCCAATCCCAATGCGAATCTCACCGGCGAGGTGACGGTGGCGAATTCGAGCACGCTGGAGGGCGCAGGCACCATCACCGGTAACATCCATGTCATGCCTAACGGCTTCGTGAACCCCCTCACTAATTTTTTTGGCGCCTTTCGCGTGACTGGAAATGCTACCTTCGAGCCTGGCTCGATTTTTTCCGTCAACGCCAATGCCGCCGGGCAGGCCAGCAAGCTGGCTATGGGCGGGACTGCAACATTGAACGGCGGCGAGGTGTTTGTGAATGCGCAGACCGGCGGCACCTATGCGCCCTCCACCCGGTACAACATCCTGACCGCCACCGGTGGCTTAAGCGGCACTTTCACCGGCGGCGCTGCGACCAATCTGATCTTTCTCTCGCCCACACTCACCTATGACGCCAACAATGTTTTCCTGACATTGTGTAATGCCAATATTGCGACCTGCAGCGGAGTCACGGGTGGTGGCGGCGGTGGTGGGCCAGGCGGTGGTGGCGGTGGTGGCACGGTGAACCCTGGCTTCGGGTTTGCCGCGGTGGCGCAGACGCGCAATCAGAACGCCGTCGCAACGGCGCTCGACGCCAGCCCGTTCACGAACCCGCTAGTGAATGCGCTGCTCATGCAGACGAGCATCAGCGGTACCCTGCAAGCTTTCGATGCACTCTCTGGCGAAGTCTTCGGCAGCGTGCAGAACGCACAAGCCAGGCAGTCGCAGTTCACCCGCGATGCGATGCTCGGGCGCATGCGCCAGGCCTCTTATGCAGGCGCGCCCGGCGCAGTCGGCGCGCTCAGCTTCGGCGGGCCAGAGCTGGCTTATGCCGGAGACGATGCCCACGCTGCCAACGCCGCCGACTTCCCAGCCAAGGCTCCTGCCGCGGCGCGTGAACAATCGCGCAATTTGACCTTCTGGGCGCTGGGTCTCGGCGGCTGGGGCCATGCCGATAGTGATGGCAATGCCGCTTCGCTGAAGAGCCGGTTCGGCGGTTTCCTCTCCGGTGCCGATGCGCGCTTCGGTGATACCTGGCGTGCCGGTCTGGTCGCGGGCTATACGCGCACCAACCTCAATGTCGATGCGCGCGCCAGCAGCGCCGGCATCGATAGCGTCCAGTTCGGTGGTTACGCCAGCGGCCGCGTCGGGGTGTTCAATGTGCGCGGTGGTGCGTCATTGACATATGACAGCATCGACACCAGCCGCGGCGTCTTCTTTCCGGGCTTTAGCGATCAAACCCATGCGCACGTCCACGGCAATGTCGGGCAGGTGTTCGGCGAGGTGGGCTATGGCATGGTGCTCGGCCAGGTCGCGGTCGAGCCGCTCGCAGGGCTGGCTTATGTGCACGTGCATGATGGTTCGTTCCTGGAAAGCGGCGGCGCCGCAGCGCTGTCGGCCTCGGCCTCAAATGAGAACCTCGGCTATTCCTCGCTCGGCATACGCTTTGCCACCGCCGTACCACTCGCCAACGGCACGGTGCTCGTGCCGCGCGGCACGGTGCAATGGCAACATGCCTTCGGCGATGTGACACCGGTCACGGCGCTGGCGTTCCAGGGTACGGGTGCGGCGTTCACAGTTGCGGGCATTCCAATCGCGCACGATGCGGCGCTCGTCGAAGCCGGCTTTGACTGGCGCTTTAGCCCGCAGGCCAAACTGGGTGCGTTCTATCAAGGCGAACTCGCCGCCCACGCCCAGACACATGCGTTCAAGGGCGGGTTTACCTGGGATTTTTGAGCAAAGACGTGGATGGCACCGGAAGTCGGGCTTGCCCGACTTCCGCATAAAATGAGTCGCAAGTCGGATAAATCCGACTTGCGATGACAAGCCCGGCCATGACGCCGTGTATGTGGCACGTGCATGCGCACAGCCTCTCCACCGTCATGCCCGGCTTTATGCCGGGCATCCACGTCTTAGCGGCGTTGCGCAAATAGAAGACGTGGATGGCCGGGACAAGCCCGGCCATGACGCCGAGTGTGTGGTGTGCGCGGGGGCACAGCCTCTCCACTGTCATGCCCCGCTTGTCGCGGGCATCCACGTCTTCACAACCTAGCAGCAAGCGAAGTCGTGGATGGCACCGGAAGTCGGGCTTGCCCGACTTCCGCAAATAAACTGCCCCAAGTCGGATATATCCGACTTGGGGTGACAAGCCCGGCCATGACGCTGAATGTATGTCGCGCGCGTGCGCCGACTCATTGGCCGAAACGCACCTGCCTCTCCACCGTCATGCCCGGCTTTATGCCGGGCATCCACGTCTTTGCAGCGTTGCGTGTCTCAAGACGTGGATGGCCGGGACAAGCCCGGCCATGACGCCGTGTATGTGGCGCGCGCAGCGCACTACCTCTCCACTGTCATGCCCGGCCATGACGCCGAGTGTGTGGCGTGCACGGTGCATTGCCTCTCATTCGTCATGCCCGCGCTTGTCGCGGGCATCCACGTCTTAGCGGCCTTGCTGAGACCAAAGACGTGGATGGCCGGGACGAGCCCGGCCATGACGCCGAGTGTATGTCGCGCGCGTGCGCCGACTCATTGGCCGAAACGCACTACCTCTCCACTGTCATGCCCGGCCATGACGGAGACGATCCGTTCGTAGCTGAATTGGCTGGAACGCGAGATGCTTTTCAGCTCTCGCCGCCTTCGTAGTTGATCGTGAATTCGCGCGGCACGTCTGGACCCCAGAGATAAAAGGAATCCTCCGGCTTATGGTCAGCCGAGGGCCAACGCTCATCCTTTGGAATGTAGTCGATGTCGCAGGAGTACTCAGAGAAGCTGCCCCACGGATCGCGCACATAGTGGAAATAGTTGGAGCCGAGCACGTGCCGGCCGAGGCCCCACCCTTTGGTCCAACCCTTGTCATGCATGCGCATGGCGCCGAGGCCGATGTCATTCAGACTGGCGACATCCCAACTGCAGTGATGGAAGCCAGGCGCGACCGATTTCACCAGGGCCAGGAGATGATGGTCGCTGCCATGGATGCCATGCATGAATGCCACGAGATCAGACGCGCGGTCGGAGAGCCGTAACCCGAGCGTCCGTTCGTAAAAGCTGATCGACTCGATCACGTCGCGCGTGAAGATCAGGACGTGTGAAAGCCGGCGCGGACGCACCGGCGGCGTCTTCTCCCTGATGGTGGCGCCAGCGGCCCCAGCCGGAACGGAAATCCATTGGCTGTCGGATTTCTTGTCGGGCGATACTTTCGGCCCGACTTTAATTTCTATCAGGACGCCTTCATGATTGCGGAACCAAAAGCCGTTGCTTTCGAATCCGGGCGGCGGATCAATCAACGTGACGCCCTGCCCTTCGATGCTCGCCTTCAGCCGCGGCAAATCCTCGGCGTAGCAGCCGAACGAAAGATGATGCAGCGCCTTGGCCTTGCTGCCTTCCACGACCGAGCCCCAACGGTGATCGTGACCAAAAGTTTTGATGGCCAGCGCATTGCCATCACGCCGTACGTCGAGGCCGAATTGGCCGTAGAAGTCCTGCGCCACCGAAGCGTCGGGCACCGCCAGCACAAACTGGTCGAGCGAATGCACACCAAGCGCATCGGTTTCCGTGGTCGGCGCGACATAGCCGCGAATGGCGGTCATTACTTGCTCCCTTGGACGCCTATGGGGGTGATTGACCGGCATATTAGCCCGGAAGACGATCCGGGCAACTAGCGACATTGCCCATCAGGCCCGCGCGAATTCATGAGTGCGGCCGGCCCACAACGAAAAAGCCCGGCGCTTGTGCCGGGCTTTCCGAACTCTTGGAATTTTTGGCAGATGCTGCGCAGCCCTCAGGCTGCCTCTTCCTCGACGCCCTCTTCGGAACCGGCTTCTTCAGCCGGCTTAGGGCCGCGGCGAGGGCCCTTGGCGAGGGCCGCCTCGATTTCCTTGATCGCTTCGGTCTCGGTGATGCGCTGCACGGCAGCGATCTCACGCGACAGCCGGTCGAGGGCCGCTTCGTACAGTTGCCGCTCCGAATATGACTGTTCCGGCTGGGTCTCCGACCGAAACAGGTCACGGACGACCTCTGCGATGGCGACGATGTCGCCGGAATTGATCTTGGCTTCGTATTCCTGCGCGCGACGCGACCACATCGTGCGCTTGATGCGCGCGCGGCCCTTGAGGGTATCCAGCGCACGCTTGACGAGCGGCGCCTCGGCCAGCTTGCGCATGCCAACCGACACGATCTTGGCGGTCGGAACTCGCAAGGTCATCTTATCCTTGACGAAATTGATGACGAACAGCTCCAGCTTGGCGCCTGCGACCTCCTGCTCTTCGATCGATACGATCTGGCCCACGCCGTGGGCCGGATAGACGATGAATTCGTTGGTCTTGAAGCCTTGTCGCTGGGTCGTCTTCTTATTGCTAGTCATTCCGGGCACGACTCCTTCACCGGCGCCTTTGCGGCTGCCGGCCATTTTGGCTGCGGGAGCCCCGCCGCGGGCGGTGCCGCGGGAGGCATGGGAGGTCCGCCGCGATTCGGCAGACTTTTTGGATCCCCGGCTCATGCCGGCGGAACCTTTCTTTGATTTATGACGCGTTTTTCCTGCCACTGCTCACGCGTGGATCGCACGCCCTCTAATTTGGAAACCGGGGAACCCAGCCACCGAAAAATAAGGCTCCCAAAGGGGGAGCGCACCGGTGACAACGTCGTTCCTATCCATTTCTTATCTATATAGCACATTTTTAGGCGGAATCAAAGTGTTATGGCGGCGCAAAACCGGGGTTCGGGCGCAAAAATCAGCCGAATTTGCCGAATCGGTTAATACCCTCCAACGCCGCGAGCCCTGAGCCCACCCTGGGCGCACCTTGGGCGCACCTGGGCACCTGCCGAGGTGGCCCGGTGTGGTGTCGCGAGGGTCAGTCAGTCCCCGCTACCGGGATTCTTCGAAAAGAACTTCTGGAATTTTTCCGGCACGCCGTCCCAATCCTTGCCATCGGCTGGCGCCTCGCTTTTCACGGTGATATTGGGCCAGCTTTTGGCGTATTGCGCGTTGATTTCCAGCCACTTTTCGAGCCCGGTCTCGGTATCCGGCTTGATGGCCTCGGCGGGGCACTCAGGCTCGCAAACGCCGCAATCGATGCACTCGTCAGGGTGGATGACGAGCATATTCTCGCCCTCATAAAAGCAGTCCACCGGACAGACCTCAACGCAGTCCATGTATTTGCATTTAATACAGTTTTCGACGACGACGTAGGTCATTCCCCGCTCCGCACCACGAACTCCAAATGCTGCCTATCGTACCGGTAGATAGGCTGCAAGCACCGCTTCCGCCAACAAATTGCGCGGAAACTTTGCGGCAATCACCCCCGAAGGGTCACGCCTGCGCCCCGGAACTCGTCGTCAAATTGCGATAAAGCGCGCGCGCAGCCGCCGCTCCCCCGCGCCGTTCGCATAGGCCTTCGACCTGTACGACACGTATGGATCGATCGAGCGCGACCGTCACGACGTCGCCAATGCGGACCGGATGGCCGGCGGCGGTCGTGCGCTTGCCGTTAAGCCGCACGAATCCTGCGGTTGTGAGCGCCGCGGCGTCGCGACGGGTGCGCACCATGCGCGCATGCCAGAGCCATTTGTCGATACGTTGACTTATGTGCGCGTTGGTCGTGGCGCTCAACTCGGCTCTTTACCGCCTTGCTCAAGCTGCTGCTTGAGGGCCGCGAGCTTGGCGAATGGTGAATTGGGATCCGGTTGCTTGTCGCGACCGCCGGTACTGCCGAATGGCTTGGCGTAATATTGCTCGCGCTCAGCGCGATCCACGCGTTCGCCGCGGTCGCGGCGTGGCCGCTCACGACGGGGGCCGCCGTCCTGCCGTTCGACCCGCTTGCCTTGCCGCTCCAATTTTTGTTGACGCTCGTGCCGATCCTGGCGTTGCTGCCGATCAGCGCGTGGACGCCTTGGATCACGCGGTTGCTGCGCGGGATCTGCAGATTCCGATGCGGATTGTGCGACTCCCTCGACAGGCCCGCCTGCTGCAACCGTTGCTGTAACAGCCGTTGCAACCGGCGTTTGCGGCAAACTCTGCGTGCGCCGCGGACGATGTGGCCGCCGCTCAGGACGTCCGCCGGGACGCCAAACTTCGATGAATGCCTGTTCCTCGGAAGGTTTGCTTTCGGTGGATCCTGTCGGCGCACTAGCCGCCGCATCAACGATCATCCCTTCGGGCATTGCTGCATCGTCTGCCGCAAGCGGCGCAGCCTCGACCGCCGCGACCGGTATGGGCTCTTGCACCAATGGCGCAGCTTCGGGAGCGACGAATTCCGGCCCCGGCAGCAACGAACGCGACGGCGCCCCGGCAGCGGACACAGTTTCAGTTGTCGCGACGTCGACTGTCGCTGCTTCCGGCACCAGTGGTTCGGCATTCGCAGCGTCGGTCGGCGCCGATAACGTGCCGGTCGGCGCCATTGCTTCGGCCGCGACATCGGCTGGAGCGGCAGTCGCGTCGTTCGCAGGAGCCGCCGGTGCGACCGTTTCAACAGGCTTCGGTTTTCGGTCCATGCGATAGCCGAGCGAACGTAGAATCGATGCGAAGTCTTCACCCGAAGCACCGGTCAGTGAGGTCATCGCGCCGGTGACGACAAAGCTGCGCCCGTCGAATACGCCGTCCGGCTTGGGACCTGGCGCGCCCTCGCGCCAAGACAATGCCGGGCGGATGAGATCGGCCAGCCGCTCCAGAATATCGACGCGCACGGCGCGCTCACCACAGATACGATAACCAGCAGTGCGATAGAGTGCCTTCGGCGTCTCTTTATCGACCGGAATCGAAGTTCGCCCGCTGGCCGCGAGATGTAGCAAATCGCCCACACCTTTCGCGTCCGGACTTTCGTGCTTGATCGCCCATAATTGCGTCGCCAGCGCACGCGGCGCCGGCTTGAGCAATGCCGGCAAGTAGATGTGATAGGCACCGAAGCGTACGCCATATTTACGCAAGGTGGCCCGCGCGGGTTGATCGAGACCCTTGACCTCTTCCGAAACTTTTTGCCGCTCCAGTACGCCGAGCGCCTCCACAAGTTGAAACGCAACACCGCGCGCGATGCCCGTGACGTCCTCGGCGGCAGTCAGCGAAAACAGAGGTGCCAGCAACTTTTCGATGTGTGTCTTCAGCCAGAGATCGAGCCGCGTTTGCACCAATTCACGCGCCGGCCCAGTCAGCTGCTCGTCGGCAATGACGCGCACACGTGGGCGCAGGGTATCGTCTCCGGCGACGAGCTTACCGACCAGATCCCCGGTCCAGCGCAAAACACCATCGGTGGCCAGAACGATCTGATCATTCGAAGACTGCGATAGCTTGGTAGCACGCGTCTCGATTTCTCCGGCCAACGCTTTCTGCGCAGCCGCATTGAGCGCCTTGGCTTCGGAGCCGGCGGCGGAGGCATCGGGCGCAAACATAAATCCGTCAAGCCGGCCGATCACATGGCCTTCGACCGTCACTTCACCAGTTTTTCCAATTTCGGTTTCCAACATCGCCTTTTCTCGGAGTCGCCGCATCAACACGCTTGTGCGACGGTCCACGAAACGTTCAGCCAAACGTTCGTGCAACGCATCGGAAAGCTTGTCTTCGACAACACGCGTTACCCCCTGCCAATGTTCCGGGTCGGCGAGCCAATCCGGGCGGTTGGCGACAAAAGTCCAGGTCCTGACATGCGCGATCCGGTTGGAGAGAGTGTCGATATCGCCGTCGGTCCGGTCGGCATGCGCAATTTGGCGAGCGAACCAATCGATGGGGATGTTACCCTCTCGCATCAGGAATCCATAGAGGGTCACAGCTAATTCAGCATGGGTAGCCGGCGCAATTTTGCGATAGTCGGGAACCTGGCAAGCATCCCACAACCGGGCGATGGACGCCGGATTGCAGGCGAGCGAACGTACATCCTCGTCGCGCGCGGCATGGTCCAAAACCAGAATGTCTTCGCCGATCGGCGCGCGCGTTAATCCCTGTTCGCGAGGCGCGGCTGAAAGCGAAGCCTGCAAGGCACCGACCGAGGCGAAGTCGAGATCGGTATTGCGCCATTGCAGTAAGCGGATCGGCTCGAAGTTGTGACTTTCCAGAGCCTGCACCAGCTCCGGCTCAAACGGATCGCAGCGCCCGGTGGTCCCGAACGTACCATCGCGGGTGGCGCGTCCCGCACGACCGGCGATCTGGGCCAGTTCGGCGGGGTTGAGCTTGCGGAATTGATAGCCGTCGAACTTTCGGTCGGAAGCAAAAGCGACGTGATCGACATCGAGATTGAGGCCCATCCCGATCGCGTCGGTCGCGACCAGGTAATCAACATCGCCGGACTGGTATAACGCTACTTGCGCGTTGCGCGTACGCGGCGAAAGCGCGCCAAGTACGACCGCCGCACCGCCCCGCTGACGACGGATCAATTCAGCGATGGCGTAAACTTCCTCTGCCGAAAATGCGACAATGGCCGATCGCGACGGCAATCGCGTGAGCTTCTTTTCACCGGCGTAAGTGAGCGTCGACAACCGCGGGCGGCTGACGATATGCGCGCCCGGCAGCAACTTCTCCACCATTGGCCGTATAGTCGCCGCGCCGAGCACGAGTGTCTCTTCGCGGGCGCGAGCATTGAGCAACCGATCTGTAAACACATGGCCGCGCTCGAAATCGGCACCGAGCTGTACTTCATCGATTGCCAGGAATGCGACGTCGAGGTCGCGCGGCATGGCTTCTACGGTAGAGACCCAGAACCGCGGATTCGGCGGTTTGATCTTTTCCTCGCCGGTGATCAACGCGACAGCGTCCTTTCCAGCGCGGTCGGCGACCTTGTTGTAGACCTCGCGCGCGAGCAGCCGCAGCGGAAGCCCGATGAGGCCGGAGGAATGCGCCAGCATGCGCTCGATGGCGAGATGGGTCTTGCCGGTATTGGTGGGGCCCAGCACCGCCGTGACGCCGGCGCCGCGGGTCCGCGATGCTCGGGCAGGCTGCGGGGAAAAACTGATAGCCATTACGCGTCCAGACTGGTGTCAGAGCCTCGATCAGGCCCTTCCACGGCCTTTTGTGTATCACAATGCGACGACGAACATGCGCGTGGTTAAGCTTTGGAACGAGTCTGGAACGAATCGCGTCCGAATCGCTGACTCCGGCGCTGTATGACTTCGTTCACGGCGATATCTGGCGAACGGTGCCTAGATCAATACAAGATGGAGTAGCGCGGTGCTGATTCAAGCGCGGTTTTGTCCCCTTAAGTGTTAACGCGGCAACGGATTCGCCCGGAGCCAAAGAGTCAAGGCTCATGACGGTCGCGGACGGCTATTCCGTTTTCGAACCGTTGGCCGAGGCCCGAGCTGGGCCGGGAACGGCGATGAATTCAGTGGCCTGGAGCACGGCCTGGCCGATTGGTGTCGGCCCTTGCGCGCGATACGGCACCAGCACACGGGTCCCCGCGATTGGAGCGAGCCATACCTCCATGTCGCGCTGGTTCGCGAGATACCTGATCGCCGCCCGGGAAGGGATAAAACCTGCGACCGGCGAAAAATATGCCGCGCAAACCACCACCGGGCCGGCATAACCCTTGTCCGCCTTGACCTTGTCCATTCGCTTGAAGGCGAACTGCATGTCATAGCGCAAGCGGCCGTCAAAAATCGGCAGCGTTCGCTGGCAAGCTTCCGGCGACATTATCTCGCCATTGCCCGGCATGCGGACTATGGAAGCGGTCATTGGATCGAGAACGCCGTGCTGGAGGTCTTCCGTGAAGGGCACACGCTGGGGGTCGTCATCAATCGGCGGATCGATCTTAAAGTCCTTTATATTGCCGTTGTTGATGGTGATCCGGATGACATCGGTTTTCTTTCCGCCGGTGATGGTTGCAGCATAGATCGAGGACATCAGCCGCCCGCCATTAAGCGTGCCGTGAGCAGTGCTATTGCCTTGCCCACCGGTGAACGCCCGCAATATTCCGCTGGTCGAGCCGTTTGCGGAAGCTGTGTACTGGGTATCGGCGATATCGATGGCCCAGCTGCCACTGCCTATAGGAATGCCAGCGAGTGTCGCCGAGTAGCGGGCTTCGAGCCGCCCCTGCGCGCACGCCGGTGCGAGCAAGCCAAACACGGCCACGGCGAGTGCGCTGGACGCCAGGAGCAAGCGTTGGAGAGTTTGACGCAAGGACTTAATCCTTCCGGATCCTTCCGGGCGACGACGCCAGCGGACGTTCCGCGATCGGGCAGCAGGCGATACTAGCATCCGAAACGCAACCCGATACATCGAGGAGCCGTCGCGCTGCGGGGCGATGACCGCACAATTAATGCACGATGGCTGACAGCATACGCATTTGGTCGGCCCGGATTTGGTCAAATCTGTGTTCGCCAGGGCCAGAAGCGCCCTGCGCCGCTGCCGAAATTCCATTAAATTCCACTCAATTGCTCAGCTTGACGCCTTTACCCCCGCTCTCTATACGTCCGGCCATCTTAATCCACACGATTGACCGGAACCGGCGCGTGTTTGCGCCGATGTTTTTGAGGGATAAGCCATGTCATGGCGTTGCGACCTGACCGGTAAGAAACCACTGGTCGGCCACAAAGTGAGCCACTCCAACATCAAGACCAAGCGGCGGTTCCTCCCGAACCTGCGTAACGTTACGCTGATCTCCGACACGCTTGGCCGCAAGATCAGGCTGCGAGTCTCGGCCAATGCGCTCAAGACGGTCGACCACCGCGGCGGCCTCGATGCTTTCCTCATCAAAGCCAAAGACGATGAGCTGGCACCAAAGGTGCTGGAGCTCAAACGCCAGATCGTGAAGAAGCGCGAAGCCAAGGCGGGCTGAGCAGGCGTCTGCGCATCTCGAATCCGTCATGCCCGGCCTATGCGCCGGGCATCCTCGTTTTTAGGCTTTGTCATATCGAAAGACGTGGATGGCCGGGACAAGCCCGGCCATGACAGGGTGGATTACTCACCCACAATCGCAAACTGCAGCAGCAGATTACGCTGAATGATGGAAAAATTGTCGTCCGACACCAGTGTAAGAATGGTCTCGCCGCGCGCCGTGCGATGCACGCCGATACCTTCCATGTTGTCGATCTGGTAGCCGAGATCCGCTTCGATCATTGAACGGCCATCGACCAGCGCGCCCGCTTTGATCTGGTCGAGCGGGACACGGCGGATGCGCATCGCAACACCGCGCGCCGGTGAATAACGCCGCTCAAGCACCAACAAATCCGCGGGTGGAAGAACGGTGCAATCGCTGACATCGAAATCGTCGGTGCGCTTGACGCTGAAGCGAGTGACGCCGTCGCTGCCGAGCACGAACGACCGTAAATTTCCAGCACTGTCGAGGCTGCGCTCGGTGATAGCAATCAGTTCATTCGCCAGCGGCGAACCTTGTGGTGGTGCCGCGAGACATTCCAGGCTTTTGTTGAAGGCGAATGTTTTGAAATCCGGCGGCACCGCGATCGGCTCTCCACGGGCGCGCAAGCCATCGCGACGGTAGTCAAAGCGAACGATCTGCTCCACCCGCTCAATGCCAATGTAGAGCATACCATCGCGCTCGGTGAGCGACTCGACGTCGTACCAGCCGTGTGCAGCAAGCGGCTTGCCGTCGGCTCCGAGGATCGGTGCCATTTCAGCGTCTGTGATGCCGGCGAGCTTGCCATCCTGGTAGACGATCCGGCCGCGCAGCCATGAACCGTTATCGGTGATCGAAAGGAAGTGTTCGCCATCCGGCTCAACACGAATAGCCGAGATACCTCCGAAGGCAGGATTTTTTGACGTGAGGACAAGACCGCCCCGAAATTCCAGGTCACCGAAGCGAACCTGCAATGGATCGCGATTGTCGAATGACGCGATCGGCGTTGCATCGATGTCGATCCGGGTTGGCGCATTGGCGTAGCGAAGCGCATCGGCCAGAGCGAATGAGCCTGCAGCCAGCGCGGTTATCAGCGCGCCGGCGATCAGCCAGCGGCGAGGACGCTTCAAGCGACGCGCCTGCGCGCGCGCGGGCTAGTACGCTCGGCAGCGGCATGCTCCTCGAACAACTCGGCAAGTTTCTCGGTCATCGCTCCGCCGAGCTCCTCGGCATCGACAATCGTGACGGCCCGCCGGTAGTAACGCGTGACGTCATGACCAATGCCGATGGCAATCAACTCGACAGGCGATCGCGTTTCGATTTCTTCGATGACCCAGCGCAAATGGCGTTCGAGATAATTTCCCGGATTGACAGACAACGTGGAGTCGTCGACTGGCGCACCGTCGGAAATCATCATCAGGATTTTGCGTTGTTCGGTACGCGCCAATAGACGCTTGTGCGCCCAGTCGAGCGCCTCGCCGTCGATGTTCTCCTTCAAAAGACCTTCGCGCATCATCAGGCCGAGATTTTTGCGCGCACGCCGCCAGGGGGCGTCCGCTGATTTATAAATAATGTGGCGGAGGTCGTTGAGCCGGCCGGGATTAGCCGGTTTGCCCGCAGTAAGCCAGTGCTCGCGAGATTGACCGCCCTTCCAGGCGCGCGTCGTGAAGCCGAGAATCTCCACCTTGACGCCGCAGCGCTCGAGAGTGCGCGCAAGAATATCGGCGCAGGTGGCAGCGACTGTGATCGGGCGCCCCCGCATCGAGCCGGAATTGTCGAGCAGCAAGGTGACCACCGTGTCGCGGAATTTGGTGTCCTTCTCGGCCTTGAAGGAGAGCGGGTGCAGAGGGTCGACGATGATGCGCGATAGCCGTGCCGGATCGAGCTGGCCTTCCTCCAGGTCAAACTCCCAAGAGCGGTTCTGTTGCGCCATCAAGCGCCTTTGCAGCCGATTGGCGAGGCGCGCGACCACGCCCTGCAAATTGGAGAGCTGCTTGTCGAGATACCCTCGCAAGCGATCCAGCTCCTCGGCCTCGCACAGTTCTTCAGCAGCGACGGTTTCGTCGAACTTGGCCGTGAACGCGCGGTAGTCGGGGCCGCGCGGTTCGTTGGCGCCAAATTGGCGCGGGCGTTGCGGTTCGCCGGGCGTCTCCGCGTCGCCCATGTCGGTATCATCGGCCATGTCAGCGTTTGGCGCTTCGACCGCTTCGGCTGCGGCGTCCGGCATGTCCTCGGCCGACACTTGCGTGTCCTCCATGCTCATGCGCTGCATCTCGTCGGAATCGGCAGCCTCGCCGTCCTCGCCCGATTCCTGTTTGCGGCGATCTTCCTCGCCTTCGTCTTCCTCTTCTTCAGAATCGTGGCTCCGGTCCTCACCCATTTCGAGCGCATCGAGCAAATCGTGGACAACGTCACCGAACTGGCGCTGGTCCTCCACCAGGCTTTCTAAACGATCGAGATCGCGGCCGGCGCGGTCCTCGATGAGCGGGCGCCACAGGTCGACGAGTTTCTTGGCCGCGGGCGGCGGAGTCATCCCCGTGAGGCGCTCGCGTACCAGCAACGCCAATGCGTCTTCGATCGGCGCATCGGCGCGCTCGGTGATCTCGTCGAATTTGCCGCGATGAAAGCGCTCGTCCAGCATTGCGGTGAGGTTCTGCGCAACGCCGTCCATGCGCCGCGCACCGATAGCTTCTACGCGCGCTTGTTCCACCGCCTCGAACACGGCGCGCGCTTGCTGTCCGGCCGGCTGTAAGCGGCGATGCATTGCGGCGTCGTGGCATGCAAGACGTAAGGCAATCGAATCGGCGTGACCGCGAACAATCGCAGCCTCGGCTTTGCCGAGCTTGCGCGGTGGCTCTGGCAGACGAACTTTACCGCCCATCAGGCCAGGCCGTTCGGCGGCGAACGCGACTTCGAGTTCAGGCTTGCGCGCGAGCGCGCGCAAGCAGCCCGTGACCGCCCGCTTGAACGGCTCGGTCGGGGATTCCTTAGACGACGGCTTGGCTTTTATGTTGGAGGCCATCATTTGTCTCTCCCTCCCTCTCGGGGAGGGGCAAAAATCAGGACAGCGCGACGTTCACCGAAGATTCCGGGAGTTCGACGCCGAAGCAGCGTTGATAGAACTCGGCGACGATCGGCCGTTCGAGCTCATCGCATTTGTTCAAGAAAGTGAGCCGGAAGGCAAAGCCGATATCGTTGAAGATTTCGGAATTCTCGGCCCATATGATGACCGTGCGCGGGCTCATCACGGTCGAGATATCGCCGTTCATGAACGCGTTGCGCGTGAGATCGGCGACGCGCACCATTTTGTTGACGATGTCGCGACCCTGTTCGTTGCGATAATGCTTGGCTTTCGCCAGCACAATTTCAACTTCATTGTCGTGCGGCAGATAATTAAGCGTCGTGACGATCGACCAGCGATCCATCTGGCCCTGGTTGATTTGCTGGGTGCCATGATAGAGGCCCGACGTGTCTCCGAGACCGACCGTGTTCGCAGTGGCGAACAAACGAAATGAAGGGTGAGGCTTGATGACCTTGCTCTGGTCGAGCAGCGTCAGGCGGCCTGAAGCTTCCAGCACACGTTGAATGACGAACATCACGTCCGGCCGCCCGGCATCGTATTCGTCGAAGCAAAGCGCGACGTTGTTCTGCAGCGCCCACGGCAAAATACCCTGGCGGAATTCGGTGACCTGGTGGCCTTCCTTGATGACGATGGCGTCCTTACCAATCAGGTCGATGCGGCTGATATGGCTGTCGAGGTTGACGCGCACGCAGGGCCAATTGAGCCGCGCCGCAACCTGCTCGATGTGCGTGGACTTGCCGGTGCCGTGATAGCCGGTGACCATCACGCGGCGATTTTTGGCAAAGCCAGCAAGAATGGCGAGCGTGGTCGGCCGATCGAACCGATAGTCCGAATCGACATCAGGCACGTGCTCGTCGGCCTTTGAATAGGCCGGCACTTCCATATCGCTGTCGATTCCGAACACCTGCCGGATCGACACTTTCATGTCGGGCAGGCCGGCAACTTCTTGCATTGCAGCGGTCATTGATCCTCCGTGGCTTCGGAATGCCGAAGCCCCTGATGCGGTCCGACTCGTACGGTCCGGCTGATGCGGCGGCAACTTAGCAGACGCCAAGGCCGCAAAAAACCCGCTGCGGCCGAATAGCACCATCAATTATTTCAATAAGATAGGTGCCTTCAGCCTTGTGCGGAAGGCGGGGCTGGGTTGCTTCGGGCCCGAAATGGGCGGTCAGCCAAACCCCACCGATTTCAGGTAATTGTACGATTGGATGATCTCGACCAGCCGGTCCTCGGTGGAGCGGTCGCCGCCATTGGCATCCGGATGATGGCGCTTCACGAGTTCCTTGAAACGCATTTTGACCTGTTGCGACGTCGCATCAATGTCGAGCCCAAGTGTGTCGAGGGCTTTGCGTTCGGCGTTGCGGATCGGGCGGGTTTCGGCGCGCGCCTGCTGTTCCGATTTCACGCCCTCGCCGAACAGGCTGAATGGATCCGCTTGCTTGCCAAAAGCGCGAATATCCGGCCGCACTTTTCCCTTGCCGGTTCCCATCTTCCAGGTCGGACGATGGCCGGTGAGCGCATCCTTTTGGTAGGCCATCACAGCAGCGTCGGGCATACCGGCGAAAAAATTGTACGATTGGTTGTAAGCACGCACATGTTCCAGGCAGAACCGCCAATATTCATTTTCGCGCCCGCGGCCCTTCGGCGCCCGGTGGCTCGCTTTCTCCTTGCAGCCATGCCATTCGCAGCCAGGCCCGCCGGTTTTTGGCCGACGGTCTTTTCCCGGCTTGACGCGGATCCCATCAAAAAGTGGTGAGTCGAATTTCATGACCGGACATTATGCGCTTTTGCTGGTGACGCCTTCAAGACTTGATCTTTGGGCAAGAGCATGATTCTAGGCATTGACCGTTCGGCTGCCCTCTCCTAAGCGGGGCAACATGCGAACCGTCGATATCATCACAAAGAAGTTGACCGAGGCTTTCGCTCCGCAAAGCCTCAATGTGCTGGATGAATCCCACCAGCACGAGGGCCATGCCGGACACCGACCAGGCGGGCAAACACACTTCCGAGTGTATATCGTGTCTGAGGCGTTCAAAGGTAAGACCCGGCTCGAACGCCACCGCATGATTAACCAATCGCTTTCAGGCGAGCTCGCGGGTGGCGTCCACGCGCTCGCCATTCATGCCGCCGCACCCGGCGAAAGCGGCGTTTAGCGTTCGCTCTGCCTCGCCCGTGGTAATGGCTGGATGCGCAATGCGGTAATGCGGTTACGTGCGCGGCGCAGCACCCTGAAACGGAATCCATGAAAGGTGAAGCTTTGTCCGACTTCCGGAATCGAGCGCGCCTCGTGAATGACCAGCCCGGCAATGGTGGTCGCTTCCTCGTCGGGCAAATTCCAGTCCATGACGCGATTTAAATCGCGAATGGAGACTGCGCCGTCGACATTGACCGACCCGTCAGGCTGACGCCGCACGCCCGGCATGGCGACATCGTGCTCGTCAGTGATATCGCCGACGATCTCCTCCAGGATGTCTTCCAGCGTGACCAGGCCCTCGACCTCGCCATATTCGTCCACCACGAGCGCGAACGGCGTCTTGCGGCGGCGGAACGCCTTGAGTTGCTCCGACACCGGCCGCATGTCGGGAACAAACCAGGGTGGCGCCATCAATGAAGAGATGTCGACCTTAGCGGCATCGCCATCGACCGCATGCAATGCACGCAAAAGGTCTTTCACGTGCAAGATGCCGACGATGTTTTCCGGATTGCCGCGCCAAAGGGGCAACCGCGTTACCGGCGAGGCGATCACCGCGTTGACCACGTCCTCCGGTTTGTCGTCGGCGTTCAAGGTGATCATGTTTGTGCGGTGGATCATCACGTCGGAGACGGCCAGTTCGCGCAAGTCGAGCACACCACCGAACATGTCGCGATCAAGCGTTTCGACGTCGCCCTCGCGATGCAGAAGATCGACCGCACCGCGCAATTCCTCGTGGGGCGACAGCACCTGCTGATCCTCGCCGACCGTCATGCCAACGAGCTTAAGCAACCAGCGCACCAATGCCTCGATCGCCATCAGGACGGGGCCAAACAGTGTGACGAACCAGTGTATGGGGCGTGCGACCGCGAGCGCGATCCGGTCGGGGGCGTTAAACGCTGCCGTTTTCGGCAAGATCTCGGAGAACACGACGACGACAATTGTCATGACCACCGTGGCGTAGACGACGCCGGCCGGACCGAACCAGGCCAACAACACGCCCGTCGCCAGCGCCGAGGCCGCAATGTTGACGGCATTGTTGCCGAACAGCAGCGCGCCGAGCAAGCGCTCGCGCTGTTCCAGCAAACGGTTGACGAGCCGTGCGCGCCGATTTCCGTACTTCTCCAATCGAGCCATGCTGGCGCGGGAAGAAGCGGTCAGCGCGGTTTCACTGCCGGCAAAAAAAGCGGAAAGCAGCAGGCAGATCAGGACGACGACAAGGGACAGCCAGTCGTTCGCGGTCATCGCTCGGCAAGTTTGTCTGTGAGAAAGGTCCGCACTTCGGCGGCGTCGACATTATTTTCAATGAAAGCCCGGCCGATACCGCGCACCAAAATAAACGTGAGCGTCCCGCGCTTTACTTTTTTGTCTTGAGCAATCAGGTCCATCAAAGCATCAATAGCCGGCGCACCGCCGGCAATATCCTTCAGATGGGTCGGCAGGCCGACCGCTGCAAGATGACCAGAGGCGCGCGCGGCCTCCGAGGCCGCAATGAGCCCCTTTCGCGCCGAAAATTCAAATGCCAGCACGATACCCAGCGCTACGGCTTCACCGTGCAGCAGCCGCTCGGAGAAGCCGCAGCCGGCCTCCAAAGCGTGACCGAAGGTGTGACCGAGATTGAGCAGGGCGCGCTCGCCGTTTTCGCGCTCGTCACGCGCGACAATGCCGGCCTTGCCGCGACAACACACAGCAATCGCATGTTCGCGTGCGGGGCCTCCCGCAAAGACGTCTTGCCAATTCTTCTCCAGCCAAGCGAAAAACGCTGCGTCGCCGAGCAAGCCGTATTTCGCAACTTCAGCATAGCCAGAGCGGAATTCGCGCTTGGGCAATGTATCGAGCAAAGCAGTATCGGCGATCACGAGAGCGGGCTGGTGGAAAGCGCCGATCAGATTCTTGCCCTGACGAGAATTGATCCCCGTCTTGCCGCCAACCGATGAATCGACCTGGGCGAGAAGCGTCGTCGGAACCTGCACGAAGTCGAGACCGCGGCGCACGCTGGCCGCCGCATAACCGGCAAGATCGCCAATCACGCCGCCGCCAAGCGCTACGATGAGATCGTTGCGTTCGATACGCGCCGCGATGATAGCCTCGCAGACTTTTTCGAACGTTGCATAACTTTTGGAGGCCTCACCTGCTGGCACAAGAATGCGCGCGCTTTCGATAGCTGTCGTTTTAAGCGCCGCCTCGGCAGCGGCGAGATGGTGTTTGGCGACAGTCTCGTCGGTGACAATGGCGACCCGCGCGCCGGAGCGCATGGCCTTGATGCGCTCACCGAGGCTCGCCAGCGCGCCACGGCCAATGACAATATCGTAAGAGCGCGCGCCGAGCGCGACTGGTACCTGCATCGCCTCGGTCTGTCGCAGCAGCGCGGTCATGATGACCTCTCTGCGTCAAGACCGAGATGTTTCGGCAGCTGGGCCATGATCTCGTCGACGATCATATCATGCGGTTCGTCGCGCGAATGAACGACAATGTCGGACGTTGCATACAGCGGCTCACGCTTCGGCAGCAGCTCCCTGATCTTCTCGACCAACGGTCGATCGCTACGGCGCTTAGTCCGCTTAATCAGCACGTCCGCATCGGCCTTCAACCACACGGAAATTCCCTTGATATGGATGAGATCGCGCGTGTTCTGGTCCATCACCGCGCCGCCGCCGGTCGCCAGCACCTGCGGGCCGTTGTCGAGCAAGCGCGCGATCACGCGTTTCTCGCCGGCACGGAAATACGGCTCGCCGTGTTTGTCGAAAATTTCGGAAATAGTCATGCCCGCAGCGCTTTCGATTTCAGCATCGGCATCAACGAATGGAATCCCGAGCCGGGCGGCAAGCCTTCGGCCGATCGAGGATTTGCCCGCGCCCATCATGCCGACGAGCACAATAGACCGGCTGCCGAGCGCGCGGACCATTACCAGGCCATTTTCCGCTGGTTTTTGAATGGCACCGTTAACCATGCTATGGTTCCGAAGCGAATCCACGGTTCCATATACCAGCAATCGGGACACCGCGAGGGCGGTCTTGTCAGCGGTTCCAGAACGTGGTCGTAACTCGCCTGAAATCGCTAGCGCTGACGTATGGGCGCTTGTCGGGGTTTTGACGATGCCGAGTCTGTTCAGGTTCCTGCTCTTTTTCGGCTTGCTCGGCGGGCTGGCCTACGGTGCCGTGTTCTCGCTCGCCACTTTCGTCAAATATCAGCCGCGTGAGATCATCGTGCCGATTCCGCCAGACAAATTTCTCCAAAATCACT
>DATFVF010000092.1:0-2754 GCA_035260465.1 Pseudolabrys sp. | reverse complement strand
GCGGGACGATTTGCTAGCAGCCCAAGGATAAGCAAGGCTCCAGCGGAGCCGTACTTTAATACATCGCAATTCGTAGAAACTGTTACAGGCCTTTTAGATCTTAAAGCTGATTTCACTTTGTCTCGCCTTTCAATAAAATCTCACGCCACATCTTTCACGTTGCCCTAAACGCTAACATGCTGAGTCAGAAGCGAACAAGTGTCGGCACCCGTCTAGGTTGTTTGACATGCGTTAAAACTGCGCGCAGTAGCCCGCCGCGCGCTCGCGCGCATTAGCGGAATTGCGCGGCGCCAATGTGCGGCACGTCCAACATTATTGCGGGGGCGAGTTGCCTGACGCCGTCGCGATCAAGCACAAACAGTGGGATCACCCGGTGCATCTCCCCGTCATCGACCAGCGACATCCAGCGGTTATCGAGCAAGATCCAGCGGTCATCGAGACGGACGGCAACGACGGCGTGGCCCCCGCCGGCGGCGAGGTCGTGCACGATGACGAACCGCACGTCCTCCGTCGCGACTCCAGCCTCCGTAAGTGCAACGTATTTCGCGATGGCGTAATCCTCGCAATCACCAAGGCCGGTCGTGAGCGTCGCGAGCGGTGCAGTCCAGCGGTCTTCCACTCCCCATTGTGCGAGATCGCTCATGGGGTGGATTGCAAGATTGATCGCGCGGTTGATCACGCCGATGCGGGCGCGGCCTGTATGCGCGCGACCTTCCGCGACGATGGCAAGGAAGGTTCGCGCCGCCGATGGGCAGAGCGCAGTGCTTTCGCGGCAGTGTGCCAGAATTTCGCTCTCGGCGCGGATATCGGCCTCGACGCTACTCCATTTCGTCAAAAGCTCCCCAGTCTCGACCGGCACGGCAATAAGGTCGAACGGTTCCGCAAGAGTCGGCGATTTGATGGACGGTTCTCTTGGATGGAGCGCTGCCAACTTTGCCTGCGCTGGGGCGTCGTCGTGCGCTGGAACTTCGGTCTGATCTTGGGCCTTATCGTGTGTCGTAGCGATCACGACAGAAGAGGCCGGCGCATCCGCGCCGGCGAATGCATTCGTCTTGCCACTGAAAGCGGCCAGAAAGACTAGAAGGAATACGGCAATAACTGTTTTCATTGTGTCGTTTGAATAGTTCAAAAAGTAGTTGGAGATAATCTTCACCGTTGAATATAGGCAGTTGGCACGCCGACAAAAATAAATTCCAGTTTAGAGAACTAAAATTAGCCGTCGAGGTTCCACCACGTATGAATCTTGCGATCAACCCACCGCGCAGGCATCCAAATCTGCTTCCGACACGTTTTCGCCTCGTGGCGCGACCCTCGCCAGCTCAAAAATCGCCGATGCGACACACCCTGAAATCGAGGTTATGGCGAATCTGACCGCCCTCCCCGTCACCCCCGAAAGCGGACATTCGGCGTGGCAAGCAGCGTGTCCGCTAAGTGCCAATAGCGGACATTTCGCTCGGTAACCCCAAGCGCGCATTGCCTCTAAAATCAGACATTCGGCGAGAAGCACGTACGTTAAGGGCAAATAGCGACTTTATCTTATCTGCTCAGGCGCTTTTCCATGGAGGACAGCGCTCTTTTATTGGCATTCATTATGCGCCGCTCCTCTTCGCATGTGCTCATCTGGTTGGCTGCGAGGCAGTTTTCATAGTCCATGTCCCCATACTGCGCGAAGACGGCGGTAACATGTTGCGGACCTGCTGCAGACATTCGTGTATAAACTTTCGCGGTAAGGGGCCGATTTGCGAAAAATGCGATCCTTGCAATTTGCCTGTCTTGTAGCCGCATTCTCAATTGCCGCGGCTTACCAGATTATTTCTGGAAAGATGATGAGCGCCGCTTCACCCGAAGGCGCGGCCGAGGTGGAAATCGGTTCAGCACTGTCGAGCAACTTCGTGACCTCCGCATTGCCTGTCCCGCATGGGCCATTGCCCTTACCCCAAGAGGAAACTAGCTCCAGCACCTTGGAAAAAGAGCAAGCTAGGCTAGAAGCGGCCGTCGATGCGCTGGAACAACTAGCAAGAACGGAGGACTCAGTTCAGGATCATTCCGCTGATGCGGCGCCTCCCAAACGGAACTTCTTATATCTCGCTTATTACGCTTTTTCTGAAATTCCACCCGACGAGAAGCCAGCCGATACTATTTTAGAGACGATGAAAGGCCTTCCAATTGGAACACCCGTTGAGGAGATCAGACGCGCCTCTGATGCTTTCGGTCTGGATTTCAACTTTATGAAAGCCGTGGCTAAAATCGAGTCCGGCTTCAATCCGAAGCAACGTACTGGATCTTATATTGGGCTATTCCAGCTCAGTAATTATGAGTTCAAACACTACGGCTCAGGAAACATTATCGATCCGCGCGACAATGCCATTGCCGGCGCTTACAAATTTGCCACGGAGGCTTTACTCTTTGAGTTCGGGACCGGCAGAAAGCCGACTTTCAGTGATCTGTATTTGATTCATCAACAAGGATGGCAGGGGGCCGCAGAACACGTTAGCCATCCGAAGCGCATCGCCTGGAGATCAATGTGTGCCACCGATGAAGGTAAAGAAAAAGGTGAACGATGGTGCAAGCGAGCGATCTGGGGCAATACACTTCCCGCTATCAAACAAATTTGGAAATCAGTTGATAAGCTAACCTCCGGTGCGTTTGTGGGCATGTGGCAACAACGCGTTGCCGACCTGTATTCGCACTATTCAGTAGCGATTACGAAGAATTGAGTCTGTGCCAGGCTGATGTCGCTTTGGGTGAAGCGGA
>DATFVF010000091.1:0-8858 GCA_035260465.1 Pseudolabrys sp. | reverse complement strand
CGCCGCGCCGCCGTTGGACGGCAAAACCTCCGCATCCGTGCGGCCGAGGAGATCCTCAATCGAGCGACCCAGCATAGGGTTGCTTATCGAGGTATACCGGAGATCGCGATCCTGAGTGTATACCGTCACTTGCGAGCCACGCAGTGCGGTTTCATAACGCGCAAATCGCGCCCGCAATAAATTTAGCTCCCAGGCTTGCGCGTTGACTTGGTCTTGTAGCTGTCGACGCTCCAATTCGAGCTTGGCCAGTTCGTTGGTTTCCGCACCGGACATGTTGCGAACCCTACCAATCGTTTTCTCATTTTCCCGCGCGAGATGCGGCCGGGCGGATAGATTGTCTTTCACAGCGATTAAAGAGGCCCTCCGCATGAATAAGTTTAACCGACGACGTGTCAACGAATGAAATCACGTTGCACCCCGCTGGCCCGACACTTTTCGGAGCAATGTGAGCCCAACCGAATCTAACGTCGGGGCGCACAAACTGTTGCACCAAAACGGTGAATTAGCGCGAAGTTGTGAGAACATTCTTCGGCGATCTTCGCCGATTATCCGCCACGGCGCCCGGATAATGTCGGTGATATCGCCCGTGATGTTCGGTAATCCGCGGGCCCAAACCTCAGGGTGCAACCATCTTAGCTCGCGCGTCGCTCCCGCCTTCTCGCGTTGCGCTCAAAAAACAATGCTTGGCTCAACACGGCCGACACCGTCGAGGGCTGAAACGGTTTTGCGATCAGGAATGCCGGTTCTGGCCGCTCGCCCGTAAGGAATCGCTCCGGATAGGCGGTGATGAAAATGACCGGCACCTCGAACGTTCGTAGCATTTCGTTCACGGCGTCGAGACCGGAACTGCCGTCGGCGAGTTGAATATCGGCAAGGATAATTCCGGGGCGCTTGGTTTTAGCGAGCGCTACGGCTTCACTATGGGTGCGCGCAACGCCCAGCACCCGATGACCAAGGCCCTCCACCAGACCTTCGAGGTCGAGCGCGATGAATGTCTCGTCCTCAATAATCAGGACGTCAGTGGCGATCTCGGCGGCAAGTTCGCGGCCGGATTCCTCGACAAGGTCGCGCAACGTTGGTGCGTCGATATCGAGAACCTTGGCGGCGTCGTCTTCCGAAAGCCCCTCCAAGGCGACCAGAAGGAAGGCCTGGCGCGGTTTTGGCGCGATTTGCGCCAGATGGCGCTCAACGGGCTGGCTGGAGGCCCCACTCGACGGCTTGCCGTTTACGGCGACCGAATTCCAGATCTTCGTAAAAAGCCGATAGAGGGCAATGCGAGTGGAAAGTCCGGTGTCCAGCACCTTTGGGTCCTGGACCAATGCCTCGAGTGTGGCTGCAACATAGGCATCGCCAGAGGCTTGGCTGCCGGACAGGGCTCGTGCGTAGCGGCGAAGGTACGGCAAATGCTGAGCAACTGCTTGAGATGTCGACAAGAATCCCTCCCGAATGAATGCGCGTCGCGACCGAATGAGCTCGCGCCCCCTGTTTTAATCAGCCTGTAGCGCGCCAACGCCGCCGTCGCAAAAAAGTTCCGTTCTAGGGGAACCATATGCCATGCCACGGGTTTTGACAGGAACACTAGGGGGCAACCGGTGCCTGCTCCAGGGCTCGGAAGGCGGCGGGGTTGAACAATGAACGAACGAAAGCCCGTGGGACAGCAAAATCAAATGGAAGCCGCGGCAGCCCGTAACAAAAAATCCAATGCGAAATCGGCCAAGCTGGGCCGAGATGTACAGGCCCGCCTCGGCCAACAATTGCGTGCGATGTACGACGACGTCGTAAATCAGGGCGTCCCTGACCGGTTTACCGATCTTATCAATCGGCTTGAGACCGCTGGGAAAAAGGACACGCAGTAATGGCGATGGACGAATCAGTCCGCAAAGCCGTTCTCGGCGCGGTGCCAAGCCTCCGCGCATTCGCGATCTCGCTGTGCGGGAACGTGGATCGCGCGGACGATCTAGTGCAGGAAACGTTGTTGCGTGCGCTTGCCAATATCGACTCCTTTCAACCCGGCACCAACATGTCAGCGTGGCTCTTCACGATCCTGCGAAATCATTTCCGCTCGGAATATCGCAAGCGCCGCCGTGAGGTGGAGGATAGTGATGGCCACCATGCCGAGACGCTGAAATCGCAGCCAGAGCAATACGGACACGTCGAATTCCGGGAATTCCGCGAAGCGTTGGCACAATTGCCATCGGATCAGCGCGAAGCCCTCATCCTTGTAGGCGCCTCCGGGTTTTCATACGAAGAGGCCGCCGGCATCTGCGGCTGCGCTGTCGGCACGATCAAATCGCGCGTCAATCGCGCCCGCACACGGCTCGCCGAGTTGCTGAACGTCAATAGCGCCGAAGATTTCGGCCCCGATGAAACAACACGTGCCGTGCTGGCGAGCGGCGGAGAATAAGTCCGCCAATATTGCCTACACCCGCCGATCGTGACGTCGGCGCCGACGCGTAAAGTCCGCGAAATTTCAGCGGCCTGTCCTGGATCAAAGTGATAGACTTCAGGAACCGGTTCAATTGCCGGCCAGTTCACCCGTGTCCGTGGCGTTGAAGGAGGTGCGTCCATGGCGCCGCGTCCAAACTTGAAGAGCTTCTTCAAATTGTCGTTAGTGTCGCGCGCAGTCGGGCTGTACCCCTCGACGACCACGAGTCAAAGCATTCGCTTCAACATCATCAACCACAAGACCGATAACCGTATTCGTAACGAGGTTGTGGACGCTCGAGCACGCGCCGCAAAGTGACAAAGGCGTGCTAGTGCGCGATCCCTAACGGTGGGCTGTCAGGATTATGCGCGCGCGGAAAAAATCAGGGCTGAAGACCTATCGCGCCAAGCGCCAGTTTGGCGTTACCGCAGAACCGAAGGGCAAGATTGAGCGCAAGCGCGGCAACGCTTTCGTTGTTCAGAAACATGCCGCACGCCGGCTCCACTATGACCTGCGCCTCGAACTCGACGGAGTCATGAAAAGCTGGGCGGTGACGCGCGGCCCCAGTTTGGTGCCGGGTGAAAAACGACTGGCGGTCCAGGTCGAGGACCACCCGATCGCCTACAACAAATTCGAGGGCACAATCCCGCAAGGCGAATATGGCGGCGGCACCGTCATGATTTGGGACCGCGGCCGCTGGCAGCCGGAAATTGATCCGCATAAAGGATTGGCCAAAGGCCATCTTTCTTTCACGCTCGACGGCGAAAAACTGCACGGGGGCTGGCACCTGGTACGCATGCATCGGCGGCCCGGAGAAAAGCGCGACAACTGGTTGCTCATCAAGCAGCATGACGATGCTCAGCGCTCGGCCGGCGACAAAGATATCCTTGAGGATGAGCCTCTTTCAGCCGTCACCCGCCGCACCATGGACGAGATTGCAAACGGGCCAAAAAAAGAATGGCGGAGCAACAGAGCCAGGACGAGCAAAGCGACGAAGACTTCGAAAACGAAGACTGCACCGCGCAAGCGGGCGCCCGCCGCTGCAATAAAGCCACCACGCAAAACCGAGGGCGCTGAGGACGATGTGCTGGCAGCTGCGCCGCACGGCGCCCTGCCCGCATTCGTCGCACCTTGTCTCGCCTCGCTTGGTGACAAGGCGCCGGACAGCGACGACTGGCTGCACGAGATCAAATTCGACGGATACCGCATCCAGGCCAGGCTGGACCGCGGCAGGGTAAAACTCCTCACGCGTAAGGGCCTCGACTGGACCAGAAAATTTCCCACGGTCGCGGACGCGATCGCCAAACTGCCAGCTAAAAGCGCTTTGATCGATGGCGAGGTTGTGACGGAAGGCAGTGACGGCGTCTCGAGCTTCTCGCTGCTCCAACAGGAGCTCAAAGCGAGTCGACACGACCGGATGGTGTTCTATCCATTCGACCTTCTGCATCTCGACGGAGCCGACCTGACACCATTGCCGCTTGTCTCGCGCAAGAGCGCTTTGGCAAAACTACTCAAGCGGCAACCGGCCCGTGACCGCTTACGTTTCAGTGAATCGCTTACCGAACCGGGCACGAAACTGCTCCATCACGCCTGCAAGCTGGGCTTGGAGGGCATTGTCTCCAAACTTGCCGATGCACCATACCGTTCCGGGCGGGGCCGCGACTGGATCAAGACCAAATGTTCGGATCGGCAGGAACTGATCGTCGCCGGTGTCATGCCGTCGACTGCGGATGCCCGTGCCGTCGGCGCGCTCGTGCTTGGCTTCTATGAGCGTGGGAAATTGCGTTATGCGGGGCGCACCGGCACCGGCTTCACGCGTGACACTGCACGCTCCCTTTTTCGCAAGCTGATGACTTTTAAGCGAGATAAAACTCCCTTCGAAACGGTGCCGGCGGAGGAGCGCGGCGTTCGTAAACCGATTTGGGTCGAGCCGAAAATGGTGGTGGAAGTCGACTTCCACGGTTGGACCCATGGCGATCGCGTACGGCAAGCCTCATTCCAGGGCGTTCGTGAAGACAAGGTTGCGAAAGACGTCGTGCGCGAGAAAGCGATCGCTGCGGCCAGTCGGACAGCAACCCTGAAACGCAGCGCACCGCTAAAGAAAGCTGACGTCAGCGTCGCGGGTGTGCATTTGACTCACCCCGACCGGATTTATTGGGCCGAGGGAAAAATTACCAAGCGCGACCTGGCCGACTTCTACGTGCAGGTTTGGAAATGGATGCGGCCGCATGTGGTTGGCCGGCCGATCGCCCTCCTGCGCTGCCCGGAAGGCGCCATGGGCCAGTGCTTCTTTCAAAAACACGCACGTGCTGGAATTCCGACTGAGCACCTTCATCTTGTTCCAGAGAAAGGTGACAAGATTATCTCCATCGACGACCTCGATGGCCTTGTCGCGCTGGTACAGGGAGGCGTTCTGGAGATTCACACACGCGGTACGACCATCGATGACCGCGAGCACTCCGACCGGCTGGTATTTGATCTCGATCCAGGTCCTGGCACGGGCTGGAAAGATGTGGTGGCAGCGGCACGCGAGGTACGCGAACGGCTCGAAGGCATCAAGCTCAAGACTTTCCTGAAAACATCCGGCGGCAAAGGCCTACACGTCGTGCTGCCAATCAAGCCCGAGCCATGGGACACCGTAAAAGAGTTCTGCCGCACGGTGGCGGAAAGCATGGAGAAGGACGATCCGGAACGCTACGTCTCGACCGCTGCCAAGGAGCGGCGCAACAAACGAATCTTCATCGATTACCTGCGAAATAGCCGGGAGGCGACCGCCGTTGCCCCCTATTCCACGCGCGCGCGTCCGGGTGCGCCGGTATCCGTGCCGATTGAATGGTCCGAGCTGGGTAGCCTGAAGTCTGCCGACCAATATACCGTGCAAAATCTGATGCAGCGCCTTTCCCGCCTGCGGAAGGACCCTTGGGCCACCATCGGGCGCATCAAGCAGTCGTTGCCGAAGTTTAAATAAGGGCACGCCGGCCGGCAGTGCGCTTCACTAGCGTCGCGGTCGGTACCGCTGGATGGGACATGCGCAAAAACCAAAAACGATGACGCTCGCGTCTTCATAGTTTGTGAATCTTTTCGTGGAACTTTTGTCCCAGCGCCGCTTTGCGACTGGTGGACTGTCATTTTTTAGACAGAACTTCGCCATACCAAACTGATTTGACTGCGCGCGGATGGATCGGCAGATGACCTTCAACAACTGGACAACGACAGGCTTGGCGCTGGTCTCCTGCCTTGCGTCGGGTAGCGCTATCGCCCAGAGCGCCGGGAATTTTTCCGGCATCGCCGCTTACTACAGCAATGATTACTCGGGTCGGACCGCCGATGGCGAACGCTACGATCCGGAAAAATTTACTGCCGCACACCGCAGCCTTCCGTTCGGTACGCGTCTCCGCGTGACGGACCCAAGATCGCAACGTAGCGTTGTGGTCATCGTCAATGACCGAGGGCCCTTCACCAAAGGCCGCGTCCTCGACCTGTCCCTCGCTGCCGCCAAAGCACTGCGCATGACGGACCGCGGGCTCATGAAAGTGACTGCGGTCGTTCAATAGCGTTCCATTCCCCCCTCGTCTCATTCATACCGCGCTCATACCGCGCTCTTGGGTCTGGGCTTAGGCTTGGGCTTGGGCTTAGGCTTGGGCTTAGGCTTGGGTTTGGGTTTGGGCCGTAGCGGAGCCTGTTTTTGGCTATAATGTCCGCGGGACCTCACCGCCTCGTCCTCGCCCCCCAATCCAAGGACTTCCCTATGCCTAAGCGCCCCGCGCCACGCCTCGCCCTGATCGACGAAACGCAAATGATCGACGCGCAACGCGCCCTTCTCGCCAGCCTGCGCGCCGGACCGCGCGGCGCCTCGATTACACCTCGCGGGCCTTTTGCGGTCTGGATGCACGCCCCCGAATTCGGTGAGCTAGCGCAAAAACTCGGCGCCCATTGCCGCTATGGGACCGCATTGCCCCCGCGGCTGTCGGAGTTCGCCATTCTCTGTACGGCCCGCTTGTGGCGCGCCCAATATGAATGGTTTGCGCACGCGCCGATGGCCGAAAAAAGCGGCGTCAAGCCGAAGACGATCGAGGAACTACGTTTGGGCCGAAAACCCAAATCTGCGCCAAGAGACGAGCGTGCGATCTACGATTTTGTGCAAGAGCTCTACAAGACCAGACGCGTAGCGGATCGAACCTACAAAATGGTGCAATCGCTTCTTGGCGAAGCAGCCACTGTCGAGCTGGTCGGCATCCTCGGTTACTACGTGCTGGTTTCGATGACGCTCAATGTTTTCCGGATGCTGCCGCCTGAAAATGAAAAACTGGCCTTCCCGGAATCAAAATAGAAAACGGGCACGCATTAAGTCCCGGCGTGTACTCACGCCGGGACTTATTTTTAACGTGCTTAACAGTCGCGCCGCGTCTTCACGACGACGGTCCCGTTCGGCAGATGCGTGCGCACGCGGACCGCTCGGCATTCGGCGTGATGCTTATACCAACCGTAATGATGCCCGCGATCCATATGTTGATGCTCGCGAACCACGACATCGTCACGGTCGCGAACCACAACCTGCGCCGACGCCGGAATAGCGCCAACGAGCAACGCACCGACGGCCGCGCATAGAACGACCTTTTTCATTCTCAGCCTCCTGGTTTCCCCCTGGCTCAGGAAACGCAGCAGCGCCGAAATTGTTTCCGATCGGTGAAATTATAAAACGCGGCCAATGAGCGAACGGCGGGCCTACGCGATGCGTTCCGCTTTCTCGTCGGTTTGCGGCTGAGACGCACCCGGCCTGTTCATGTGCTGCTGCAACGCCTCAAGAAAACGGTCCTGCGGCATCGGCGGTGCGACCAGCATGCCTTGACCGAAGTCGCAGCCCATCACCATCAAAGCCTGAAGGTCGGCGATGCTGTCGATCCCCTTCGCGGCCGCCATGCTTCCAAAGCGATGAGCGAGATCAATTGCAGTTTGACAAATTGCGGCATTGGTGACGTCGACTGCGCAGTTCTTCACGAACGAGCCGTGAAGCTTGAGTTCGGCGAACGGCAAATCCCGCAGGCTGGAGAATGATGAAAAGCCGGCGCCGAAATCATCGATCGCAATTTCCACCCGGGAGGCCTTAAGCTCGGTCGCTATCTTTCTTGTGAGTGCGATGTCGCGAACGATCTGATCTTCGGTCACTTCCAGGATCAGCCCCGGCCAGTTCTTTGACCCCGCGCAGTGCTCCGCGATGAGCGCTTTGACGGGCAACCTCGATAGCATCGTTGCCGGCACGTTGATGGCAAGGCGCAAGCCGAACCCTGCCTCGTCGAAAGTACTCCAGTTGCGCAATGTGGTGCGCAGCGTGTGTTCAACCAGTGTCGCCAGGTCATCTTCATCGAGCAGGTTGAGATAATCCTCCGGCCACAGAAGACCGGCTTGCGGATGATGCAGGCGCACGAGCGTTTCCGCGCCGGCCAAGCATTTACGCTTGAGATCGATCTTCGGCTGGTACCAGATGTCGACCCAATTATTGGCCAAGGCCTCATCGATCGAGACCGCAATAGTTTCCGACTCATGCGGATCGGAAATTCGCGGGACCTCATCACTCGGATCGTGTGTCATCGTCCGCCACCGGAACTTGAATTAAGACGGACTAATAGCCGGAACTGCCTTAACTAATGGTGTGGATCGACAATGGACTGATTTTACGCAGCAATTGGTGCAACGATGATTAGTGACCGTGTTGCATCTGCATCCCGCCGGGTATCGACGAACCACCACCGGTTTGCGCACCGATCCCTTCGATTACGAAATCGACGGTGACGTTACCGGCTTTTTCGAATTGCAGAGTCGCTTTGATGTGTTGTCCCTGTTCGAGGGGCTTGTTCAACCCGACGAACATCAGGTGGTAGCCGCCAGGTTTAAATTCGATTGTTTGTCCCGGCTTGATTTCAAGGCCGGCTGCAACCGGCCGCATCTTCATGATCCCGTTGTCTATGCCCATCACATGGATTTCGAAGCGGCTGCTCACGTCCGACGAACCGCCAACCAGACGATCGGGCGCGGTACCGTTATTGGTGATCGTCAAATAGCCGCCACCGACAGGAGCGGCTTTAGGGGTTGCGCGTGCCCACGCGGCAGAAATTTTCAAGCCGCCGACGGTGACGTCCTCGCCGTGCACCGGCGCAATCGCCCATAGGGCAAAAACGAACGCGGCGACAAGCGCACTGCCCTTCATTGATGAACTCCTGAACTGCAATGCGGACGAGCGGCACATTTGCGGAAACGTTTATTCATCGTGCTGTCCAAAAACAATGGCTCGTAATGACATGGGTGGAAGGCCTTTGGCGCATTAATTTTTGGAAATGCTGCTATGCCTTTCCTCGTTACATGTTTGCGCCGAGAGTCGAATGTCCACACCAGACATGTTATGCTGGCTCATGCCTGATCGGAACTCTTCTTCTCC
>DATFVF010000090.1:0-9938 GCA_035260465.1 Pseudolabrys sp. | reverse complement strand
GTCGTCGGCGTAGTCTGACGCACACACCCACATGCGCAGGATATCGGCGCCGGATTGCTTGATGACGTCCTGCGGCGCAGTGACGTTGCCGAGCGATTTCGACATCTTGCGGCCGTCCTCGGCGAGCACGAAGCCGTGGGTGAGCACCACGTCGAAGGGCGCGCGCCCGCGCGTGCCACAGCTTTCCAGGAGTGACGAGTGGAACCAGCCGCGGTGCTGATCACTGCCTTCAAGATACATCACCGTATCTTTGCCGCCGTCCATCTTGCGTTTGATGCCGGCGAGCGTGGGGAAATGCTTCGCATCTTCAAGGACGAAGGCGTGAGTAGAACCCGAGTCGAACCAGACATCGAGAATATCGTCGACCTTCTTCCAACTGTCGTTTGCGAGCTTGCCGAGGAAACGTTCTCGCGCACCCGGCTTGTACCAGGCGTCGGCACCCTCTTTCTCGAAGGCTTCGACGATACGCAACTCGACGGCCGGGTCTTGCAGGATGTCGACGGAACCGTCCGGCTTTTCCTTGACGAACACGGCAATCGGCACACCCCATGCGCGCTGGCGCGAGATCACCCAATCGGGGCGGCCCTCGATCATCCCCGTGATGCGGTTCTCGCCGGCGACAGGTACCCAGCGGGTGACCTTGATGGCAGACAATGCCCGGTGACGCAGCGTGTCGTCTTTCTTCGCAATGTCTTTATCCATCGCGATGAACCACTGCGGCGTATTGCGGAAGATGATCGGCTTCTTCGAGCGCCACGAGTGCGGGTATTGGTGCTTCAGGCGCCCGCGCGCGATGATCATGCCGGCCTCGATCAGTGCCTTGATCACCGCATCGTTGGCATCGCCCTTCTCGCCTTTGTCATTGATGACGCGCTTGCCGGTGAACCCGGGTGCAGCTTCAGTAAAAGCGCCATTTTCGTCGACGGTGTAGGGGATGGCCGTTTCGATCTCTCCCGCATCGAGCAAAGATTTCTTGCTCATCCAAATTTCAAAGTCGTCGCGGCCATGACCCGGCGCGGTATGCACAAAGCCTGTGCCGTCTTCATCGGTGACGTGATCACCGTCAAAAAGCGGCACAATGAAATCGTAACCCCTGCCGCGAAGCGGATGCTTGAGTGTCATATGGTCCAGCACTTTTGCCGGAGCGTCAGACACTCTTTCGAAAGCGGTGACTTTCGCATGCTTGAATACTTCAGCGGAAAGCTTGTCCGCCAAAATGAACTCGTTTCCAATCTTCGCCCAATTTTCGGGCGGGGCTTCGGTCACCCGATACAGGCCATAGTTGATCCTTGACGAAAATGACACTGCGCGATTGCCCGGCAGGGTCCATGGTGTCGTGGTCCAAATTACGACAGATGCGTTTTTTAATTTCGGATCATCGGTTTGCGAAACCGGAAACTTCACCCACACCGTGTCGCTGGTGTAATCCTCGTACTCGACCTCCGCTTCCGCCAACGCGGTCTTCTCCACCACGCTCCACATCACCGGCTTGGAGCCGCGATACAAAAGGCCGTTGGCCGCGAACTTCATCAGCTCGCGTGCGATCTGCGCCTCTGCAAAGAAGTCCATCGTCGTGTAGGGGTGCGCCCAGTCGCCCTCGACGCCGAGACGCTTGAATTCCTCGCGCTGCACGTTGAGCCAGTGCTCCGCATAGGCGCGACATTCCTGCCGAAACGCAACCATCGCGGCCGGGTCGGACAAATTCGGCTTTGTCTTGTTTTTTGAGCGGTAGTTCTCTTCCTCGATCTTCCATTCGATCGGCAAGCCGTGGCAGTCCCAACCCGGCACATAGTTGGAATCAAAGCCGAGCATCTGCTGGCTGCGCGTCACCACGTCCTTGAGGATCTTGTTGAGCGCGTGCCCGATATGGATGTTGCCGTTGGCGTAAGGCGGGCCATCGTGGAGGATGAATTTCTCACGGCCCTTGGCGGCTTCCCGAAGCTGCCGATAGAGGCCGGCTTTCTCCCAGTTTGCGAGAAGCTTTGGCTCCTGCTGTGGCAAGCCGGCGCGCATCGGGAAATCCGTCTGCGGCAGGAAGAGTGTCTCGGAATAGTCGCGCTCGGACTTCGGCATGGCGGCAGTGTCTAGCAGGCCGATTCGGCAACGGAAAGGCGCAAAACTCCGTCAAGTCCGGCCATGACAAGCCCTCAAATCTCCCCAAGAGCCGGAAATGCGCTACCCGCGCGCTTGAGCGCGTCACGCGCCTGGGCCGCATCTCCCATCATGTGGCGTTTGAGGGCCTCGATTGATTCGAATTTTTGTTCGTGGCGAATCCAGCCGATAAAGGCGATATCGATTGTATATCCGTAAAGGTCGCCATCGAAGTCGAAGAGAAACACCTCGAGCAACGGGGCGCCATCATCGAACATCGGCCGGCGCCCGAAGCTTGCGACGCCATCATACCGCTTGCCTGCGACATCGACGCGCACGGCATAGATGCCGTGCTTGAGGCCGCAGGATGGATCGAGCCTCAGATTGGCAGTCGGGAAGCCGAGTTCACGCCCGCGCTTGTCGCCATGGATAACCTCGCCCGATACAAACCAGGGCATACCGAGAAGTTCGGCCGCCTCCACCACCCTGCCGGCTGCAAGCGCGGCACGCACCGCGCCTGATGAGACCGGCCTGCCTTCATCTTCAAGCGGGGGAACCACGTCAACCGCGAAACCAAGGCGCGCGCCCTGGTCAGCCAAAAAAGTCGGCGAGCCGGCGCGGTTCTTTCCAAAATGAAAATCAAAGCCGATTGCCGCGCCGCCGATGCCGAGCACGCGTGCGAGAATGTTGGTAACAAAATCCTCCGCCGAGGTTGCCGCCAGCGCGGCATCGAATTTCATCACGATGGCGCCATCCAGCCCGCTCGCAGCCAGCAGACGCAGCTTGGCGCTTTCGCTGGAAAGTTGAAACAGCGGTTCCTGCGGCCGCAGGAACAGCCGTGGATGTGGTGTGAAGGTGAGCGCCGCCGCTTTGCGCCCTAACGCCTCGGCACGCCCGAGGGCCGCACCAATCACGGCACGATGGCCGCGATGCACGCCGTCGAAGTTGCCGATCGCCACTACGGCACCGGCAAGCGGACCGCTGTCGATTCCCTGCGCGCCACCGCGTGCAACATAGAAGTTTTTCGCCGGCACGTCGGACCTGCTCATCGGATTCCCCGGCGATTACATGAGATAGCGGTCAAGGAGGTGCACATTTTATGGGCAGAACATTGGAGACGTGGGTACGGTTACCGCGCCGTTAACAAACTTTCAAATTAACGGGTTATTCAAGGCCCACTGTTACTTTTCGCCACCTTTTGGGAGAGCCCAGTGCGGGCGGGATGCACCATGGCTGTCGATTTGACCAAGCCGGTTCTGGTTGTGGACGACTACAACACGATGATTCGCATCATGCACAACCTGCTCAAGCAGCTCGGTTTTGAGCAGGTGGACGACGCCAATGACGGCTCGAGCGCACTCGCCAAATTGCGCAAACGCGGCTACGGCCTGGTCATCTCGGACTGGAACATGGAGCCGATGACCGGCTTTGCCTTGCTGCAGGAAATGCGATCGGACCCCTCGCTGGCCGAAATTCCCTTCATTATGGTCACGGCGGAATCAAAGACCGATAATGTGATCGCGGCAAAAAAAGCCGGCGTGTCGAACTATATCGTCAAGCCGTTCAATGCGCAGACGCTCAAGAACAAGATCGACGCTGTATTCGGCGAAGTCGAAGTTCCGGCCCCCGCCGCCTGAATATTACCACCGCAATTCCCGCATCACTGCTTTCGGGATACCGCCGGCCGCGCTGAACGCCGCCGTCAGTGCAGCGCTGTCGGGCCGCTCACGGCTGCCAAGCTCATCGGCGTGGATACCTGATGTCACGAACAGGAAGTCTACACCGGCCGTGCGGGCACCTTTGAGATCCGTTCGCACCGAATCGCCAACCGCCAGCACGCGGCTAGGTGCGATCTTGCGGCCGGTGGCTTCTTCCGCCTTCGCCAGTGCCAAGTCATAGATCGGCCGATATGGTTTGCCGGCATACAGCACTTCGCCGCCCATGGTCGCATAAAGATCAGCGATCGCGCCGGCGCAATAGACGAGCGTCGGCCCGCGTTCGACCACGACATCCGGATTGCCACAGACCATGAACAGCTTCCGTCTCACCATCGCTTCGAGCCGCGGACGATAATCTTCCGGCGCCTCGGTCTCGTCGTCCTCCAGCCCCGAGCAAACCACATAATCGGCGGTTTCCGGCGGCGCGAAATGCACGTCGAGCCCGCGGAAGATCGAGTTATCGCGCTCTGGGCCGAGGTGATAAAGCGTCTGACCACGTCGTGCCTCAATCACGCTGCGTGTCACGTCGCCCGAGGAGACAATGGCGTCGTACGTTTCGCGTGGGACATGAAATTTCTCGAGTTGACGCGCGACAACGTCATTCGGACGCGGCGCGTTGGTGATAAGCACCACCACGCCCCCGCGAGCGCGTATGCGCATCAACACGTCGCAGGCGGGCGGAGTCGCCACGATCCCGTTGTGGATTACGCCCCAGACGTCGCACAGGACCACATCATAGTCGGGCGCAAGCTCCGAAAATTTGGAAATAATTGGCGGCGAGGCAGAATTCATAAAAAACATTCTCCGTCATTGCGCGGAATGAGCGAACCCGCAATGACGCAGAGAAGGTATCGCATCAATTACCGAAAGTAAGACGTTAGCTCGCTGCCAACAACGGACTCGGCGCATCTTCCGTCCCTGGCTTCGCGACCTCCGAGGTCGAGCCTTGGAGCGCCTCTGCCCGCACCGGCCGCGGCGGCGAGAACAGGAAGCCCTGGCCAAAACGAACGTCATAATCGAGGAGATCGACGACCGTCATTTCGTTCTCGATCCGCTCGGCAATCAGGTCGATGCCTGAACGCGCCAACAAATCCGCAAGGTCTTCCGGATCAATATCGCTATGCACGCCAGCGACTTTGTTCAGCAATAGCTTGGCTGGCACTTTCAGGAAGCGGAATGAGCGGTCGGCGAGCTGGTTCGGCTCCATATGCAGGTCGGTGAGGTGGTCCATGGAAAACCGGAAGCCACGCTGGGCAAGCGCCGCCAGGCTTTCGTGCTCGATAGGACCAAACGAACGATAAGCCGCTTGCGTGAACTCGAACATCAGCGAAGAGGCGAGCGCGCGATTGGCATCCATGAAATCCAGAAATTGCTGGAACATCAACGCATCGGTGAGGGTCGAAGCGCTGAGGTTGCAAAACAGCCCGACATCACGGCTTTTCAATAGTAAGCGGCGCGTCACCTGCACGCAGCGAAACACCGCGAGGTTATCGATCTTCGGCATCAGGCCGACGCTTTCGGCGATGTCGATAAAGTCGACGGCCGGAATGACATCGCCATCGTCCGTGCGCAACCGCGACATTGCTTCGTAGTAGCGAACTTTCCGCTGCGGGAGCGTAACGATGGGCTGCAAATAAAGGTCTATGCGGTTCCCATCGGCAGCTTTGGAGATCAAGTCGGCGATACTCTCGCGCGACAGCCCGCGGAATCGTTCAACGCCGGTGACCAGGCTGTTCTCGCCGAGCGCCGGCGCACCTTCCACGGGCCGCGCGACTTCGGGCCTTGGCGCGCCGACCGGCGTGCGCACCGCCAAAGCACCTTGCTTCTGCAAAGCGGCGGCGTGGGCGGCGACCGTTTCGGCAATCTGCTTTACCAGTCCGCCGAGTTCGCCGATCTCGGTGGCCAGCGGATCCGACGCTGCGCGCGCCCGATGTGCCGGCGACGCAATTTTGATTTCCGCCGTATTGAGGCGGCGCGAAATTTCCGCCACCTGTCGGGCGAGATCCGCGGTACCACGCGAGAGATCTGCAATCTGATCGCCCAGATCGGCGCGGTCGCGCAGGCGATTGCTGACCGTGTTGAACAGGGCCATGCCGGTAAGAGCTGCCAGTGCGACAATTGCCGACGTGCTGGCGCCGACATTGAAGCCAAGATACAGCACCGCGCCGACGGAGGCGGCGATGAGCACAACGCAAACCGCAATAAAGATGGCGCTGATGCGACGCATGCGCTTGTCCTGAGCCCTCCGCCGCAGCCGGTGCAAAGCCGCCTGAGCCGCTGATTCGCGCGGCCGAACATTAATGTCCAATACGGCACGGCTCCGCGCAACTCGATCTCCTGCTATGGTAGTGCGAATTCGTCCGTTATTCGCAGGAACTTAAGGCCATTGTGGACCGCTCAGCCGATGCCGGCGTCCCGCCATTTTCCCGTTCTGGCCTGGATCGCCGCCGCCCCCGGGCGGGCTTTGGCGGCGATCCTGCTGCTGCACGCGGCAGTGTGGACGGCTCTCCCGACGTTCCTTTATCCCAACTTGCCGCTCGATCTGATCGAGGCGCTCACCTACGGGCGGGAATGGCAACTCGGCTATGACAAGTTGCCGCCTTTGCCCTGGTGGCTGGTCGAAATCACCTATCGGCTGGCCGGTCACGACTTCGCCTATTACCTGCTGGCGCAAATCGCCGTTGTGGCCGCGCTATGGCTGATCTGGTTGACCGCCCGACCCCTCGCCGGCCCGCTCGGCGCGCCGGCCGCTGTCTTGATCGTCGACGGCTTGCACTACCTCAACTACACGTCCGCCAAATTCAACCACGACGTCGTCCAACTGCCGTTTTGGGCCTTGGCCGGATTCGCATTCCATCGCGCATTGCGCGGTGGGGCGATCGTGCATTGGCTATTGCTCGGCGTGGCGATTGGGATGTCGCTGTGGGCTAAATATTTCGTGGTGGTGCTCGTGGTTCCACTCGCGCTGTTCGTTCTGTTCGACCGCGACGCCCGTAAAACACTTGCAACGCCCGGCCCCTATGTCGCGGCAGCCGTAGCGCTCATCACGATGGCGCCGCATCTCGTCTGGCTGGTCCAGAACGATTTCTTGCCCTTCACTTATGCCGAACATCGCGCCGTGCCATCGCGGGGGTTGATCGACCATATTTGGCATCCGCTCGAGTTTGCCGTCAGCCAGGCCTTTTTCCTTATTCCATCGCTGCTCATCGCGTTGCCGCTGTTGTTCCCGCGGCGCGGCAAGAGCGCACCGCCAGCGGCCGCATTCGACCTGCGCATCGTGGCTTGCCTCACATTCGGACCGATCGCGACAGTACTGGCCCTGGCGGCGATCAGCGGCCGCGGAACTGTGGCGATGTGGGGCTATCCCCTGTGGCTATTTCTGGGGCTATGGCTGGTGCTGGTCGTGCGCCACGTTTTCGACGAAGTGCGGCTTATGCGCATGGTGTCCATTTGGGCCGCTGTGTTCGCATGCCTCGCGCTGACGTTCATTGGCAATTACGGCGTGCTGCCAAATTATGACCACCGGTACCGGGCCGTGTTCTTCCCGGGTCGCGAGTTAGGGCAGGAACTGTCGCGACGCTATCGCGCCGTAACGGGGCGTCCGATCGTCTACGTGATTGGCAGCATGTGGGATGGCGGCAACATTGCGCATTACGCGCCCGATCATCCGCGCGTGCTCATCGATGGCAAGCCCGACCGGGCGCCATGGATCGATCTTGCTGATCTGCGCACAAAAGGCGCACTGGTCGTATGGACTGTGGGCGATCTAACCGTGGTGCCGCCGGCATTGCGCTCGGTCGCAGCAGACGCGGCCGTGCAGCCACCGTTCTTGCTGCATTATTTGCGTGGAGATTCGAGCCTCAACGTTGGCTGGGCAATTCTCCAACCGAGGCCGTCTTATGCCCTCGCCCCGCTCAAGCCACCGCTTTGATGATGCGCGCAAGCTTGTCGAACATTTCGCCAATCTGACTTTCGCTGACGATCAGCGGCGGACTCAGCGCCAAAGTGTCGCCGACCGCGCGGAACATGACATCATGCTCGAAGAAGCCCGCATCGAGGGCGTCCGTACCGCGCCGGCCCACGCCATCGGGCTTGCTGGCAAGGTCGATGCCGACGGTCAAACCGACCGGGCGAATGTCGAGTACGTTGGGCAAGCCTTTTAGCGCCATCGCAGCTTGCGCCCACGGAGTTTCCAGCTTGCGCGCGCGCTCGAACAGGCCCTCCTCGCGATAGAGATCGAGCGTGGCGAGACCGGCCGCACACGCGAGCGGATGCGCCGAGTAGGTATACCCGTGGAAAAGCTCGATGACGTGCTCGGGCCCCTTCATGAAAGCGTCGTAGATGCCCTTGCGCACGAGCACACCGCCCATCGGAACGCTGCCGGACGTGACGCCTTTTGCAAACGTGATCATGTCGGGGATGACACCATAGCGTTCGGCCGCGAACGCATAGCCCATGCGGCCAAAGCCAGTGATCACCTCATCGAAGATCAAGAGGATCCCGTGCTTGTCGCAGATGGCGCGCAGCCTCTCGAGATAGCCTTTGGGTGGCGGCAGCACACCGGTCGATGCCGCCACCGGTTCAACAATCACTGCCGCGATCGTTGATGCGTCGTGCAGTGCGACGAGACGATCGAGATCGTCGGCGAGATGCGCGCCCCATTCCGGCTCGCCATTCGTGAAGGCTTGCTTCTCGCGGTTATAAGTCATCTGCAAATGATCAACGCCGGCGAACAGGGCGCCGAATTGCTTGCGGTTGTTGACGATGCCGCCAACGGCGATGCCGCCGAAACCGACGCCGTGATAGCCGCGTTCACGTCCGATGAGCCGTACGCGTGAGCCGTTGCCCCGTACATTGTGGTAGGCGAGCGCGATCTTGAGCGCGGTGTCGACTGCTTCAGACCCCGAATTGCAGAAAAACACATGATCGAGATCGCCCGGCGCGAGTGCAGCCACGCGGCTTGCCAGTTCGAACGCCTTAGGGTGGCTAAACTGGAAGGCCGGCGCGTAATCGAGCGTCGCCGCTTCGCGTTGGATCGCCTCCACGATCGGGACGCGGTTATGGCCGGCATTGGTGCACCAGAGCCCGGCGGAACCGTCGATCAACCGGCGCCCGTCGCTGGTGATGTAGTGCATATCCTTGGCGCCGACGACGAGCCGCGGCCGCTTCTTGAAGGCGCGGTTGGCCGTAAACGGCATCCAATAGGGTTCAAGATCGTTCGGGAGACCGATTTTCGCCTGCGCCTGGGCTTGTGCCATGACCTGCTACCGTTTGGGCCGCCGTACCCGGCCTTGTACCGGGCTTCCACGGCCTGTCCATTTTACACATAAAGAAGTGGATGGTCGGGACAAGCCCGGCCATGCCCGTTTACGGCGTTGCCGTAACGCGCGTGTCTGATATGTAGACCGCAAATGGCCGACAAGCCCAGCAAGCCGCAAAAGCTCAAAGCCCGCCTTCCGCGCGGCCTCGCCGATCGCGGGCCAGCAGAAATCGCCGCTACCCGCCATATGGTGAAAGCAATCCGCATGGTTTTCGAACGCTACGGCTTTGAGCCGGTGGAAACGCCGGCAATCGAATACACCGACGCGCTCGGCAAATTCCTGCCCGACCAGGACCGGCCGAACGAAGGCGTGTTCTCGTTTCAGGATGACGACGAGCAGTGGCTGAGCCTGCGCTACGATCTGACCGCGCCGCTCGCGCGTTATGTTGCGGAGAATTTTCAGAATCTGACGCTGCCCTACCGCTCGTATCGTTACGGCTGGGTGTTCCGCAACGAGAAGCCAGGCCCGGGACGCTTCCGCCAGTTCATGCAATTCGATGCTGACACTGTGGGCGCCGCATCGCTCGCCGCCGACGCTGAGATGTGCATGCTCGCGGCCGACACGATGGAAGCGCTCGGCATCCCGCGCGGCAGTTACCTCGTGAAGGTGAACAACCGCAAAATTCTGGATGGCGCGATGGCCGCTCTCCAAATTCCTGCGGAAAAACATCTCACGACGATGCGCGCCATCGACAAACTCGATCGGCTCGGCATCGATGGCGTAAGAATGCTGCTCGGTAAAGGACGCAAGGACGAAAGTGGCGATTTCACCAAAGGTGCTGACTTAACTGATCCTCAGATTGCGGGCG
>DATFVF010000089.1:0-4756 GCA_035260465.1 Pseudolabrys sp. | reverse complement strand
CTATACCACTTTCCACCCGCCAGCGCCTTCCCCCGTTCACGGAAATCGTCCTATGGTACCCCCCGCGTGGGGAATTGCTGGGGACATAGCTGCCATGAAATTGATCGCGTACTACGTCGGCTTCGTTCTAATCGGCGACGCAGTCGCCTATTTCATTGGTCGATCGGTCGAACATTGGTCCCCAACCGCGAGCTTGCCAGTGTTCCTTGGCTGCTTTTTTATTGTTTTCTGGGCTGCGTGGCGGCTTGCAGTCCGCGTGACCTGATTTTCAGGTTCCCGCGATCACGCGCAAATTTCGGAACCCTCGCCAAGGGCTGCGGGTTTCCTCCAATCGGGACGACGCAATGCGTCTCGAACCAAGGAGGATGTCATGACAGATCCACGCTTTACCGACCCACGGTATAGCGATCCACGGTTGAGCGACCCTGTGATCCGCCGCGACGAGAGCGTCGGCGGAATGTGGGGTTGGATCGCCGGTATCGCTGTGCTGCTTCTGATCGGCTTTTTGATCGTTGCCGGCCGGAACAGCGATAGCAACACTGCGGCCAACGGACGCGCACCATCGACGACAGCCAGTACGCCCGCGCGGACCCCGACACCGCCGAGCACAACCGGCTCCGGCTTGTCGTCGCCGCAACCGTTCACCCCGGCCCCGTCGAATACGCCGGCTCCTCCACGGAACGGTACGCAGTAGCGCGACCCAATTGTTGTTTCACGAAAAACTGGTCCCGGCGTCGCATCGACGCCGGGACAAAGGGCAAATCGAGATTTCTCGGCGCTTAGCGCACAGAGACGGTGATCGGCTTTGACATCACCGGCGGCGCATGGGGGATGTGCGACCAGTCGGCAAGCACGAGCTGCAATGTGTGCTTGCCTTTTGGCAAGGTGACCATCGTTTCGGTCTGCCCGCCGCCGAAATGTTTGTGCGTGTCGTCGGCCGGGATCGCGCCTTTCATCTGGTCCACCGTAAGGCTGGTATCGATCAAGAGATGGTGGTGGCCGGTATTCGGCTTTTCCACTCCGGCGGGCGCGACGCCCATACCCGCGAGACCAAATTGCACCAAAAACGGACTTTTGATCTTGGCGCCATCCTTCAAATTGATGATGTAAACTTTTGCGCCCGCCGGTGACGGCGTCTGCGCCGCAACGGAGTTAACAAGCACGCAGGTGACGATAAGTGCGAGCGTTGTCCTGAGCATTGTCATGATGTCGCCTCCCCATCCGGCATTGTCGCCGGCCCACAGATATCAACCGATGGACGGACACTTTATTCCACCGCCGCGTAGCCGCATTCGGTCGACGGCTAACATCGTGGCGTGACGATGATCCGATGAAGTGCGGACGCGGCAAACCGCTCGCGCTTGCGCGAACGCGCTATCCCAAAACCGAATAAATCCCGAACCCCACTGTCGTGCTTATGACCGCTTCGATCGCCTGAAACTGGATTCCGGTCAATTCATTGCTGACGTAGGGAAACAAGATGCGCCCTGCCGGCAATACGATGGCGGCCACGAAAGCAACGCATAGCAATTTAGTCGCAGTAGCATTGTCGAGCATGTTACGTCCCTCCCCCCGTTTTTTGTCCCGTTTTTTGCCATTGTGTCATGACGAAGGGCCACCGGCAATCTTAGGTCTCGAAGGCGGCGTCAATTGGGACCCTATAGCCATTGGCAAGCCGATTGGTCTCGTTGGCCATGCCGGTCACGGCCATCAGCTCCCCAAACATATCCTCGGTCATGCCCGCCTTTCGGGCAGCGGCAGAATGACTGGCGATGCAATACCCACAGCCATTGGTCACGCTGACCGCGAGGTAGACCATTTCTTTCATGAGAGGATCGAGCGCACCCGGCGCCATCACCTCTTTTACGCTTTCCCATGTGCGCTTGAGGGTCACTGGATCGCGCGCAAGGTATTTCCAGAAATTATTCACGTCCGGCACATTCCGGGTCTTCTTGATGTCGTCATAGACCTCGCGCACTTGCGGCGAAGCATCGGCATATTCGATTGGGGCGGGTGTTGGCATAGTTCACTCCTTCACCGCCCATATTGTCATTGCCGGGCTTCACCTCGCAATCCATGATGATTACCAGTAACCCGCATGGGGATCTTTTATGCCAAAAACACCAGATTATTTCGCAGGCAAAACCATCATCATCACCGGCGCGGCGAGCGGCATCGGCCGTGCTGCCGCTCTGATTTTCGCGCGTGAGAAAGCAAATATCGTTTGCGTCGATATCGACGAAGACGGCGTTGAAAAAACGGCCGAGCAAATCAATGACGTCGGCAGCCAGGCGCTGGCACTGACCATCGACGTCACCAAACGTGCGGCGGTCAATGACATGGTCCAGCTCGCGATTGACGGCTTCGGCAGCGTGGAGTTCTTGTTTAATTCGGCGGGTGCCGCAATAAGGCGCGCTAAATTCCTAGAGATCGACGATGACCTGCTGAACAAGACCTTCGACCTCAACATCAAGGGCACCTTCTATTCCATGCAGGCGGTGCTGCCGCACATGCTCGCGAATAAATTCGGCGTGATCGTCAACATGGGCAGCATGGCGCACCGTCGCGGCGGTCCCGGCTCCTCCGTGCACTACGCAGCGGCCAAAGGCGCCGTTGTAACAATGACCATGGGCGTCGCGCGCGAATTCGCGACGCAAGGCATCCGGGCACTGTCGATCTCACCTGGGCCAGTCAAAACACCGTTTCAGGCAGCAGCCAGCAGTTCGCCGGAGCTCGTGCAACAGTTTCTCGAGGACGTGCCGATGAAACGTTTCGCCGAGCCGGAGGAAATCGGCGAGCTGGTCTTATTCATATGCTCCGACGCCTGCGAATTCATGACCGCCGACACGATCTATGTGAACGGCGGTGGCGGTTGGCGCTGATCAGGTTATCGCGATCCAGAATCATGGTTCTAAGGACACAAAAAGCGATGCAATACGGGTGTTACGAGGACTCCGATTATAGGCTTTGACTGGTATGAGCCTTCGGCGTCAAGATACGGGAAACGGGGGGTGATCGTCATGAAAATGAAATATGGAGTCACTATTGGCGTCTCGGCTTTGGCAGCTTTGATATTCGCGCCGCTTCAAATCGCGGCCAGTCCGCATGGAAGTGGGTTTGGTATGCACTCGCCGCATTTCTCAAATCATTTCCGGCCAGCAAACCGCAACAGAGCTTTTAATCAGTTTCCATTGTATGGGGGTCTCTACGCTCTCCCCACTTACGCGTACGACAATATGGGTAGCTACATGGGTGGCTACATGGGTGGCTACGCGGTTGATAACTCCGCCTCTCCACCTGCGATTATTTATGTAGCTGAGCCACCGCGTGCGCTTGGCTGCACGAAAAGCCAGCAGATCAAAACCGTTCCGTCAGAGGGCGGTGGAACGCGTGACATCACGATCACACGCTGCTGACGGACATTGCGCGACTCGCGCAAGAAAAATCAAAGATCACGGTTCGCGGCTTTATATGGCTGCCGACTGTGAAGTTATGGACGTTTTATTCGGCTGGCTTGGCAACATTTCGCATGTGTCATAGTCCGATGACTCAATAACGGCAGAGAATCGTGCGATACTCGTTAGGTCCGGGCGCGCAATTGCGCATAACAAACTACAGGAGGAACAGGTGAAAACGGTTTATTCGCTCCTCGTCATCATCGGCATCAGCATCTTTGGTTTTGCAGCCGCGCAAGCCATGCCACAGGCACCACTCGACAAGGCGCAGGCCGGAATCACCATTCCTGTCGCCGGCGGTTGCGGCGCCGGTTGGCATCGCGGCCCGTACGGCGGATGCCGTCGCAACGGTTATTACGGTGGCGTCTACTACGGCGGCGCCGTGGTTGCGCCCGGCGTGGTGGTAGCGGCCCCAGTGGTGGTAGCTCCAGTGGTGGTAGCACCCGCCCCATGCGGCGGCCGTGGCATGCACCGCGTTTGCAACCCGTATCGCTGCTGGCGAGTCTGCAACTAGACGAGCGCAACACCGATAATGCCGATCTGGTGCGGCCTCGCTTCGGCGGGGCCGTTTTTCTGATTCCGGTTCGCAGCAGCGCGAATAACTTTGGCCCGGAAAACCCGGGCCAAAGCATTTCAACGGCAGACGCACGCAGAGGTCTTGCGCGCCGGCTTAGCTGACGTTGCTCGCGTGCAATAGACTCGCATTTTCCAGCTCGAGCATTGCCGCTTTTTTCGCGTTTGCCATCAATTCCGCCACTGGAATTGTCGCCGCTTCGTTCTCGCGGACCAGCGGCAAGCGCAGATAAGGCGGATCGCGGAACCAGACGTACTCATAGAGGTGGCCGGTTTCCGCGTGCTCTACGGCAATGGTGCGTCCGTGAATCTTAATACCGAAATCCCTGACGTAGCCGTCGGTCGCGAGCTTCGGCGACTGCAAGCCAAAGATTCGATGCAAGACGGCATCGATCTCGGTCGGGAAGAACGGCTTGTGCATGATCGCGGCAGCACCGAGTTTGATCGCCTCGCGTTCGCGTGGCGCATCATACTCGCCCGATATCATGACGACCTTTGCCTGTGGGTTCGCCCGGATCAGGCGGGCAAGCGTCTCGTAGCCGTTCAATCCCGGCATGTTGACGTCAAGAAAGACGACGTCAAAAGTTTCAGCCTTGCAGCGCGCGATTGCTCCGGCTCCTGTATTCGCCTCCTCGATGTTGAGACGGAACACAGAACTTGCCAGCACCTTCCGCATGACTTTCAGCGAAATCGGCGAGTCATCCACCAGCAACACCTGCAACGGGTTG
>DATFVF010000088.1:0-7642 GCA_035260465.1 Pseudolabrys sp. | reverse complement strand
TGGAGTGCCATGGAAAACACGGGAAGGAACCCGAGGCATAGACCAGCGAGACGTGGCCATTGTCGCAAATAGAGTGCTGCCAAACCCGCGCCGCCAAGAAAAATTGCGGCGGCTGGAGCGACGATGGGCTTCATGAAAATTCCAAGTGCCAACAAAAGAGCGCCAAAAAAAGCCGAGGAAAAATTTCTGCGTTCCAATGGACGGCCACCGACGATCGGCAGCACACCGGCAATGAACAGGATGTATGCGGCCGGATCGGCGAAGCCACGCGACGCCCACTGTTCATATTGCACGAAGCTGGTACCGAACAGGACGCCGATTGGGATGGCGACGAACAGGAAGATTAGCGCGAGAGACCAACGCTCCGGCAAGAACCGGCGAAATAAGGAGTAGACCAGAAACGGAAAAAGCAGGACCAGCGAGAGATAACCGAGATAACTATCGCCAAAGAAAATATGTTCGATGGCGCGGAAATACCGCAGGCCGGGGCCGCCATAGTAAAAGACTTTTTCTCCACCTTCGAAAAAACCATTGATGTCACCAGCAAGCAACTTTTGGAGGATCAGGCGGCCGACTCCGTCGTAAAATAGGCCATCGTCGCCGCCGTCGAATGGACGAACGCCTCCGAGAAAGCTTGCATCGTCAACGGCAATAACCAGCATCGATAGCGCAACAAGAATGAGCGGGACGACCATCCGCTTTGTTCGGACGCGCACGAGCGCCCAAACCAGGCCGGCTGCACCTGCCAAGAGCAGGATTCCGCGCGCAAAATTCTGCAGGCGCACGGTCCATGGTGGCGTCAATCTCATACCCAGCGTTTCGGGCTTGATGGCAATCCCGAAAATCCGCCGCCCCGTATCGTTGGCTTGGATCGTGCGACAACCGTCCATGAGCGGCGCGAAATACCCGCCCTCACCTTCCCACATTACTGTTCCATGCCAACAAAGCTCGCTACCGATATACGCTGCCGGCAGACTGACCGTTTCAAACCACGGCATCGTCAGGTGCCAGCGCTTCCATCCCATCCAGAAGCGTCGGTCGCGCGTTTCGCGCTTCACGTCGGTATCGGCAGTCCAATTGTAGCGAACATCGTTGATGAAGCCGAGATGCAACCAAACAGGATCGGCGAAATCGAGTGTGGTGACCGCGCGAGAGGTTTCCGGTTTGTGCCAGATGCCGTCAGCAGAAAAGGCAAATGCCGCGTCGGGACGGCCATTGTTCAGCCAACAGCCGAAATTCTTCGGGTCGCAGCGTTGGCCCGGCGGATATTGCTTATCGAACGCCGCGGCCATGTAGCCGTAAACGGGGCTCGGGAGTGCGCGCTCGAGCGCGGCGCTCGGCAGAAAGACGTTGTGTCCTTCCTCAATGCGCGGCGCTGACAAAAGCGCCTGACCTAAAGAGGCGACAACGACAATGGCGGTTGCGGTCAACCACGCACGCGCACCCGCGTTCACGTCACCATAAAAAATGATGATTGTTAGGATGAGGAGCACTGCATAGTCGGAAAAGTTGTTGATCGGCAGACCAATGATGGCGACCGCGAGGGCGAGCGCGCCCAACTTGCGCCACCTCGCGCCAGCAGCGTTTTCATGCGTTGCGGTCATGGGGCGTTGTCCGGGCCGAGCCAATTCACCCTTGCGTAGCATGTCGATTTGGCTCAAATCCATGCCGCACAACACAAATTCCTCCCTGGCGGGACGACAGTACTGTGATCCGTTTAGGAATAGTCGGTAGCAACTACGGCCGCACGGTGCAGCTGCCTGCGTTCCGTGAGGACTCGCGGTGCGAGGTGGTCGCGCTCGCCGGCAGCAATGCGGCGCGCACTGCCGACCTTGCCCGGGCCGCCGGGGTACCGAAATCCTACGGCGACTGGCGCGCATTGGTTGAGGACAATGACGTGCAGGCGGTCGCCATCGCCACTTTGCCAAGTCTGCAAGGGCAGATTGCGATACGCGCGCTCGAATTGGGCAAGCCCGTGTTCGCCGAAAAACCGATGGCAAGCAGCCTTATCAACGCGCATGCGATGTTGAGGCAGGCAACACTCAGCCGCAAGCCAACGATGATTGACTTCAACTTTCATAAGATCTTGAGCTGGCAGCGCGCAAAAACCATGCTCGATGCCGGGGCGGTCGGCACACTGCGGCACGCCACGGTGCATTGGCACGTCGAAAGTCGCGCAATTCAGACACGAATGCGCAACTGGAAAACGGTCGGGGACGATGGCGGCGGCGTGCTCGGCAATTTTATTTCGCACTGTTTCCACTACCTCGAATGGTTCCACGGCCCGATCGCCGGCCTCTCGGCGCGTTTGTCCGGCTTGCCGGACGACAGCGAGCTGGAAACCACCGCGGCGATGGCCCTGCAATTTGCCGCAGGCCCACTGGTCAGTCTCTCGATGAGCTGTGCGTCTTATCTCGGTACCGGACATCGAATCCAATTCTTCGGTGAGGATGGCACCCTGGCGTTGGACAATTCGGGCGCAGACTACATGCGCGGCTTCGAACTTTGGCACGGTAAGCGCGGGGCGCCGCTCGTTCGCGTCGCATCGGAAGATCCATTCGATGCAAAATTCCCCGATGGCCGTATCGCGCCAGTGTCACGGCTCGCCAAAAGCTTTTTCGACGCCATCGAGGGTGGCGGCACGGCAACGCCGGGCTTCGCGGAAGGCTATCGCGTACAACAGCTCATCGATGCGGCGCGTCAATCGCATCAGCAAGGTGCATGGATCGACACTGGGCCGCGAGCCGCTCAAGAGGAGTTGCACGCGTGAGCCGCATCCTGGTCACCGGCGGCAGCGGTTTCATCGGCTCCGGACTTGTCAAAGCGCTGGTCAAGGCTGGCCACCGCGTGCGCGTGCTGGACGACAATTCGCGCGGAAATCCCCGCCGTCTCGCCGAGATTGCCAATGACATCGAGTTCTTCGGCGGCGACATTCGTGACAGCTCAGTGGTCGACAAGGCTGCACAAGGCATGGACGAGGTGCACCACCTCGCTTTCGTCAACGGCACTGAGTTCTTCTACAGCCAACCGGACTTAGTACTCGATGTCGGCGTGCGCGGCATCGTCAATGTCATCGACGCTTGCCGTAATAATGGCATTGGCACACTCGTGCTCGCTTCGAGCTCCGAAGTCTATCAGATGCCGCCGAAAATCCCGACAGACGAGAGCGTCCCTCTCGTCATTCCCGATCCGTTGAACCCGCGCTATTCCTACGGCGGCGGCAAGTTGATCAGCGAACTCATGGCGATCAATTTTGGCCGAAAGTATTTCGAGCGTGTGCTGATATTTCGTCCTCACAATGTCTATGGCCCCGATATGGGATGGGAACACGTAATTCCGCAACTGGCGTTGCGGATGGACGCCGCAGCCAAGGCGCAGAATTCCGGGACGTTGCAATTCAAGATTCAGGGTACCGGAAATGAAACTCGCAGTTTCTGCTTCGTTGACGACCTGGTCGCCGGCGTCATGGTCATGCTGGAGAAAGGCACCCATCTCGGCATCTATCACATCGGTACAACGGAAGAAGTTACGATCGCCGATCTGGCACGCCGGATCGGCGTTATCCGCGGCCGCGAAATCGAACCGGTCGCCGGGAAGCCCATGGCTGGCGGCACTTCGCGCCGCTGCCCCGACATTTCGAAACTCGCAGGGCTAGGCTATAAGCCACGCGTGCCGCTGAGCGAGGGCCTGAAGCCCACGCTCGACTGGTATTGGCGCAATGTCTCGATCGCGCCGAAGGAGGTTTGAGTCTTGCGTCCCAGCAAAGTTGCGCGTGCGGCCGGCACCGGCGCCAGCGTCCCAATCGAATCCTGTCAAGTTTGCGGTCACACGCCGCTCGATACCGTGCTTTCACTCGGCTACATGCCGCCCGTCAATCAGATGGTGACGATCGGCCAGGTGCCACAACAACTGCCGTGGTTTCCGACCACTCTCCTGCACTGTCGCAATTGTGACCTGGTCCAGCTTGGACTCGCGGTGGACCCGGCGATCATCTTTCCGCCGGAATATCCGTACACGAGCGGCACGACCAAATTGCTGCGCGATAATTTCGCCGATTTACAACGCGAGAGCGCAGCGATGCTCGGTCTGGGCGACAAGGACCTCGTCATCGACATCGGCTCGAACGACGGCACGCTGCTGTCGAACTTCAAGAACGGGGGCCAGCGCGTGCTCGGCATCGAGCCCACCGATGTCAGCGATATCGCGAACGCGCGCGGCATTCCCACAATCAAGCGTTATTTCGGCATCGAGGTCGCACGCGAGGGCAAACGCGAGTTTGGCGCCGCGAGCATCGTTACGGCTGCCAATTGCTTTGCACATATTGAGGACGTGCACGCCATCGTCGACGGTATCGTCGAAATGCTTAAACCGGATGGCGTATTCATCTCGGAGTCGCACTATCTCATTCCGCTTCTCGATACCCTGCAATACGACACCATCTACCACGAGCACCTTCGCTACTATTCGCTGGCCAGCCTCAAGCATCTCCTGGAAATGCATGGCCTTGAAGTATTCCACGCGCGGCCGATCCCGAGTCACGGGGGTTCAATTCGCGTTTATGCCGCACGTCACGGCGCCCATACCGTGCAGGATAGCGTCCGGCGCATGCTGGCAACCGAGCCGCGCGGCGACGCGATGGCAAAGCGCCTCGACGCATTCCGACACGATGTCGTTCTCTCAAAGCTCAGATTGTTATCGATGTTGAACGAACTGAAGGAAAAGGGCGCGCGCGTCGCCGGCATCAGCGCGCCATCGCGCGCGAGCACGCTCGTGAACTATGTCGGGCTCGACGAAGGGTTAATCGAATACGTATGCGAGATTCCCGGTTCGCTGAAGATCGGCAAATGCATGCCGGGCACCCAAATTCCAGTTGTGGATGAAGCCAGGCTGTATTCCAACCAGCCCGATTGCGCGATCATTTTTTCCTGGCACATTGCCGACGAACTGGCGCCGAAGCTCAGAGCCAAGGGTTTCCGCGGTAAGCTGATCACTCCGCTGCCCGTGCCGCGGGTGCTGTAGGTCTTTCCTTGATGAATGTGAAAAGCGCGCAGGACAAGGGCAAGGAGATTGCTTTCTTCGATGCCCACGCCGATAGCGACGAATACGATGTGTTTACGCCCAGTGCCAATGAACGGCTGGTCGCAGCATTCGTACACCTGAGCAATTTGCCGCGCGGCGCACGCGTGGCCGACCTCGGATGCGGCTCCGGCGTGTTTACTGAATTGCTACGTCGCCAAGGTTATCAAAGCGTCGGCCTGGACATCAGTCCCAAATTGGTGGCGCTTGGCCGCCACAAATTTCCTGGCCTCGAATTGATCGAAGGCGATGCCGAAAATCTGCCGTTCGAAAACGCCAGCCTCGACGGCGTGCTGTTGAGCGGGCTCGTTCACCATTTTCCCGACCCACGGCGGCTGGCTAGCGAAGTCAATCGCGTGCTCAAACCCGGCGGCCGGTTTGTTGCTTTCGACCCCAACCGCATGAACCCGTTTATGTGGCTCTATCGCGACCGCGCGTCGCCCTTTTACAGTTCGGTCGGCGTCACCGAAAACGAACGGCCGGTTCTGGCCTGGCGCGTTGCCGAAGTTTTTCGTAGCGCAGGTTTTCGGGTTCAAACCGACTATCTGGCGGGGCTCGCTTATCGTTACGTTGCGTCGCGTCGAACCCGAGTGTTGTTGCCGATATACAACTTCATCGATACCGTCGTGTTTAATTTGGCAGTCATGCAACCCGTGCGGCCTTTCGTGCTGACCAGCGGAGAAAAGCTGTGACCGTGCGACCGTTCGACTATTGGGGCGATCGCAAAGGCGCCAACATCGCCCAATGAACGATGCCGCGCGGCAACGCCTCGACATTGTCATCCCGGTGTACAACGAAGGCGCGAATATCGTGCCGACGTTGCGCGCGCTCGCGCGCGAGGTGAAGACGTCAAACAGAGTATTGATTTGCTACGACGACGAAGACGACGACTCGCTTCCAGCAATCAATAGCAACCGAGACGCATTCAGCACGCTCGCCCTTACATTCGTTCGTAACCGTGGTCACGGCGCTCATGGGGCCGTGCTCACGGGATTTGCGGTGAGCGATGCGCCGTTCGTTCTCATGTTTCCGGCCGACGACGACTACAATACCGGCATTCTGGATGCGATGGTCGTCGAAGCCGCAACGGGCTGCGATATCGTATGCGCCAGCCGTTTCATGCCAGGTGGCAGCATGGTCGGCTGTCCATGGCTGAAGTCTTTTCTGGTGCGTGGTGCCAATTTTACACTTTACCACTTCGCCGGCATCCCAACTCATGACGCCAGCAACGGCTTCCGCCTTTTCTCGCGCCGCGCAGTCAAAGAGATCACGATCGAGTCAGATCGCGGCTTCTGCTACAGCATCGAACTTTTGGTGAAGTGCCACCGGCTTGGCTGGCGCATCGGGGAAGTGCCAGCACGGTGGTTCCAGCGGGCCCACGGTGCCAGCCGGTTTCAGGTCGTAAAATGGCTGCCGAGCTATCTGCGCTGGTACGCTTATGCATTCGCCACAACATATTTGCGACGGCCTGGTACAAGCGTCCCACTTAAAAACGCGCTTTGATTAAGGGCATCCGGTGCTGTGCTGCTCGGCCTACGCGCGGCCATCTCGATCGCACATTTCCAAGAAGGGCGCTGAAATATTGACCTCGATCATTGCGCGATATTGGGAGTGCGACGAATCTCGCCTCGACAACCACCCTGGAACCCTTCTAAAAGATGGCTACAGCGGGGCGGGAAAGATACAGAGCATGGACTACAAGGGTTTTTTCACGTCTGCCCTAAGCAAATTGCGCGATGAGCGACGCTACCGCGTGTTCGCAGATCTCGAGCGCATTGCCGGCCGCTTCCCCCATGCCGTTTGGCACTCTGAGCACGGCCCGCGCAACGTCGTCATCTGGTGCTCCAATGATTATCTCGGGATGGCGCAACACCCGAAAGTAATTGGCGCCATGGTCGAAGCCGCTGCCCGTATGGGTACCGGCGCCGGCGGCACGCGCAATATCGCCGGGACCAATCATCCGCTGGTCGAGCTCGAGCGTGAGCTCGCCGACCTGCATGAAAAGCCGGCAGCACTGGTCTTCACCTCGGGCTACGTGTCGAACGAAACCGGCATCGCGACCATCGCCAAGTTGTTGCCAAATTGTTTGATCTTGTCGGATGCGCTCAACCATAATTCCATGATCGAAGGCGTGCGTCAGTCCGGCTGCGAAAAGCAGATCTGGCGTCACAATGATCTCATCCACCTCGAAGAGCTGCTCAAAGCCGCGAATCCCGCGCGTCCAAAGCTGATCGTGTTCGAGAGCCTCTATTCCATGGACGGCGATGTCGCGCCGGTACACGCAATTTGCGATCTCGCCGTGCGCTACGGAGCTATGACATATTGCGACGAAGTACATGCGGTCGGCATGTATGGCCCACGAGGCGGCGGCATCTGCGACCGCGACAAGGCTATGGCCCGTGTCGACGTTATTGAGGGCACTCTCGCAAAGGCTTTCGGCTGTCTCGGTGGATATATCGCTGCTAGCGAAGAATTGGTGGATGCGGTGCGCTCTTATGCGCCGGGTTTCATTTTCACCACTGCCCTGCCTCCAGCGATTTGTGCCGCGGCCACTGCCGCCATCCGC
>DATFVF010000087.1:0-13862 GCA_035260465.1 Pseudolabrys sp. | reverse complement strand
CCGATGGCTAATGCGAATCGGCTGAACACCGTCCGGAAGCTTTGTGTTGTCACGGCCATCTGGTAGGAAAAAAGAATGGGATTTCGCCTGACTGCAGTGTGGGCGAGCACGGTTAATGAGGGCTGAATCGGCGTTTCCTCTGGCGGCAGCGCCGCAGATCGCCGCGATTGAGAACAGATGTCGAAAGCCAAGAAGCCGCTGGTTATCGTGACACGCAAGCTGCCCGATTCGATCGAGCTGCGTATGCGGGAACTTTTTGACGCCCGGCTTAACCCCGACGACAGGCCGATGACCCAAAATCAGCTCGCCGAAGCGGTGAAAAACGCCGACGTCCTGGTACCCACCGTCACCGACCGTATCGATGCATCGGTGCTCAGCAAATCGGGGGACCAGCTCAAGCTCATCGCCAATTTCGGAAACGGTGTCGACAACATCGATGTCGCGACCGCGGTGCAGCGCGGCATTACCGTCACCAATACGCCCGGCGTCCTCACAGAGGATACCGCGGACATGACTATGGCACTCATCCTCGCAGTGCCGCGCCGGTTGGTGGAAGGCTCCCACGTGCTCACAGCGGATAAAGATTGGACCGGGTGGTCGCCGACCTGGATGCTGGGGCACCGCATCTGGGGCAAGCGCCTCGGCATCATCGGCATGGGACGAATCGGACAGGCGGTCGCCCGCCGCGCGCGCGCCTTTGGTCTGCAGATCCACTATCACAACCGCCGCCGGGTGGCACCCAAGATCGAAGAAGAACTCGACGCGACCTATTGGGAAAGCCTCGATCAGATGCTCGCCCGCATGGATATTGTTTCAGTCAACTGCCCGCACACACCGGCGACCTATCATCTCCTCTCGGCGCGGCGCCTGAAAATTCTTCGGCCAGAGGCCTTCATCGTCAACACATCGCGCGGTGAGGTTATCGACGAAAACGCGCTCGCGCGCCTGATTGAAAGTGGCGAAATTGCCGGTGCTGGACTCGACGTGTTCGAACACGAACCGGCGGTCAATCCCAAGCTGGTGAAGCTTGCCCGCACCGGAAAGGTCGTGCTGTTGCCTCACACAGGCTCGGCGACAATCGAAGGCCGCGTGGACATGGGCGAGAAGGTCATCATCAACATCAAGACCTTCATGGACGGCCACCGTCCGCCAGATCGCGTCCTACCGTCGATGCTGTGAGAGGTCCTTGATCCTCGGCTTGTTTCCGCTGAGCGGATTGTCCGGATCCCACGCGTAGTTCAGCGTCTCGAAGCGCATGGAACGCGCATCGACCATCAGCAGCCGGCCGACCAGACCTTCTCCAAAGCCGACAATTTCGCGGATCACTTCCAGTGCCATGAGCGAGCCGAGCACACCGGGGAGCGCACCGAGGATGCCGGCTTCGGCGCAGGCTGGCACGGTGCCCGCCGGCGGCGGCTCGGGAAACAGGCAGCGATAAGTCGGGTTGCGCGTTCCGTCAGCCTGCGTTTCATGTGCGCGGATTGACGTCAGCGAACCGTCGAACGTGCCGACAGCAGCGGTAACGAGGGGCTTTTTGGCGAAGTAGCAGGCGTCAGATACGAGATAGCGCGTGTCAAAATTATCGGAACCGTCGGCCACGATGTCGTAACGAGCAATCAGTTGGAGTGCGTTGGCCGCCGTCAAGCGCACGCGGTGTGCTTCGACATTGACGTGCGGGTTGAGGCCCTTCACCGCATCGCCGGCGCGTTCAACCTTCGGCTTGCCGATATCGCCGGTCGCAAAGATGACCTGGCGTTGCAGGTTCGATAACGACACATCGTCGTCGTCGACGACGCCGAGCACACCTATTCCCGCGGCGGCAAGGTAGAGCAGCAAAGGCGCGCCAAGGCCGCCAGCTCCGACGACCAGCACACGCGCGGATTTTAGCTTCGCCTGGCCTGGTCCGCCGACTTCGCGCAGGACGATGTGGCGGGCATAGCGTTCAAGTTCTTTTGCGTCGAGCATCGGCGTTAACCTAGCGCATGAGCCCTAAAAGGGGGACCGATTTTCGGAAAGATCATGCGCGGGCAAAATGTTACGCAGGCTCGCTTGTGCGTCCCCCAGCCGGCCTTGCGCCTCTGTTCGCATCGGCTAAGGTGGCCACAAATGCGATCGGGGCCGGTGTTGATGCGTTTCGATGGGTCGACGGTGATGCTCGCGCTTCTGCTCGGTGCCGCTCCGGTGCTGGCGCAGGAGTCGCCTGGGATCATGCCGACGGTCGAGCAGCCCGCCGTAAAATCAAAAGCTCATGTTACGCCAAAGCGCGTGGCCAAGCCGACCGCGCCAGCCGAAGCACCAAAAATCGCCGCGCCGACGACCGTTGCACCAAAAACCGCCGCATTAAATTCCGAGACCCCCATTGTGGAGCCCGCGCCGGCTTCCGAAATCCCTCCGGGCGAACGCCTGAAAATCCAGTCGGCGCTGCTCTGGTCGGGTGATTACACCGCATCGATCGGCGGCGAAGATCCGCTCCTTTCTGCGATCAAGAATTTCCAGAAGCGCGTGAGATCCAAAGTCACGGGCGTGCTCTCGCCAGCCGAGCGCACCAATCTTCTCACCGCCGCCAAAAATCATGAGGACGAGTTTGGTTGGAGCGTGGTCGCCGATCCAGCGACCGGCGTGCGCATCGGTCTTCCAGCCAAGCTGGTGTCCCAAACGCGAGATGCGGCGCGTGGCACACGCTGGTCTTCGGCTCACGGTGAAGTACAGGTCGAGACCTTCCGCATCAAGGACACCGACGTCAAGCTGGCGGCATTCTTCGACCAACAAAAGAAAGAGCCATCCACTCGCAAGGTTGAATCCAGCGCGCTGCGCGACGACAATTTCTATATCAGCGGCATGCAAGGGCTAAAGATTTTCTCGGTGCGCGCGTATGCGCGTGATGGTGAAATCCGGGGATACATGCTCCTGTTTGACCAGATGATGGAGACCATTGTCGCGCCGGTGACGTCGGCAATGGTGAGCGCTTTTTCACCATTCCCCGAACGTACGTCGGCATTTGCGGCCATGGCAAAATCTGTCGAATACGGCACCGGGCTGGTTGTGAGCGCGCGGGGCCATATTGTCACCGACCGCAAGCTCACAACCGGTTGCCAGGTGATCGTCGCCGCCGGTCTTGGCGATGCCGAGCGAGTCGCCGAAGACAAAGAGAACGGTTTGGCCCTTGTGCGCGTTTATGGTCCGCATCAACTGTCGCCGCTGCCATTCGTGCCCGAGGCCGCCAAGAAGGGCGACGTGACGCTCGTCGGTATTCCCGATCCAAAGGAGCAAAACGGCGCAAAAAAGCTCACCGAAATCAAAGCGCGGCTGGCGGACAATGCAATCGAATTGCGCCAACCGGTGCCGATGGCTGGATTTTCCGGCGCCGCCGCAATCGACTCGCAAGGGCAATTTCTCGGCATGATGGAAATGCGCAGTTTTGTGCTCGCAAGCACAGAATCGACTGCGCCCCCGGTCCGGCTCATCACTGCCGATGCGATCCGAGATTTTCTAGCCGCACGCGATGTTCCGTACGTTTCATCCCCGTCACAAGGCGCCGACGCTAGCGCGTCAGTGGTGAGAATTATTTGCGTGCGCCAATAGCTATTTGTTTTTCCACTTCGGGGCGCGTTTTTCGACGAAAGCCTTCATGCCCTCCTTCTGATCTTCCGTCGCAAACAGCGAGTGAAAGATTCGACGCTCGAACGCCATGCCTTCCGACAGCCCGCCCTCGAACGCACGGCTGACGGCTTCTTTTCCCGCCAGCACCGACGGCAACGACATATTGGCGATGGTATCGGCAACTTTCATCGCCTCATCCATCAGGTTCGCCGCCGGAACAACACGCGCGACCAATCCGGACTTTTCGGCCTCCGCCGCATCCATCATTCGTCCGGTCAAAATCAAATCCATGGCTTTGGCTTTCCCGACCGCACGCGCGAGCCGCTGCGTTCCGCCTATACCGGGAATAACCCCGAGTTTGATCTCGGGCTGACCAAATTTGGCGGTATCTGCAGCGATCACGATGTCGCATTGCATCGCAAGCTCGCAGCCACCGCCAAGCGCAAAGCCCGCAACTGCCGCGACGACCGGCTTGCGCGCATGCGCGGCCGCATTCCAGTTAGAAACAAAATCGCCGAGATAGGCGTCGATAAACGACTTATCCGCCATTTCCTTGATGTCGGCACCCGCGGCGAATGCCTTGTCGCTGCCCGTAATCAGCAGACAGCCGACCTTGTCATCGGCGTCAAAAGCCTCAATTGCCTGGGTTAATTCGGCCATCAGCGCCTTGTTGAGGGCATTGAGCGCTTGCGGTCGGTTAAGGCGGATAACGCCGACGCGGCCTCGCGTTTCGACAGCAATGTCCTGGTAGGTCATGACTAAATCCCTAGTTTAATCAAGTCGTGCACCGGAACGCCGCACGACCTCTTCCCATTTTGCGGAATCGGCTTTGATTGTCGCGGCGAATTCCTCCGGCGTTCCACCGGCTGGCTCGTCGCCGATCTTGGCAAACTTCTCTTGAAACGCCTCTGATGTGAGCGCTTTGTTGATCGCGGCATTGAGCTTGTCGACGATCGGCCTCGGCACGCCGGCGGGCGCGATCACGCCCGTCCATGTCGGCGCGAGATACCCGGGAACAGTTTCGCCGATCGTTGGGAGATCGGGGAATGCCGGCGAGCGCGTGGCGCCGCTGACACCAAGCGCGCGCACCTTGCCGTCGCGCGCGAATGTCGCAATCGATTGCAGGCTTTCGAACATAATATCGACGTGGCCTGCGATCAGATCGGTGATAGCGGGCGCGCCACCGCGATAAGGGACGTGGACAATCTCGGTCGCCGTCATGTATTTAAACAGTTCACCGCCAACATGTCCGGGTGAGCCGTTACTGGACGAAGCGTTCGTAAGCTTGCCCGGGTTTTTCTTGGCGTAGTCGACCAACTCCTTCACCGAGTAAATCGGGAGCTTCGGTGAAACCGCGAGCAGCAGATGGCCACGCGCGACCATCGCGATCGGCTGGAAGTCCCTATCTATATTGTAGGGCAACTTCGCCACCATGTGGCGCGTGATGGCGAGCGCACCGATCGGCCCCATGCCGATCGTGTAGCCGTCCGGCGACGATTTCGCGACGATGTCGAGCCCGATGGTGAGCGCGCCACCCGGGCGGTCGTCGACGATTACCTGCTGGCCCAATTCCTTCGACAGCTCGGCGGCAAGAATGCGGGCGACGGTGTCGGTCGCACTTCCCGCCGCTTGCGGGACGATGAACCGAATGGGACGGTCCGGGTAGCCCGCAGCCTGCACGGCGACTAATGTTGCGGCGAAGGTCAATGCAATCAGGCCATACTTGCGCATGTCATCGACCCCGGCATTCAGGCGACATAGCGTGGCCTACTTCTGGCACGATGGGCAATAGAAGGTCGAGCGGCCAACCTGCACGATACGTTTGATCTTGCCCTTGCAATTGGGACATGGCTCGCCTTCGCGATCGTAAACCCGGAAATTATGCTGGAAATCGCCGAGCGAGCCGTCGGCGCGGCGATGATCGCGTAGCGAAGAGCCTCCAGCTTCGATGGCGTCGCTAAGCACCGCCTTGATAGCGTCGACCAATCTTTCGGCGTGTTCATGAGGCTTGCCGTGGCGATCGGCGATGGTCGAGGCGCGCCGTTTGGGTGATAGCCGCGCACGAAACAACGCTTCGCAAACATAAATATTTCCGAGGCCTGCGACCACACGCTGGTCACTGAGGGCGGCCTTGAGCGAAGTCTTTTTACCGGCGCAGGCTTTCGCGAGCATCGCGGCATCAAATTCATTTCCCAGCGGTTCCGGTCCAAGCGCGCGCAACAATGGTTCCTGGTCGAGCTTGGCGCGTGGCACCAGCTTCATCGACCCGAAGCGACGCGGGTCGTTAAAGGTTACGGTCGCGCCATTCGACATATGAAACACGATATGATCGTGCGCGGTGCTTTTGGAGCGCTCGTGATAGTACACGCCCGGCTTTGCATCCTTGCCGACTCGAAACGAGCCCGACATGCCGAGGTGCATCAGCAACACATCACCGGACGAAAGGTCCGCAAGCAAATACTTTGCCCGGCGACCGAGCCCTTCCACGGTCTTGCCATGCAAGCGCCGGGCAAAACCCTTGGGCAGCGGCCAGCGCAGATCGCCACGGCGGACCTCAACCTTCGTAAAGTGCTCGCCTTCCATCGCAGGCGCCAATCCGCGGCGCACGGTCTCGACCTCTGGCAATTCGGGCATGATTAACCGCTCCCGCGCTGACACATAGCGCCCTCCGGCCACCCGCGCTATGGTCCTGCTCGAAAAGGATTATTGGCCATGGCCCGTGGCGGCGAGCAGACTCATTTCGGCTTTGAGAGCGTGCCCCTCGCAGACAAGCAGGGGCGGGTGGACGACGTCTTTCATTCGGTCGCGCGCCGCTATGACTTGATGAATGACCTGATGTCAGGTGGTCTCCACCGGGCCTGGAAAGACGCATTGGTGACGGCAATAAACCCGCCCAAAAGCGGCCGCGAATTTTCCGTACTCGATCTCGCCGGCGGCACCGGCGATGTCGCCTTTCGCGTGGTTGAGGCAGGCGGCCTAGGCGCGCATGTCACGGTATGCGACATCAACGCCGATATGCTTGAGGTTGGCCGTGCGCGGGCCGCCGAACGAGGGGTCGACGGCAGCGTCACCTTCGAGCAGGGCAACGCCGAGGAATTGCATTATCCCGATCGCAGCTTCGACTGCGTCACCATCGCTTTCGGGATCCGCAATGTGCCGCGGATCCAGCGTGCGCTTGAGGAAGCATTTCGTGTTCTGAAGATCGGTGGCCGATTTTTATGCCTCGAATTTTCCTCGGTCGACATGCCGGGCCTCGATTCTCTCTATGACCTCTATTCTTTTCAAGTGATCCCGCGCATCGGAGAAGCGGTGACTGGCGACCGCGAGGCATATCAATATCTGGTCGAGTCGATCCGGAAATTTCCCAAGCCGAAAGCCTTTGCAACAATGATCGAGGCCGCCGGCTTCCGCCGCGCGTCATACAAGCCGATGACCGGTGGCGTGGTGGCACTGCACTCGGGCTGGCGCTTGTGATCGCTGCCGTCTCTCATCTTTTTCGCTTGAGCCGTGCCGGCTTCGTATTTGCGCGCGAAGGCGTGTTCGCGCTGGTCGATACGCGGACTTTGCCGTTACCGGCCAAGACCGCCGTCGCCTTTGCGCGCATGTTCGAGCGTCCAAGTGCAAAAACTGGCGAAAGCCGGCTGGCCGCTGCACTGAGCAAGCTCGGGCCAACCTACGTGAAGCTCGGCCAATTTCTTGCCACGCGTCCGGACGTGGTCGGCACGATTATCGCGCGCAATCTCGAGAGTCTTCAGGACAAGATGGCGCCCTTCCCCCAGAGCGAAGCGGAAGCTGTGGTCGTCGCTGCCTTCGACAAGCCGCTTTCGGCTGTCTATGCGAGTTTCGGCCCGGCGGTCGCTGCCGCCTCGATCGCGCAGGTGCACCGTGCCGAGATCGAAACAGACGGCGTGCGCAAACCGGTGGCCGTGAAAATTCTCCGGCCCGGTATCGAACGCCGCTTCAAATCCGATCTCGACGCTTTCTTCTTCGCTGCACGCAAGGCAGAAGCATTTTCTGCGGAAGCGCGGCGGCTGCGACTGATCGAGGTGGTATCGACGCTCGCGCGTTCAGTCGCGATTGAAATGGATTTCCGGCTGGAGGCCGCGGCCCTTTCCGAAATGGCTGAAAACACACGCGAGGACACTGACTTTCGCGTGCCAACCGTCGATTGGGATCGTACCGCGCGCGATGTGCTGACATTGGAGTGGATCGACGGCATTCGTCTGAGTGACCACGGTGCACTCGCGGCCAAGGGCTTCGACCTGCCTGCGCTTGGCCGTAATGTCATTCGGAGCTTCCTGCGCCATGCGTTGCGCGACGGCTTTTTTCACGCCGATATGCATCCAGGCAATCTGTTCGTCGACGACGATGGCCGGCTCGTTGCCGTGGACTTCGGCATCATGGGGCGACTTGGGCCGAAGGAACGCCGATTCCTCGCCGAGATACTTTTTGGCTTCATCACACGAGATTATCATCGAACGGCGCAAGTGCATTTCGACGCCGGTTACGTGCCGCGGCAGCATTCGGTCGAAAGTTTCGCACAAGCCATCCGCGCCATCGGTGAGCCAATTCATAATCGCACCGCTGAAGATATCTCGATGGCAAAGTTGCTGATGCTGCTGTTTGAGGTGACCGGCCTGTTCGACATGCGCACACGTCCCGAGCTGTTGCTGCTGCAAAAAACGATGGTGGTGGTTGAAGGCGTCGGACGATCGTTCGACCCCAAACTTGATATGTGGAATACCGCCGACCCGGTCGTGCGGGAATGGATTGCGCGCAACCTGGGCCCGGTCGGCCGTTTGGAAGACGCGGTCGAAGGCGCTGGCGAGATCGGCCGCTTCCTCGGTCAGGTGCCGAGCTTGTTGACCCGTGCGGGAACGCTGCTCGATCAATTCGACGATATTACACGCGATGGTCTCGTGCTCTCACCTCAGACCGTCGCCGAAATTGGGGCGGCGGAAGCACGACGCAACCGCTGGACTACAGTAGCACTGTGGGTGATCGCGGCGGTACTCGCCTGGATCGCCTGGATGCTGGTGTAATTGCGATCAGCCAAACCGAGCCACAAGTTGCTCTTCCAATTTATCGATGCTCTGCGTCCAGCCCGCTTCCATGCCGGCGAGCATTTTCGGGGCGATCGGCACGAGGCCAGCAGCGTACGTCGTCAAAGTGAGGGTCGTCTTGCCCTCATTCTCGGTAAAGGTGACGGTGGTTTCGCCTTCGAGTAAGTGATTGCCCTCTTTGTCGGTGGCGATATTGCTGAACACCAGCCGTTCGGGCGCGACGACCTGACGGAACACACCTTTCATGGGATAGTCGTTTCCGTCCGGCCCGCGCATCACGATGCGCAGGCTGCCACCGACCCGCACGTCAAGTTCACAGACCGGAATGGTGAAACCACGTGGCCCAAACCATTGCGCCATCATTTTCGGATCGGTCCATGCCTTCCATACCAGCGCGCGTGGCGCATCAAATATGCGCGTGACAGTGACGCTCCCTTCGCCGTAAGGCGCTCGTTTTGCCGTAGCGCTCATTGCGGTCTTCCCGCGTAAGCGTGTTCAATCGCCGCGATGTCGAGTTTTTTCATTTTCATGAATGCGTTCATGACTCGCTCGGATTTCGCGGGGTCCGGGTCGGTCATCATTTTTGGGATCACCGCGGGCACGACCTGCCACGACAGGCCAAACTTGTCCTTCAGCCAGCCACAGGGGCCCTCTTCGCCGCCTTGCGTGAGCTTGCCCCAGAAGTAATCGACCTCGGCCTGCGTTTCGCAGCGCACCTGTAGCGAGATCGCCTCGCTGAATTTGAAATTCGGGCCGCCATTCAAGGCGGTGAATGTTTGCCCCTCGATTTCAAACTCGACGACCATCACCGAACCCGGCTTCTTGTGATGAACCTCCTGCCCGGCCTTAGTGTAACGGCTGATCGCACCGATCTTGGAATCCTTGAAGATCGAGCAGTAGAATTTCGCCGCGTCTTCGGCCTGCGTGTCGAACCATAGGCAGGGTGTGATTTTTTGTTTGGCGATCGGCATTGCGTGATCCTTTCATTGCGCAACGTATAACCAACAGATTCGACGCTATTTCGCCTTGGGCAGATAAGCCTCGAGCTGGTCCATCGTGCCGCCCCAGCCCTGTCGCATGCTTTCGCGGTTTGTATCGAAGGTCTTCCGTTCTTCCTCGCTGGCATTGTGCGGGGCCCAGCGCACCGTAAATTTGGTTTTGCCGCCGGGCATGTCTTCGAACGTGAAGCTGGAAAGCATTTCCAAGGGCCAATTTTCGTTTCCGGGATGGCGCGTGATGCCCCCCTTCTCATCCGAAAACGAATTGATGAACACGAGGCGTTCTTGCGGGACAACTTCGCGGAAGACGAACTTGCCCCACATCGCGTGTCCATCCGGCGATTGCATGCCGTAGTGGTAGCTGCCGCTCGGGCGCAAATCCATTTTTGCGGAAAGGACCTTGAACCCTTTCGGGCCCCACCACTGCTTCATGCGCTCCGGCTCGGTGAAGCACTTCCACAGCAGATCGCGCGGCACATCGAAGACGCGCGACATAACGAAGTCTTCTGACATTTTTTCCTCCACCTTCATTTGTAATCGCGCGCGGCCATTACGGCTCGACGATGACCATCCAGTTCACGCCGAACTTGTCGGTCGCCATTCCGAAGCGCGGAGAAAAAAACGTTTTGCCGAGCGGCATCATGACGTTTCCATCGGCGGAGAGCGAGTTGAAGAGCCGGTCGGCATCGGCTTCGTCTTTCGCGTTGAGCGACAAGGCAAAACCCTTGAACTCCGGATTTCCCGTATTGCGCCCATCGGAGGCCATGACCCTGCTTTCGCCGATTTTGAGCGAGGCGTGCATTACCTTGTTCTCATTCGACGGCGTGCACATGGATTTGTCGGGGCTATCCTTCCAGCGCATCAGCATGCCGACTTCGGCACCAAGCGTCTTCTTGTAGAAGTCGATCGCTTCTTCGCAGCGGCCATCGAAAAACAAATAAGATTGCACCTGCATAACTCGTCCTCCTTAGGTTCCCATCATTGACAAATACGTTGATATCAACGTAATATACCTCATGTCAACCCGTCACGAATTGCCACTTTCGGCCACGCATCAGGTGCGCGACGCTTGCCTTTGTCTGCACGTCCAGCGGGCGGCACGGGCGCTGGCGCGGCGTTTCGATGAGGTCTTTCGCCCGTTCGATCTGACGCATGGGCAGTTCTCGCTGTTGATGTCGTTGAACCGGCCAGAACCTCCGAGCATCGGCAGCGTCGCCACATTGCTCGCCATGGACCGGACAACGCTGACCGCGGCGCTCAAACCCCTTGAACGCCGCAAGTTGGCGAAAGTTGCGGTCGACAAAGAAGACAAACGTAGCCGGCGGCTCACGATCACTCCTCCGGGCCGCGCCCTGCTCGCCAAAGCCTTTCCGGTGTGGGTGCAGACTCACACCGAAATTGAGCGGTCGTTGAGAGACTTCCACCCCGACGATTTGCGCGGCGCGTTGCGGGCACTCGCCTGAGGTTTGGTCGTTCCGCACTGATCGTCACGCGTTCTTTGCCGGCATCACGGCCAAGTAATCCGCCAGCCGCGCCATGGTCTGCACCAGTCCCTTATCGGCGCCGTATTCCTTGATGACACGTGCGCGTTCCTCGGCCGATGCGAACTTGCCGTGCCAGATCATTCGGGTTTTACCGTTGCCGAGATCCTCGAAGGTGACGGATTGCGTGAACTGAACCGGCTCGACGTCGTCGCCGCCGCCGTGATGGTAGATGAGGCGTTCCGGCGGAACGATTTCGTCGTAGGTGATGAGATTCTGGTAATCGCGACCATCGGGCCCGTGCATGACGAATCGCCATTTGCCACCCGGCCGCAGGTCGAAGCTATGCGTCGTGGTCGTGAATCCATTTGGTCCCCACCACTCGGCCAGATGCTTGGGATCGGTAAACGCCTCAAACACCAGGCTGCGCGGCGCATCGAATACGCGCGTTCCAATGATCGAACGCGGATCTTTGGCGAGGTCGAGATTATTTTCTTCGGCCATGCTTCGTCTCCCGCTTGCTTTGCTTTTGTTCAGCTTGCAGAGTTTTGAGGTAGTCGCCCAGGCGATCGAGACGTTCGTCCCAAAGCCGGCGATATTCCTCGAGCCAGTCGTCCGCCTCCTTGAGCGCGCGCGCGTCGATCCGGCACGGCCGCATTTGCGCATCACGGGTTCGCGTGATGAGCCCGGCGCGCTCCAGCACTTTCAGGTGTTTTGAAACCGCCGGCAGGCTCATGTCGAACGGCTCGGCCAGTTTCAACACGGAGGTTTCGCCGAGGGCGAGCCGCGCGAGGATCGCCCGCCGCGTGGGATCGGCCAGCGCCGCAAATGTCGAACTCAGGCGGTCCGTCGCCATGATGAAATAAACCTTCCAGTTAAATAACTAGTCGGTTAACTACAGAATGGCGTGGTGGCCGTCAAGAGGGCTGGAATTGGCGCGTGTGATTGCATTGATTGCATTGAGATCAAAAGGCTGCTAAACTCCTTAACGCAAAGAGGTTTTATGGCTTCCCTCACGGTCCGCCAGCTCGACGAAAGGCTCAAAAAGCTGCTGCGCCTGCGCGCGGCAAAAAGTGGCCGGTCGGTCGAAGATGAGGTGCGCACCATCCTGCGAGAGGCGGCCGAGGAGACCGGGCACCAAGCGCTTGATCTGATCAATCCGCCGTCCCCGCCAAAGTCAGCGGCGCGAACGCAGCGCATCAGCGATGTCGCGGCCGGGACCAAACGCGTGCTGCTGATCATCGGTGGCGGCATCGCCGCGTATAAGTCGCTCGATCTCATCCGGCGACTGAAAGAACGCAACATCGCCGTGCGCTGCATATTGACGAAAGCGGCGGAGCATTTCGTGACGCCGCTTTCAGCAAGCGCACTCGTCGGCGAACGCGTGTTCACCGATTTGTTTGACCCGGCCAGCGAATTCGATGTCGGGCATATTCGTCTTGCGCGCGAGACCGACCTGATTGTTGTAGCGCCGGCGACCGCCGACCTGATGGCAAAAATATCGGGCGGCCACGCCGATGATCTCGCAACCGCCGTGTTGTTGGCGACGACTGTGAAAATTCTTCTGGCACCGGCCATGAACTCCCGCATGTGGGAAAACAAGGCGACGCAACGCAATCTGGCCCAACTCGTAACCGATGGCCTGGCGCTGGTCGGTCCGAACGAAGGCGAAATGGCTGAGGCACATGAGCGCGGGCTCGGCCGCATGGCCGAGCCGCTGGAGATCGCCGCGGCGGTGGAGAAATTGTTGTCGGCCGGCACGGCACAACCACTCAAAGGCAGGCGCATGCTGATCACGTCCGGCCCGACGCACGAGCCAATCGACCCCGTGCGCTACATCGCCAATCGCTCGTCCGGCAAGCAAGGCCACGCCATTGCCGCCGCCGCGGCCGCCGCCGGTGCCGATGTTACGCTGATTAGTGGCCCGGTGAACGTGCCAGATCCGCCCGTCGTTAAAGTGATCAAAGTCGAGACCGCCCGGGAAATGTTGCAAGCGGTCGAGCGCGCGTTGCCTGTGGATATTGCGATTTTTGCCGCCGCAGTCGCCGACTGGCGCGTCGCCAATGCCGGCGAACAGAAGTTAAAGAAGCAGGCTGGCAAGGCCACACCGGATTTGTCGCTCGTGGAAAATCCGGACATTCTTGCCACCATCGCAAAACGAAAAACCCAACGCCCGAAACTGGTCATCGGCTTTGCCGCCGAGACCGAGAACGTCGCGGCCAATGCCAAAGCAAAGCTCGCCAGCAAAGGTTGCGACTGGATTCTAGCCAATAATGTGTCACCAGGATCAGGCGTGATGGGTGGCGACCGCAACACGATTACGCTCGTGCGCGCGTCGGGCATCGACGCCTGGCCGCCGCAAAGCAAAGACGAGGTCGCTGCCATGTTGGTCGCGCGCATTGCCGATGCGCTTACGAAATAGGCCGGGCTAATTTAGAATTACGCACAGATGTTTTGCCTCCCAAGGTTCTAGATTGAGAACACTGCGGCTAGGCTGTCCTTCTCGCGGCGGTTGAAAAGCCTTGGTACGATGGTTTCAAATTTCCGATTAAAGAAGGTTACGGACGAGCCCTTTACTGAGGTCCGGGTTCAACGCCTGCCCGATGGCAAGGATTTGCCGCTGCCGTCCTACCAGAGCGCCGACGCTGCCGGCCTTGATCTGCTCGCGGCGGTGCCGGAGGCCGCTCCGCTCGTGATCCTGCCCGGTGCCCGAGCGCTCG